>CAZLAU010000001.1:0-93586 GCA_964557615.1 uncultured Gemmatimonas sp.
GGTGGGCTCTTACCCCACCATTTCACCCTTACCCTCGCTTGCGCGGGGCGGTCTGGTTTCTGTGGCACTTTCCGTCACCGTGAGGTGCCCAGGCGTTACCTGGCAGCATGTCCATGGAGCCCGGACTTTCCTCGACACAGATCTCTCGATTTGTGGCGCGACCGTCCGGCCGGGAGAACTCGCACTGGAAATTTAGCCTGCTGGACCGTCCGGCGCACGAACGCGTCAGCAAATCACCGCTGGCGTAGCAAAAGCCAAGCGACAATGACGCCACGAACCTTCCACCGGGGCCAACGAGTGACCCCGAAGTGACCTTGTGAGGCAAGCGTCTCCGGACCTTCAGCCGGAGACGATCATGATGCACGCCGCCAACCAGATTGCGCCGGTAGCCACTGTTCTCGACCCGGCGGAGCGCCCGGAGGTTGATCGCGCTGGGGCCGGGTTGTACCGAACGGTTCACCGGGAGTCCATGGCGGAGGTCTTGAAGGACCTTCGGGTACGCCGCGTCGGCGCCGTGATCATTTCAGCCTCGCGGTGCAAGCCGGACGAGCTGCCACGGGCGACTCGGGTTGTGCGTGAATTCCCGCGAATCCCGGCGGTCGTGCTGGTCAGCCGTCACGCACGCGCGACGCCCTCTGACCTGCTGGCGCTCGGCAACTGCGGAATGCAGCAGTTGATCGATGTTCGCACCCCAGATGGGTGGGGGCGGCTGCGAGAAATGTTGGCCGCCGGCGCGATTCAGGAACGCGACGACCGTGCCATGAAGGCGTTGCTGGAGGACCTGGAGGGCGCGCCCCCGGACATGGTTCGTTTCATCGAGGCGCTGTTTGTCGGCTACGCGGGCCTCCGAACCGTTCGCGACCTCGCCAATACCCTGGGGGTCCTTCCGAGCACGATGGTCAGCCGGTTCTATCGGGCGGGCCTACCCGCCCCCAAGAAATACCAGGCCTGTGCCGGGCTTGTCCGTGCGGCGAGGCTGCTCGAGAACACGGGCCTCTCCATTGCCGATGTCTCCAACCATCTGGACCACTCGTCACCGCAAAGTTTTGCGCGGCACGTGCGAACGTATCTCGGGATCTCAGCGGGGGAATTCCGGCGGCGGTTCACGGGTGAGGCGATGATGCACCGCTTCCGCGAGGAACTCATCTGGCCGCATCGCGAACGACTGATGAAGCTGTCTCCCCTGATCATGCGACCGCGAATCGGAACTGGAGGTAAGCGGAATCGGCTTCCGGCTTAGCAGGCCCACATCAGGATTCGAGCGCGAGCAGCTCGGATATCGACGCAAGTGTGATGACCGGCACGTTCTCCGAGGCGAGGGCGTCACGCCCTCCCTCTTCCCGGTCCACGACGGCGAGAACTCCAATCACCGTTGCCCCCGCCTGACGCACCGCGGCGATCGCCCGTCTTGCCGAGCCGCCGGTGGTGATCACATCCTCCACCACGACGACCTGATCGCCGGATCGGAACGGACCCTCGATGAGGCGCCCCGTTCCGTGGGACTTGGCCTCCTTTCGCACGGTGAACGCACGGATTCCCGCGCCGGACTGGGCGCTCGCATAAGCAATCGCGTACGCCACGGGGTCAGCGCCCAGGGTCAAACCACCGACGGAATCCGGATGCAGGCCTGCATCCGCAAACCTGCGCAGTGCGAGTGGCCCGATCGTTGCGAGCCCGTCCGGGCTCATCGTGGTAAGCCTCGCATCGACGTAGTACGACGACGTGCGGCCTGACGCGAGGGTGAACGATCCCCGCCTTACCGAGCGTTCGGCGAGAAGGGCCAGCAGGCGCGCGTGAGCCGTCACGACGCGGAGGTTACCCGGTGGTAGTTTTCCGGTCAATGTGTGTCCAGGCTTCCTTCGCGCGCCGGCGATGAACGTGCGTCGGACAGTTCGTTTGTCGAGCGTTGCACTTGGCGGGGCGCTTCTAGGACTCCTCGCGGTGCTGGGGATCGCCGAGTACCATCTGCAAGCTGCCGCGGCGCCGTGGCTAGCCAGGGTGAGCCTGTGGGTCGCGCTGGGGGTGGTGGCGGCCGGGTTGGCGATCGTGTTCTTCTATGAGCGGCGACAGGCACGGCGCATCGAGGAACGATCTGCCGAGCTGGAACAACTATCTGCAGAGCTGTACCGTGCGAACCGCGCCAAGGCGGAGTTTCTGGGAAGCGTTTCGCACGAATTGCGCACCCCACTTTCCGCAATCGTCGGCTTCGTGGACCTGTTGCGCGACGGTTCCTATGGCGAACTGAACCCGCGACAACGCGGCCCGGTCGAACGCATCGAATCCTCCGCCAACCACCTCCGGGAGTTGGTTGAACAGGTTCTTGATCTCGCCCGGATGGCCGCCGGTCGCTTGGAGGTGCACTCGGAGTCGGTGAGGCTCCGACCCTTCATCATCGACGTCGTGTCCGAGATGGAGCCGCTGGCCGCTGCGCGAGGTTTGAGCTTTTCCATCAGCGTGCCAGGATCACTGCCGCGGGTCGTGACCGACATCTCGCACCTGCGCCGCATCCTGGTCAACCTGATCGGAAACGCCATCAAGTTCACCGAGACCGGCAGTGTCGCCATTCGTGCCATGCAGGTGGGAGATGACGAGCTGTCCGCCGTTGCGGCGTCAACAGGGAGGCGCCCCCTGTTGCTGGCCTACGACTCCTGGATTGCGATTCAGGTTGCCGACACGGGCATTGGAATCGAGTCGGCGAACCTGGAGAGGATCTTCGAGGAGTTCGAACAGGTGAATGCCGGCCCGCGTGCAGATTCACAGCGCCGAGGCACGGGTCTCGGGCTGACGATTTCCCGACGCCTCGCGCGGCTCCTCGATGGCGACATTTCCGTGGAAAGCACGCCGGGCCGCGGCTCGCTCTTCACCGTCTGGCTGCCGGCCGACGCTGACCTCGGCGGCTGACCGTTCAGCTCTTGCCGCGAAACAGCCCCTTCATCCTCGAGAAGATGCCCGGATCGCCGGCTGCCGGCGCGCTATCCGAAGCGAGGGCCGCCGAGAGTTCGCGCGCGAAGTCGACCACAGTGGCGTACCGGGCCTTGGGATCCTTCGCCAACCCTCGCATTACAACCGCCTCAACCGTGTTTCCATAGGCGACGTCCGGCTTCGCCTTGTTGAGGGTGATCGGCGGCTGCGAAAGCAGCTGGGTGAACATCTCGCGGGGAGACTTGGCCGTGTACGGCAAGGTCCCCGTCAGGAGCAGATAGGCGATGCACGCCAGGCTGTATTGGTCGGCAGCTGGCGTGACGATCTCGCCACTGAGCGCCTCCGGTGCCACGTACATCAACGTGCCGACAAAAAACCCGGCGCGCGTCAGCCGCTCGTCCGGGGCAACGTCCGTGGCCGTGGCAATGCCGAAGTCGAGCAGCTTGACGTTGCGGGTCGCCGGGTCGTACATCAGATTCTCGGGCTTCAAGTCCCGATGGACGATGTCGTTGGCATGGGCGGCGTGAACGGCGTCGGCAATCTGTGTGACGATCGTCGCTACTTCGTCGGGCGGCAGCGGGGCACATTTCTTTGCATAGCCTTCGAGCAGCTCGCCAGCGGCCCACTCAATCGCAAGGAAATGGACCCCTTCGGGTGACTGACCGAGCTCGATGGTCCGCACAACGTTCGGGTGCTGTACACGGGTGCCGAACGACGCTTCGCGGAGAAATCGAGCAACGGCCGTTCGATCCTGGCGAAGTTTGTCGCGCAGGACCTTCAGGGCGACGGTTCCGTGGCCCGGATGACTTGCCCGGTATACGGTTGCCGTCCCGCCCTCGCCAACACGCTGTTCGAGGGCGTACCCGGCGATGGTGGAGCCAGTGAGGGGATCGCGCGACACCGGGGCGAACCTAAGGTGCGGGCCACGCGGGAGCAAGCGAACGGACGCACATTACACGGGGTACTGTTCTGGATGGATATGACTTTCGCGAAAAACAGGCAGCAATCCGGCACCACGGTGAATCTGCTGCGGTCGGCGACGGCCGCCGCGGCTATTGCCCTGCTCCAGGCCTGCGGTGGCTCGCAGGGCCGCCCGGCGGGCGCGCCACCGGAGCCTTCCAGCGCGCAACGAAGCTCGCTCGGACCGCAGGAATATGACGTTGTCGGGTTGTTTCGAAGGCTCGGGCTGTTGGCGCGTGGCGCGCCGATGCCATTCGTGGGAAGCGTCGCGTTCTTTGCCTCCGCAACTCCGGACTCCACCCACACGCTCGTCGCGATCTCCATCTCGAACTCAGCGCTCACGTTTGCGCGGGAAGACGATCGATTCCGGGCCGGATACAGCGTGACCATTTCGCTCCGGCGTGGGGCTGCCACTGTCCGGACGATCGAGGCACACGAAAATGTCGTCGTCGCCAGCTTCAAGGAGACGACCCGCGCCGACGAAAGCGTCCTGTTCGAGGAAATTCTCACGCTGGCGCCGGGGCAGTATGAGTTCTCGGTCAGTGTCCGGGACGACGGCAGCGCGCGTTCCAGCGAAGATGCCGCGACGCTTGACGTCCCATCGGCGGCGGCGCGCGGACTCTCGACACCCGTATCGTTTGCGCGAGCCAGCATTCGGACGCGACTCGCCGCGATACCGCAGATCATCGTGAATCCGACATCGGCCGCGATCTTCGGCCGGGATTCCCTCATTCCATTCTTCGTCGAAGCGTACGGTGCCGACAGCACGCCTCGCACGGTGCAGTACAGCGTCCACGCCGAGAACGGAAACACGATGTTTCGCGACAGCGCCACCTTGGCGCGCCACGGATCCCTGCATGCGGGAACCATCGGAATTCCGACGGCTCGGGTCGGAATCGGAGCAATGCGCCTGGCGGTCTGGGCAGCGGGCGCGATGGACACCGTTCGTGCGCCGCTCTTTGTGGGGTTCGGCGTCGACCTCCCGCTGGCGTCGTACGAGGAGATGGTGAACTACCTGCGATGGTATGCGTCGCCATTCCGGATCGAGCAGTTGCGGAACACGCCGCCAGAATCGCGGCCGGCGGCGTGGACCGAGTTCGTGAGCTACTACTCGGACCTGTATCGGTCGCCAGACGCCCTTCGCGATTACTTCACGCGCATGGCCGAAGCCAATGCCCGGTTCCGGGAAGAGGCGTCACCAGGGTGGATGACCGACCGCGGCCGGGTGCTGCTCGGACTCGGGCGCCCGGATCAGGTGTACGAGCAGCCGCAGCGAACACTGACCGATCGTGGACGCACGCAGATATGGGAGTATCGCAACGTCAACCTGATTGTCACGTTCTACGACCAGAATGGATTCGGCCGCTGGAAGTTGACTGCGTCGAGCGAAGCGGAGTTCATGACGTCGTGGCGTCGGCGCGTGCAGTAGTGCGCCCGGGATGACGCCGGCATCACCACCGCGACTCTTTCTGGTCGATGGCTACGCGCTGATCTATCGGTCGTTCTTCGCCCTCGGCAACCAGCAGCTGGTCAACAGCAAGGGTGAGAACACGGCGATTGCGCACGGGGCAGCGGAGTTTCTGCGCCGGTTGATCGATCGGCATCACCCAGAGTATCTGGGCTGGGTCCACGACGCCGGACTCTCGTTCCGTCACGAAACGTATCCGGCGTACAAGGCGACCCGCGAACGCCTCGAGCCACAGATGCAGGCTGATTTCGACACGGGAGTGGAGCGAATCAGCGAGATCCTCGACGGGTACCGGATTCCGATCCTTGAGCTCGACGGCTTCGAGGCAGACGATGTGATCGGAACGCTCGCTCGCCAGGCGATTGCGCAAGGTGTCGAAACGGTGATCGTGTCCGGTGACAAGGACTTTCTCCAGCTGGTCGGGCCGGGCGTCAAGGTCCTCAATCCATGGCATGGCCGGCCGGGTCAGACCACCGAGAAGTGGTACGACACCGAGAACGCCGCCGAACGGCTGGGCGTCGCACCGGAGCGTGTTGTCGACTACCTCGCCCTGCTTGGCGACAGCTCCGACAATGTGCCGGGTGTCCGGGGGGTCGGTGACAAGACGGCGCGGGCACTCATCGAACGGTGGGGGCCACTCGAGAATATCCTGGCGCACCTTCCCGAGGTCGAGCCGGCGCGCGCCCGGTCCGCACTCGAGGCAAACGCCGCAAACGGGATACTGTCGAAGCAGCTGGTCACGATCAGGACCGATCTCGCGATGACGCTCGATCTCGACTCCCTCGCGGTGCGTGATCCCGATTGGGCGAAGCTACGGGACCTGTTCGTGAAGTTGGAGTTTCGCGTGCATGCGCAGAAGGCGGCGGCGCGAGCCGACGACCGCAGCACGGCAACATCGGATGCCGGAAGGGCCGCGGGAATAACGAGCTTCGAAACCATTGACGACACAGCCGGCGTGGAGCGCGTCATTGCACTCGCCAGGGCTGCGGGATCCATGGCGATCAAGGCGGAAACAGTCATGGAGGCAGGTGCCCCGCCGGTGATGGATCCGATGCGGTCGAGAATCGTCGGAATTGCTGTGGCAACGGCGCCTGGAGTGGCGTTCTACCTCCCGTTTGCGCACCGGGGCGCCGAACCGGCTCAGCATGAGCTGGCGGTTGGTGGTCCGCGATTGCCGCCAGATTCGGACAACACCGTCAGGAACCTTCCGCCGCTGCTTGGTCCCGAAATGGCCGGCTTCCGGTCACTACTTGAAGATCGTGCCGTGGCGAAAATCGGGCACAACATCAAGTTCGACCTACTTGCGCTGAGGAAGGCCGGGGTCGGCCTCGATGGAATCGCATTCGACACCATGATCGCAAGCCACCTGCTCGACGCCGGGCGACGTTCGCACGCCCTCGACGCTCTGGCTGTCGACCTCCTTCAGCGATCTATTCCGTCGTTCGAGTCGCTTACCGGCAAGGGGAAGGCGCAGATTTCGTTTGATCGCGTAACCGTCGACGCTGCGCGTGAGTATTCCGCAGCAGACGCAAGTACGCGCCACGAACTCCGCGACGTGCTGGAGCCCCAGCTCGCCCCGGCGGGCGCAGACCGCGTATTGCGCGAAGTCGAACTCCCGCTGATCAATGTGCTGGCCGAGATGGAATGGACGGGCATTTGCATCGACCTGCCGTGGTTCCTCTCGCTGAAGACGAAGTTTGCGCGCGAACGCGGGTTGGCCGAGGACGCGATCTACGAAGTGGCCGGCGAGCGGTTCAACATCAACTCGAACCGGCAACTTGCGACGATCTTGTTCGAGCGCATGGGACTGCCGGTCCGGAAGAAGACTTCCACAGGGCCGAGCACGGACGCATCGGTGCTGCAGCAGTTGGCCGACGAGGGCAACGTGCTTCCGGGATTGATTCTGGAGTATCGTGAGTTCGCGAAACTCGAGAGTACCTACCTGGACACGCTACCGGGTCTCGTGAATCCGCACACTGGTCGGCTGCATACGTCGTATAGCCAGGCCGGCGCCGCCACGGGACGGCTGGCGTCCAGCGATCCGAACCTCCAGAACATTCCCATTCGCCGGGATCTCGGCAAGGCAATCCGCCAAGGGTTCGTGCCGCAGGACGGCTGGAAATTGGTGGCGGCCGACTACTCGCAAATCGAGCTGCGGCTGCTCGCCCACCTGTCAGGCGACCCGGCGTTCGTGGCCGCCTTTGCCGCCGGCGGCGACATCCATCGGCAAACAGCGTCGATCATCTTTGGCGTTGAGGCGAACCAGGTCACGCCGGACATGCGCGCGCGTGCCAAGACCATCAACTTCGCCACCATCTACGGACAGGGAGCGCACGCCCTCTCGCAGCAACTGAAGATCGAGCACACCGAAGCCAAGCAGTTCATCGAGACCTACTTCGTTCGATTTGCCGGGGTTCGCGACTTCCTCGATGCGACGGTCGCACAAGCACGCGAACGCGGATATGTCGAGACCATTCTGGGCCGCCGCCGCTACATCCGCGAGCTGCAGGATCGGAACTTCAATATTCGTGCTTTTGGTGAGCGAACCGCGCAGAACTCGCCCATTCAGGGATCCGCCGCAGACCTGATCAAGGTGGCCATGATTCGCGTGCACGCCGAGATTCGCGCCAAGGGCCTGCGGAGTCGCATGCTTCTGCAAGTCCACGACGAGCTGGTGTTCGAGACCCCGCCATCAGAGCTGGACTCCCTGAAGGAACTGGTAACCGTCGCCATGACCACGGCCGTGCCCTTGAAGGTTCCGGTCGTGGTCGACCTTGGCGTGGGCGACAATTGGCTCGAGGCGAAATCCTGAGCCGCCCGCGCGCTTGCACTCTGCGGCATCCGGTGCGAAACGAGTGTCATTAAGTGAGAGCCTGGACATCCGCCCATAGCGAAAGGCGATGAAAGGCATACGTTTAGCCAGGTGCCCTCGAACGGCCCCGAGCTTGCCACTCCGATTCCGCGGCCCGTTCCAGCGAACCCACGAAACCGGACAAGACTGTGACCATGATCACAATCCAACCCACGGCACCCAAGTGGCCCAACGGGCGCGAGCGCCCATCGGGTTTCACGCTGATCGAACTGCTGATCGTCGTGGTCATCATCGGGATCCTGGCCGCCATCGCGATACCGAAATTCCAGAACACCAAGGGTAAGGCGAACGCCGCATCCCTGAAGACGGATCTTCGGAACCTCGCCACCGCCGAAGAAGCGTACTTCTTCGAAAACGCCGTTTACACGGACGACATCAGCAAGCTGAGCTACAGGAACTCGCCCGGGGTTGTGCTGACCGTGATGTCAGCGACGTCGTCGGGGTGGTCCGCCATTGCGACACACCCGGCCTCATACCCGCTGACGTGTGCGCTCTTTTCGGGAAATGTTTCAGCCCTTTCGCCCGCGACGATCGAAGGCCTGATCGGTTGCCAATAGTGCCGGCGTGACGGCCGCATGATCAGGTGGCAAGAGTTCACGCGCTGGAGAGCCGGGCTCGAGCACGCGCTGTCCGGTGGCTTGTGGCTTCATCGGCACACGTGGCATGGGCATGCGATGGCGCACCTTGTGTCGTGCAACCTTGAAGCGCTGGAGCGTGCAGGGCTTGCGATGGGCCTGCATCCGTCGCGCCTGCAGTTTCGCCCACTGAAGGACCCGCGAACCGGCGAGCGAGCAGCCGCGTGGCACTGGGACCTTGTTGGGCCGTGGGTTCCAGCCCGCCCACCATCACCGCCGCCGCAGCCCCGACCCCTCGAGGGCATGCCCGAGCGCCATCGGGCCTGATCTCGCGCCGCCCACAATCGCCATGGCAGCGAGCGTGAGCACGTACGGCGCCGCCAGTACGAGGTTGTACGGCACGCTCCAACCAAGCGACTGCGCGAGGAATTGAAGCGCGCCCGCGGCGCCGAACAATAGCGCTCCAACGGCTACGCCGAGCGGTTTCCAGCGTCCGAGCGCGACGATCGCAATCGCGATGAACCCCCGCCCTGCTGACATGCTGTCTGAAAACGTCCCCGTCTGGGCAACAACCAGTGAGGCACCGCCAAGTCCTGCGAGGAAACCACACACGCAGAGTGCGCCCACCCGCGCGCGAACGGGGCTGTGTCCCGCCGCACGCACCGCGCCCGGCTGCTCGCCGGTCGCACGTAGGACCACGCCGGCAATTGTCCGATACAACGCCCAGCTCGTGAGCGGAAAGAGCGCGTAGAGCAGGTACGTAGGCATTGGCTGTACGAACAGCGCCCGCCCGATCAACGGAAGATCCGAGAGCAACGGAATCGCGATCGCCGGAAGAGTGGTAATGCTGGCCGGGCTCCCGCCCTGCGGAAAAGCGCCGTTGAGCGTGGCCGTGAGTCCGAGGGCAAGCATCGTAACGGCTGCCCCGACGATGATCTGGTGAGCCCGAAGCGCAAGGACAAAGAATGCGAATATCAGGCCCACGAAGAGCCCGGCGAGTCCACCGGCAGCAAGGCCTGCCGAGGGGCCGAGTGCAGCCGCGACGACAAACGACACAAACGCCCCGCCGATAATGGAACCTTCCAGGCCGATGTTGATGACACCGCTGCGCTCGGCCACGAGCTCGCCAAGCGCGGCAAATGCCAGCGGAGTTGCACCGCGAACGATTGCCTCGAGAAAACCGTCAACGAGCATCGGTGGTCACGACTCGCCAATGGGCCGGCGGAACACAGCTGACTGCAATACGGGCACCGCGAGCACCCCCAGAACAATCAGCGCGGCAACAACGGACGCGAACTCGGCAGGAATTCCGGCGTTGCGTTGCATTGCGTCGGCGCCCGAACCCAAGGCGCCAAAGAGCGTTGCCGACGCGATGATTCCGATCGGGTTGAGGTTGCCGAGGAGCGCAACCGCGATTGCCGTATACCCGTAGCCGGGAGAAAGCCCCTCGAACAGCCGATAGGTCACGCCCGTGACTTCACAGAAGCCCGCAACGCCGGCAATCGCACCGCTCACGAGAAGCGCCTTCGCTTGGACTCGCTCGACCGGAACGAGCCCGGCGCTCGCCGCCGCGCGCGGACTGAGGCCGGCCAGCCGTAACCGAAAACCGGCCGCCGTGCGAGAGAACACCCACCACGCACCGACGGCAACCGCAAGCGAGATCAGAAAGCCCAGATGCAGGCGATGCCCGTCGAACAGCAACGGCAGCCGGGCCACGTCGCCAATCGTCGGCGACTGTGGGTAGGTGTACGTCGGTTCCTGCAACGGACCACGTACCAGATAGCCAACAAGATTGATTGCGACGAAGTTCAGCAACAGCGTGCTCACCACCTCGGTCACGCGGAATCGCGCCTTCAGCCACGCTGCGATTCCGGCCCACGCGAGCCCGGCCGCAGCGGCGGCAGCGAGTTCACTGAGCACGAGGACAGGGCCAGGCGTGCCCGGCGAGGCGTACAGTCCGACCGCCACAGCGGCTGCAGCACCGCTCAGGAACTGTCCCTCGGCACCGATATTGAGAACGCCGGCTCGAAATGCAACGGCAACAGCGACTCCAAGGAGGAGCAGCGGCGTGGCCCGCTTGAGCGTGCCGGACAGCACCGCAAAAGCACTGCCAAAGGCCCCGTCGAACGCCGCACTCGCGGCCTCGGAGACGTCATAGCCCGCGACCGCCACAAAGCCAGCCACGATGGCGAGTGCACCCGCCACCACGAGCAGTTGGGCGCCCAGGCGCGTGACGTGCATCGGAGGCATCACGACGCGCCTACCATGGCGGCGGCGATAGCCTCCGGGACGGGGGCGACTTCACGAACACGCCCGCCGTGGCAGACGATGACCCGATCACAGCAATCGACCAGCTGCTCGATGTCGCTCGAATAGATGACGACCGCTGCGCCGCGCGCGCGCGCCACCCGCAGACGCGATAGCACCGAGGCCGCGGCGCGCACGTCAAGGCCGCGCGTTGGGTTCTCTGCGACGACCGCCGAGGGATTGGAGGCAAGCTCCCTGGCAATCACGAACCGTTGTTGATTGCCGCCGGACAAATGCGATGCGAGGGTTCCGCTCCCGGCGCCGCGCACGTCGCCGTCGCCAATCAAGGTTGTCGTGCGCTCGGCAAGCAGCGGCCAGTCCAGCACGCCACGGAGCGTACCGGCGCCGCGCAACGCGAAATTTTCGGTGAGCGACACGTCGGCGATGAGCGCGTCGCCGAGCCGGTCTTCAGGAACGAAGCCAACATCCGCCGGCACATCCGCCCTGCCCTCGGCTGGCGCGAGTCGTCCGGACAGGACGCGCAGGAGTTCCCGATGACCGGACCCGTCCACACCGGCCACCCCGACGATCTCGCCACGATGAACTGCGACGGATGCGCTCGACAGGCGAAGCACACCTGCCTGGTCGAAAACGGTTACATCGCGAAGATCGAGAAGCGCCGGGTCGCTCCCGTCTGCCACGAATGGCCGAACGTCGGATGCCTGAGGCGGAGGTGCAGCGCCTGAGCTCGGCTCTCCGACGATTGCGGAGAGCAGCCCGTGCTCGGTAACGTCGCGTGCCGCCGCCGTGTGTACCGTACGTCCAGCGCGCAGCACGGTGACGGCATCGGCGTGGTCGAGAGCGTCACGAATGCGGTGGGTGATGACGATGGCCGTTCGGCCCGAGGCGACGAAGGATCGGAGCCACGCGAACAGGTCTCGGGCATCCGCGGGCGACAGCACGGCCGTCGGTTCATCAAGGATCAACACACCCGGTTCGTGCGCAATGGCCTTGAGGATCTCTGTTCGCTGCTGTGCGGCGACCGACAACTCGCCGGCGATCGCGTGAGGATCGACGCCCAATCCGACGGACTCGGCGAGTTGCGCGACGGCACGGGCTGTCGCCGTTGGCGAATAGCGCGCCGAGATCTGTCGTTTGGAAAGCGCAACATTCTCGGCGACGGTCATCGCGGGAACGAGGGAAAAGTGCTGGTGCACCGTGCCGATACCGGCCGACTTCGCCCACGGCCGTGCACGGCCTCCGTACTCGGTGCCGTGAATGAAGATGGTGCCGGCGTCCGCGCGCTGGAGTCCCGCGGCGATCTGGAGGAGCGTTGTCTTCCCCGCCCCATTCTCGCCAAGCAGCACGTGCAGCGTCCCTGCCGGAACAAGGAGCGAGGCGTCGAAGAGCGCAACCGTCGTTCCGTACCGTTTCTCGATGGATCGTAGCTCGAGAGCGGGCGCGCGAGCTGTCACAAGCCGGTAGGGGATGCGACAAACTCGTGTGCAATTCCAAATGTGGTCGACAGGTGCTCGCCAAGTGCCCGGACGCCGAACGTCTCGGTCACGTAATGACCCACGTATATGATCACCAAGCCACGCTCTGGCGCATCGACGGCTGTCCAATGCGGGCCTTCGCCAACTATGAGCGTGTCGACACCGAGCGCCGCGGCTTCATCGAGCGTTGCCGTTCCCGCCCCTGCGCCTGAGCAGATTGCCCATTGCCGCGTGCGGTGACCAACCGGGATAGCCGATGCAATGGCTCGCCCATCGTGTTGCCTGGCGAGCTCGTCAAGTCGGCCAAGCAGTGACGTGGTGGCAACGTCTGCGGCGCCCCGGACGCCACAGGGAACGCCCTCGAAATGCGCGAACCCAGCTGTCGGGGACAGCGAGAGATGGCCTGCAAGAAGCCTGGAGTTGCCAAACGTCGCGTCGACATCCAGCGGCAGGTGAGATGAATAAAGCGCGATGTCGTGCTCGATGAGCAGCCGAACGCGATCGTACCGGTGGTCGGTGATCGGCTGAAGGCCCGACCAGAAGAGCCCGTGGTGAACAAGCAGCAGGTTGGCATGCGCCTCGATCGCCGAGTGGATCGCGCGCAGGGACGCGTCGACGGCGCTTGCGACCTTGACGACCGGGCCCCGGTGACTGACCTGAACGCCGTTCACGGCGTTCGGATAGTCAGGGATATCGCGCACACGCAACAATGAATCGATGTGTGACGCGATCTCGGGAAGCGAGACCGTCACGGCCGCACAGGGTCAGGGACGACGAACGTACCGGAGCGCATGGCAGACCTCACCGAATCCATCCGCGCTCGGTGGCTTGCGCTGATCCGCCCGCCGAGGCGCGGGTTTTCCTCCCAGCGAACCACGTCGTCGACGGTCGAGAAGCGAATAACACGCGGTGCGAAACCACCGCGTTGCACTTCGCGTGCCACGAGCAGGAACGCGTGCGGCACATCTATCACGACGCTTCCAAGGGCGGCATCCGGGGCGAGTGTATTCTGGTTGGCGTTCGATCCGATGATGAGGAATCGTCCTTCCCGCGCCGCCTGAAACGCCCCCAACCCGGCCGCGTCGGCATTCTGGAAGATCACATCAGCGCCCTGACGCACGAGTGCAAGGGCCTGCTCCTTGCCCGCGCCGACGTCGTCCCAGTTCCCGAGATAGGTCGTGATGACGCGAATCGAGGGCCGAACAACGCGCGCGCCGGCAGCGAACGCCTCAAATGACGATTTCACGGGGGGAAGCTCGGTCCCGCCGATCGATGCAATGGTGCCCGTCGCAGTTGCTGACGCGGCCGCCATTCCCGCGAGAAATGAGGGCTCGTCGAAGGCAAACGAGAGCGCGGCGACGTTTGGGCGCACCGTTTCGCCGCCAGTGGTGACGAACACAGTCCCCGGATAATCGGGAGCGACGCGCGCGGCAGCGTCCTGGAACTCAAAGCCGTGGCCAAAGACGAGCGAGAATCCATCGGCGCCATACTGCCGAAAGTTCTCTTCGAAATCCGCGGGTGTTCGCACTTGAATGTGACTCGTTCCTGCTCCAAGACTGTCCCGGATGCGCGACAACCCCTCGAACGCGCTCCCATTCCATGCCTTGTCTGAGACTGGTCCAGGTGTAAGCAACGCGACGCGAAAGCCGTCACGTGTGGCAGCACGACCCGAGGAATCGCAGCCGGCGAGCAGGAGAGTCACAGCTATCGCCGCCGCAGCGCGACCGACGAAGTCCCATATACCGTTCGCCGAAAACACGATACGCCGAGTTGTAAACACTTGTTTGTACTGGAGCTTTAGGCCCGTGCGATGCGCAGGGCTTCAGGTCGCGCCGCGGCGGCCGTCATTCGGACTTGTCCGTTGATCTTGGCGCCTTCCGTTACAACGATCGATTTGGTGTCGATATCTCCGGTCACGGCAGCGGTCGCCTGTAGCTCGAGCCGGTCGCCGGCCGTGACGGAACCATCGATCGAGCCGGCAACTACCACTTCGCCGGCCGCCACGTTGCCTCGGACGACGCTGCCTCGCCCCAGCATGACCTGTCGGGCGCCGGTAATCGACCCATTGATTTCTCCGTCGATCTTCAGCGCTCCCGAGGTTTCGACATCGCCGGTGATTCGCATACCGGCGGAGATGATCGACAGCGCCGCCTCTACAGGAGCCGTAGCCGCGCGCTGGTCGGAGCGCGGAGGATTTTCCTTTCCGAACATGGCCATTCGTACTCTCCGTGGTTTTCGGGGCTGCACCTTCGTCGCGCCGGACGTGCCTACGGCGTCTTGCTGCCCGCTCGTGTGCCCGACGCAGCTGATGGTGCCGAGGCAGCGGGTCGGCTCAGCATCACCTGCAACTGATCATACCTGGCCTGCAGATCCGCCATTGTCTGCTGAAGCGTGTCGAGTCGGACTGCATCCTCCTCCATGCGCACGATCTGGTTTCTCAGTAAAGGCACGCGCGCGGCCTGGATTGCGAGATACGCCCAACTGAAGAACATGGCCACCAAGACAACCCGTGTCCACGGGTAAGCAAGCAATCGGACCGCCCTCACTTGCCACGGGCGCAGGACAAAGGTACGGTGCGCGATGCCGGCCTCTCGCTGCACGTGAACGATCATCGCGCCGAGGTTGTCGGCAAAGACGTCTCCGTGGCCACTGGGCGCGCTGGAGCGCGACGATGCGCGAGACATCAGAGTGGATCGCGATGGGATCCGAGGAGCAGGTCGAGCATTCGCTCCAGGTCATCCGGTGAGTAGAACGTGAATCGAAGCTCCCCGCGGCCATCTGCCGTTGTGGTAACCGAGACGTCTGTCTGGAACTTGCGTCGCAGTTGCTCCTCGATGCCCTTCGCCTCGGCTGGGCGTGCAGCGGGCTTGGCCGCACCCTTCGGCTTCCGACGCTCATTCCCGGATGCCGAGTGCCGGACCTGTCGTTCTACATCCCGGACCGTCAGCCCGTCGGAAACGATGGCCATTGCCATCGTCACCATCTGATTGGCGTCGGCGAGCCCGAGCAGCGCCCTCGCATGGCCGAGCGACACGTCGCCAGAACGTACCATGGAAAGCACGGCATCGGGCAGCGCAAGCAGCCGAAGCATGTTCGCAACTGTGGACCGCTCACGGCCGACAGCGTCAGCAACCTGCTGCTGCGTGAGCCCAAATCGCGACACGAGGGATTGATATCCCTCGGCCTCCTCGATCGGATTCAGATCGCTTCGCTGCAGGTTCTCAATGAGGGCGAGCGTCAAGACGGCTTGATCGTCGAGCTCACGTACATGCACCGGGACCTCGCGCCACCCGAGCGACTGAATTGCGCGAAATCGGCGCTCGCCGGCTACGAGTTCAAACGACGTTCCCGCCGGACGAACAAGGAGAGGCTGAAGAAGGCCGTTTGCGCGAATGCTCGAGCGCAACTCACTGAGCTCCCGTTCGTCAAACGCGCGCCGGGGCTGAAGGGGATTCGGGACCACCGACGCGACGGGAACATTCTGAAACCCGGGCGCGGCGTCGCGAGCGTCGGCGCGAACCGGGAACTTCAGATCCTGGCGCGCTGCGCTACCCGATGTAATCAGCGCGTCGAGGCCGCGTCCCAGCCGGCGAGGTTTCTCGGTCGACATAATATGTCTCAAAAAGAGAGTAGTTTTATACGCTGCTCAGCGCTGCCTGGGGCGCCGATCTTGTGCGAGTGAGGATCTCGTTCACCACGGCCAGGTAAGCTTGAGCGCCGACCGAAGCAAGGTCGTACGTGATTATTGGCTTGCCGAAGCTTGGCGCCTCAGCCAACCTGATGTTCCTTGGAATGATGCTCTGGAAGACCAGCTCGCCGAAATGCGACTTGGCGTCCTCGACGACCTGGCGAGAGAGATTCAAGCGAGAATCGAACATCGTCAAGACTACCCCATCCAGCACGAGCCGTGGATTCAGCTCACGCTGAACCATCTCGATGGTTCGAAGGAGCTGAGTCAACCCCTCGAGTGCGTAATACTCGCATTGGAGTGGGATCAGCACGGCATCGGCGGCCACGAGCACGTTCAGGGTGATCAGCCCAAGGGATGGCGGGCAGTCCACGACGACGAACTCGTAGTCGTCTCGAATGCGCCCCAGCGCGGATCGCATACGCTCGGCCCGATCCGGCTCCGTCGCCAGTTCAACCTCCACGGCCGCCAGGTCCGGCGTCGCCGGCAGAACATCAAGACAGTCGAACTGAACGCCCCTTAGAACGACATCGCGTATGCATTCCGGGTCGAGCAAGACGTCGTATGTGCTGCGGTCGAGCGACGCGTGAGGAATGCCTACGCCACTCGTTGCGTTGGCCTGCGGGTCGCTATCGACCAGCAGAACCCGCCGCTCGGCGGCGGCGAGCCCGGCGGCAATGTTTACCGCCGTCGTCGTCTTTCCCACGCCGCCCTTTTGATTTGCGACAGCGATAATCCGCGAGCTCATCCTCATTGCACCACGTGGAAGGTGTCGGCGGCAACGTACACCAGCCGACGCAGCAGACGCAAGACAAATTGTTCCACGTGGAACAACAATCTGTCAGCCAGCGCGTCTTGCCAACTGAGCAAAAAATAGCACGACGCAAGACTGACATATAGACTAGCAGTAAACAATAGTTTACTTCGTGGTGCTACTGTCTCTGATACATCATCTTATGGCGCCTGTCATACAGGGAGGCGGACAGGCAAGCCGAATGCTCGAGCATGGGCACCTGACCAAGCGTACTCCACCCTCTGCTCAATTAGCGAATCGACACCCAGATCAGCGGGGCGCTTCCGTCGACCCCGTCACGTCGTACCAGGTATGCCCGTCGCTCCGGGTAACGGTTCAGCAATTCGCTGTTCCGCGCCCCGAAATCGCGGGCATACACGTTCCCCGAGGTTCGATCCAGGAGAAATGGCGGGTACAGGGCGTACCCTGCGCGATCCTCCTCGACGCGCGCGCTGCATTCGGCGCCGTACACCGAGCCCGGGAGCATTCGTTCGGTGGTGTCGGGCGACACGTTGCTTGCGCGCACGAGAAGAGAATCGCGCAACACCGGAAGAAGCTGCGCTTCAGCGGCGGCTCCTCGCACACCGCCCGCCTCCAGTTCGCCGATCGCCAGGTGCAAGGCACACGCGTCCGTCTTTGCGTAGAACGCTGCCGCGGCACTTCGCGACACGCCCAGCGCCCAAAGTCTGGCAACAAGCTGAGCACCCCAGCTCTCGCGCACAAACACAAGCGCGCCTGTAACGCCGCTACCAACGGCCTCGGCGCCATAATCCGTTCGCATCGAAGTCAGGCCAGCGCGATACTGCGCGATGCGCGATGGCACGCCGCTGACGGCGGTCAGCACCACCGCAACGACGGTTGCGCCAATCAGGCCGTCTCGAACGCGCGCCGGCAGGCGGATGGCAAGAACACTTCGTCCCAGGCGCACGCACGCCATCACGAGTATCGGAATCCACGGCGTCACAAACCGAGGTCCGAGATAAAACCCATCGTGCCAATAGGCGAAGTACAGCATGCCGTGCACGCCCGTGGCCACGAGGAGGAGCTTCTCGATCGGGTGAAGGGAGCGAGCAAGGAGAAGACCGGCAATCACAGGCACGAGGGACGGGAACGGACTTTCAAGGAAGTAGACGTTGAGTCGCGTGACATACAGCGACACCAACTCAATCCCCCGCTGTGGTGTGTGTGGGTCGCCCCACGGAGCTGCGTGGAACCCGAGGCCATGCGCAGCACCCCACAGCGCCTCGTAGCCAAAGAGCGTTGGCGAGCCAGTGGTCTGCAGGTTCACCCACATTACAATCGCCACCGGAATGGCGAGACCGATGGCCGCGCCAACGGCCACGCGAGCCAAAGTCCGATCGCGGTATACGCTCCAGAACAGCCATACAGACGAAGGCACGGCGTACGCCACCGCATCAAGGGGTCGTATCGCAAAGGCAATCCCTGCCGCCAATCCCGCAGCTACGGCCCACTTCATGCGCGTGTTCCCGGCAACGCTCGCGCGGTCGAGCGATCGGGTCAGGGCGAGCATGGCCGCGAGAATGAACACGGTTACCGGTCCGTGGCTCATATGCGAAGAGAACTGGAACGCGGCGAAGGCGCCCATGCCGAACAGCACCGAGCCAAGGGTCACGGTGAGTGCCGCCTGATCGCCGTGCACGCGGCGCAAGAGTCGCGCAAACAGGAACACTCCAACGGCACCGCACGCCGGTCCGACAAGCCACTCGGCGCGAATCAGGGAGCCAACAGCCAGGAGCGCCGGCCAACCAGGAGGGAACTGCGAATAAAACCGCTCCCCGATGTCCACCATGTGCAGAACGGAAAAGAACTCGGGCGCGCTGTCAGTCGGAATCGACAGTGCGCCCGACGCATACATCCGCGCCTGAAGCACCTGGACGAGCTCATCAATGAGAAGCGGCCGCGCGTCGAAAACCGTCAGGGCGAGGATGGCGTATGTGATCCCGCAAAGGGCGGCGACGGCCGCATCGGCGAACAACGGTGAAGCCCGAAGTGCAGCGCCGAGCGTGTTCGCCCCGTGCTGAGCAAGCGCTCGAAGCGCCGGGACGTTCCGCGCTGCCACGGACGCGACGATACCACCGCCGGCACAAATCACGATGCCGTACGCCCACTCGACCCAGCGCCTCCGATAGGCAGGATCGACCAGCCCTCCGGGGAGCCATTCGGCGACCGGCAGGAATCCGAGGGCGATCAACAACACGGCGACCCCGCGTGCAAGCCACCGGTCAGCGGAAGCCGAAGCGCCCGGCATCTACATCACCCCGCGCGGGGTGACCCCGTCGGACGGCCACATGCGCACGCCCACCGCCAAGTTCAGCGGTTCCGCTCGATCTCCAACACCAGATTCTGGAGATCGGACGGACTGATTCCGGGGATGCTTGCCGCCTGCGCGAGGGTTGCTGGACGCCGCACACCGAGCTTCTGTCGCGCCTCTGTGCTGAGGGACTTCATGGTGGCGTAGGGCGCACCATCGGGAAGCGAGAACGTCCCCATCGAGCGGAGCCTTTCCGCGCCGGCGCGTTCCCTCGCGAAATAGCCGGAATACTTGAGCTCGAGTTCGACGCTCACCAGCGCTTCGTCGTCATCGGGTTGCGGAAGTCCCGCCGCGGTCATGACGTCACCCAGCGACACCCCGTTTCGGCGAACGACGTCCGCTATCCTCAGCGTGTGCGCAAGCGATGCCGACCCCGCAGCTGACAACACCGGCATGGCTGCATCCGGTGTGATCCGCTCGCGCCGGGCCGATTCAAGCAGTGCTGATTCGCTCTCGAGGCGGCGCTCGATCGTCGCCCGCTCACGCTCCGTGAACAGGCCAAGCGTCATGCCCATCGTGCCCAGCCGCTGGATCGCGTTGTCTTGCCGGACCGTCAACCGGAACTCGCTTCGGGACGTGAACAGGCGATACGGCTCGTCAACTCCCCGCGAGACAAGGTCATCCACGAGCACGCCGATGTATGACGTCTCGCGTCCGAGCGTCACCGGATCTCGTCCCGCCGCGCGACGCCCGGCGTTGATGCCGGCGAGCACACCCTGGCCGGCGGCCTCCTCGTATCCCGTCGTGCCATTGACCTGGCCAGCGAAGAACAGCCCGGCAATGGCTCGCGACTCCAGCCACGGGTAAAGGCCGGTCGGAGCGTAGTAGTCATACTCGATGGCGTACCCCGGGCGCGTCATGTCCACGCGTTCCAGCCCGGGCACCGAACGCAGCAGGGCCAGCTGAACGTCTGCGGGCAGCGAGGTGGACAACCCGTTGACGTACATCTCAGGCGTGGCGAGTCCTTCCGGTTCGAGAAAAACCTGGTGCCTCTCGGCGTCCGGAAATCGAACGACCTTGTCCTCGATCGACGGGCAGTAACGCGGGCCACGCGCCCCGATCGCCCCGCCGTACATGGCCGACTGGTGAAGGTGCGCCGCGACAATCTCCTTGGATTCGGCGGCTGCCCACGTCAACCAGCACGGTACCTGAGGGAGTGCGGCCACCGGCTCTGCGACGCGAGACCAGCGGTAGTGAAACGCGTGAAGCTCACTGTCTTGTCGCTGCAGCCTCCCGTAGTCGACGGTCCGCCCGTCAATTCGCGGCGGCGTACCCGTCTTGAAGCGAGCGGTCTCGAGCCCGTGCGCTTCGAGTTGACGTGCGAGCCCGCGTGTCGGCGGTTCGCCGGCGCGACCACCCGGCACCTGGATGTCCGTGCCGATGAAAATGCGACCGCGGAGAAAGGTTCCCGTGGCGACGATCACCGTGCGGCTGCGCAGAACGGAGCCGTCCGTCGTTTCCACCCCGGTCAGTGAGCCGTCAGCGGCGAAAGTGAGCGCATCCACGGTTGCATCCAGCACCGAGAGCCGCGGATGCTCGACGAGCAATGACTGGACAGCGCTTTTGTACCGGCTACGGTCGCACTGCGCGCGCGGAGCCCACACAGCCGGCCCCTTGCCGCGGTTGAGCATCCGAAACTGGATTGCCGCACGATCCGTCGCGCGCCCCATGATGCCGCCCAGCGCGTCGACTTCCCGCGCAACCGTCCCTTTCGCAATCCCTCCGATAGCGGGGTTGCAGGACATCTGGCCTATCAGGTCGACGCCCTTTGTGACCAGCGCGACGCGACCAGCCCCGGCCCGGGTGGCAGCAACCGCGGCCTCGACACCGGCATGGCCGCCTCCGATGACGATCACATCAAACGACGCTGCGCTTGCATGGCTCATCAGTGTTCCGGTATCGTGGCGGCATGCCAATCACTCTTGCGGCAGGGGCCCCCACCATCGTTGTGCGCCGGTCGGCGTTCGAGCGGGCGAATCTCACACGTGAATCGATTGACCGAGCCCTCGTCCTGACGGAGGACGAGTTTCGTGTCGAACAGGATCTGATCGCCATTGGTCCGATCTACGACGATGCCGGACTGACGGCTCTCATTCAGGCATTCGAAAGCGCGGGACTCGCGTATTTCGACGATTTCTTCGAAATGTCTGGTAACTGGCCCGAGTGGCTGTCACTCCTCTCGATGTCGCGCCGTTAGCGCGATCTCGGCGCGACGGGCATGGTACCGACCTGAGAATTTCGGGCGTGCGACAGGCCGCGGGAAAGGTACCGCACTCGCTCGGGGTGTTGCAGGCACCGCGACGGCGATGCCGACCGCGCGGCGTGGTGCCTGCCTGCGGATCACTCGGTCAACGATGTCCCATCAGGCGGCACGCCTTGGCCAATCCGTATCGTCCGGCCGCCTGGTACCACGACCCCGACCGCCGATTCGCGAGCGGTCCCGTAGTCGCCGAAGAGGCGGCTATGGCGAAACACGTTCAGCGAAAGCATGCCGACCCGGAGCGCGAGGACGGGGTGAGAGCGGATCAGCGCCGAGTCGAATGCAAAGCCATCACGAACTTCAACTCCTCGCGGACGCGCGGACATCGCATTCAGTGCCGACGAAAGGCGCCCCGGTCCAGCGCCGCTCGTCGAGACGACGATGTCGATCGCGGCCGGCGCGATACTCGCCCCCCTGAAGGCCGCGGCAACGGGCCCGACCACGACGAAGTCAACGCCGGCGTCAGTCAGTGAAACGAGCGATCTCAGTGGCGCAGACGCATCGGGGTGGGGCCCGGATTGCCTGATCGCGCCAAGCGCGCGCCCGAGCTGGGCATTGGCGTCGACAATAGCGGGGGCCGAGTCGGCAGCGGAAGGCGGCGTCCGCTCGCGTAACCGAGGCCGTTTTCTCGGACGGCCCCGCTTTTTTGGGACTGCCAGCAGCAGCGCCGCGGCAATTGCGAGCGCGGCACTATCGTGGAAGCGTGCAACGTCGACGCTCACGGCGACCGCGTCATCCCCGGTCGCACGTAGTTTCACCCGGGACACGTCACGATCGAGCGCCATGATCGCGTCGGCACCCAGCACTGCGCTGGCGACAGGGACACCGATTCCTCCTGCCAGCAGGAACACCATCCGCCACCAAACCGCGTTCTCGGCAGACCGCGAGATAGGCCGGTTTGTGCGTCGCGCGGCGTTATACAGCCACTTTGGGTCGCACCCAATCGCCATCTCGAGAGCAGAGTCAGATAGCAAAAACACACTCCCCAGAAGACGTCAAATAAATATAACATCTTCCTAGATTGTGCAATTTCCACCAACTGTCGACGAACCCTGCGCACGATTGCTGCGCGGGGCAACACCCGGCAAGTCAAGACAATACTAAGCTCCCGTATTTTCAGGTCAGTAATAAGCCATAATAGTCAGTTTTTAGCGCCATCATTGCCAGTTTCCAAGGAATTCTGCAACGCGCTCCTCCATGTAATACCTCTCACGTAGAGGCACGCCCTCGATCCATCCCACGTGGCCGCCTCGTTGCGTGAAATCCACCGTAAGCGACGGGACGCTTTCGGCGCGAGCCGACACGCGGCGAACAACCTCCTGCGGCACAAATGGATCGTCGAATGCGCTGAACAGCAAGGTTGGGACGCGAACCTGATTGAGGAATCTGATTGAGCTCGACTCTTCGTAGTAATGCGCGGCACTCGAGAACCCGTGGAGTGGCGCGGTCGCCACGTCGTCGAACTCCCAGATGGTCCGCGCTGCCTGAATTGCGTCAGCGTCCAACAGGGTCGGGTACTGTCGGCACTTCTGAATCGCCTTGACTCGTAGCGTAGCGAGGAAATGGCGCGCGTATGCGCGCGAGAATCCCTTTTCGAGGTATCGAGACCCTGCCGCGAGATCAAAAGGGACGCTCACCGCGGCCGCGCGAGTCACGATCTCACGGGCTCGGGGTCCAGTTTCTCCGAGCCACTTGAGCAATACGTTGCCGCCAAGCGAAATCCCGCAGATCACCAGCGGGGTGCGTGGATGCGCGTGGGCGAAGGTCTGAACGACAAACTCAAGGTCCGACGTTTCGCCTGAATGATACAGGCGCGGCGCCGAGTTCATCTCGCCGTCGCAGGACCGGAACAGCATGAGATCCCCCGTCCAGCCACGAGCACGGGCCTGAGTCAGGAGACCGTGAGCGTACTTTGCCCGAAGGGTGCCTTCGAGGCCGTGAAGTACCAACAAATGGGGGACGTCGGGCGTGGCGACCCCCATCCTCGCCAGCGTGATGTGATCTCCGTCCGGGGTGCGTAGACGCTCCAGGCGGTCGTGCACCATTGCTTGTTGGCGCGCCTTCTTGCCCCAAACGGTTGGCAAATGGCCACCCGGCAGCCACCAGGCCGGCTCAAATCGTCTCATTCTGCGGCCCGCGAAGGTGGATTTGATGCCGACGCCATGCGGTTGGGGGAGGCGGCAACGTCAGCGCGCTCATTATAGTATCCCGGGCGCTCGATGCTGCCGCCCGGCTGTCCTACGACGAGGAAACTTGGAAGTTCAGGTCTTCGGAACCCAGAAAAGTCAGGATACACGAAAGGCCCTGCGGTTCTTCAGTGACCGACGGGTGAAGGTGCATTTCGTCAACCTCAAGGAGCGCCCGGCTAGCCGAGGCGAACTGGTGCGGTTTGTGCAGAAGTTTGGAATCACTCGACTTATCGATGTCCACTCGGCCCGATATCGCGAACTCGGCCTCTCGGCCGTTCGCTATTCCGATGACCGGTGGATGACCTGCCTGTGCGATGAGCCCCTGATCCTGCAACAGCCGCTCGTACGACACGGGTCCAAGCTGACCATCGGGCTGGCTGACGCGGAGTGGGCGACCTGGGTTGAAGCGAGCCGGCGTCCGTGACACTCGTCTGGGCCGGGTTTCTTCTCTTCATCTTCGTGGTGCTCGCGCTCGACCTCGGGGTGTTCAATCGCAAGGACCACGTTCCGACTGGTCGCGAAGCGATCGCCTTCACCGTCGGGACGATCGTGTTGGCGCTGTTGTTCACGATCTTCGTGTTCGAGGCGTACCAGAACCATTGGCAGGGCCTCGGGCTGACCCCCGATGCCCTGGACGGGCGTCCGAACGATGGTCGGAGTGCGGCGGTGAAATTCCTCACGGGCTACATCGTCGAGCTGAGCCTGTCGATGGACAACGTGTTCGTCATTGCGCTCATATTCTCGCACCTGCGGGTGCCGCCGAAGTACCAGCACCGCGTGCTGTTCTGGGGAATCCTCGGCGCACTGGCAATGCGAGGCGCGATGATTGCCGGTGGCGCTGCACTGGTCACGCGGTACCACTGGGTCATGTATGTGTTTGGCGCGTTTCTTGTGGCGACATCCGTGAAGATGTTGCTGTCGCGGGAACGCGAGGAGGCGCCGGAGGAACGCTGGGTCGTGCGATGGCTCAACCGCCACTTCCGCGTGGCTCGCGAGTTTCACGAGCAGCATTTTCTCGTGCGCGTGGATGGAAAGCTGTGGCTGACGCCGCTCGCTGTGGCACTGGTGCTGGTCGAGACCACGGACTTGCTGTTTGCGGTCGACTCCATCCCGGCCATCTTCGCAATCACCACCGATCCGTTCCTTGTCTTCACGTCGAACGTGTTCGCGATTCTCTGCTTGCGCTCGCTCTACTTCGGGCTCGCCGACCTGCTGAAGAAGTTCCGATACCTGAACGTATCGCTGGCCGTGATCCTCGGCCTGGTCGGGGTGAAGATGCTGGCCGGCACGTCGGTTGACCGATGGCTGGGTGAGTCGAAAAACGTGGTGATGCTGTCGGCCGTCATCGCGATCCTCGCTTTTGGGGCCGTGGCGAGCGCGATCGTCGATCGAAGGCGATCCTAGGTCCGACACCAGCAGCGATTCAGCGCCGCCCCCGCGCACCGTACCGCGGTCCAAAATCACAGCCGGTCAGGTGGTCGTTGACAAGTCCCGCGGCCTGCATGAACGCGTACGCTGTTGTCGGGCCGACGAAGGTCCATCCGCGCTTCTTGAGATCCTTCGAAAGTGCGGTCGACTCCGCCGTAAACGGCGTGCGCTGCAACGCTTGCCACGTCAGTCGCTGCGACCTCGCGCGCGCAGCTGGAGCATAGCGCCAGACAAAGTCCGCCAGCGAACCACACTCGTCCTGCAACTCCAGGCATCGCCGGGCGTTGTTGATGACACTCTCGATCTTGCCGCGGTGGCGGACGATGCCCGCGTTCCCGAGCAGCCGTGCCACCGTTTGTCCCGTGAATCGCGCGACGCGGTCGGGATCGAACCCTGCAAACGCGCTTCTGAAGTGCTCGCGCTTTCGCAGGATTGTGAGCCAGGACAGGCCGCTCTGGAACCCCTCGAGCGAAAGCTTCTCGAAAAGGCGAACGTCGCTACGAACCGGGACGCCCCATTCGGTGTCGTGGTATCGAACGTACACAGGGTCCGTACCGCACCACGCACACCGCGATACGCCGGCTTCAATTCTCAGTCCACTGGGCACGTCGAGAAGATAATCGTGCCGGAGGGGTCGCTCTTCCGGCCCCGACCCGGAAACGCGAACTTCTCCCGACCCTGATCGACAGGATGTAATGCGATGACTTCACGACGAAGATTTGTTGGTGCGACTGGGGCCGGCCTGGCCGGGGCAATGCTCGGGCGCACACCGCTGGCGAATGCCCAAGCGCCGACCGACCTTCCGCCCGCAATCAGGGCGCTGCAGTCGATGCGGCGTGAGGCGCGCCCGATCACAGTTGATGAACGTCGCGCCCGAATTGAGCGTGCCCGCAGGTTGATGCGTGATGCGGGGCACGACGCGCTCTTTCTGACCGGCGGCACGTCACTCGAGTATTTCACGGGAATACGATGGGGGCTGTCCGAGCGACTTCTTGCAGCCGTGATTCCCGTGACTGGTGCGGCGTTTCTGGTCACTCCAAAGTTTGAGGAAGAGCGCGCCATGGAGCAGGCGCGTGAGGGGCCACTTGGCGCCGAGGCATCAGTGTACGCGTGGGAAGAAGACGAGGACCCGTTCGCGCTGGTCGCGCTTGGATTGCGCAGCCGCGGCTTGGCGACGGCGACCGTCGGAGTCGAAGAAACCGTCCGTTTCGTGTTCTCGAACGGCATCGCAGCGTTACCGGCCGTTCAAGCGGTGAGCGGCACGCCCGTGACGGCCGGATGCCGATCCATCAAGGATGCCCACGAGATCGAGCTGATGCGACTTGCGAGTCGCGTCACGTTTCTGGCGTATGAAGCCGCGTGGAAATCACTACGGGATGGAATGACGCAGGGCGAATTCGCGGCGTTGGTGCAGGTCGCCCACCGGCAACTCGGGTTCGACGGCTCGGCAGGAGTCCAGGTTGGCAGGTACTCCGCACTGCCTCACGGATCCGCGACTCCGCAGACTATTCGCGAGGGAACGATCCTGTTGATTGACGGCGGATGCAAGGTGGAAGGGTACAGCTCGGACCTCTCCCGGACATTCGTTCTTGGCAAGCCCACACCGCGAATGGTGGAGGTGTTTGACATCGAGCTGCGGGCCCAGTCCGCAGCGCTGAACGCGGCTCGGCCAGGCGTGCCCTGCGAGGCGGTCGATGCTGCCGCGCGCAAGGTGATCTCGGACGCTGGCTATGGCTCCGGATACCGGTACTTCACCCACCGAGTCGGGCACGGAATGGGGATGGATGGCCACGAGTGGCCCTATCTGGTCCGTGGAAATCGCCTCGCGCTGCAGCCCGGAATGGTGTTCAGCGACGAGCCGGGGATTTACATTCCCGGTGAGTTCGGGGTTCGACTCGAGGACGATATGGTGATCACCGACGCGGGCGCGGAGCTGTTCACTCCGCAGTCGCGCAGCCTCGAGCGCCCATTCGAGACCTAATTTTGATTTCAGGCGCCTTGTAATCAACCGACTAGGCAAGGCCAGCGAGCGAGTATAACATTTTATGTTACAATGGGTTTCATATTTCATAGATAAGATATGTCCGGTTTGAGGCCTGGTGATATCGTCATTGCGCTGGAACTCGTTCTGGCCGGCGGAAATCGGTTATCCGACATCGCCGCCGGAACGTGCCGAAGTGTCGGCGAGGTGCATAACGCGCTACGCCGACTCGAGTCGTCGCGGCTGCTGAAGCCAGGGACGCGACAGATATACACGGATCCACTGTTCAGCTTCCTTCGGTGGGGCGTCCCGGTAGCCTTTCCGGCCAAGATCGGAGGGCTCACCCCAGGCGTACCAACCGCCCGACTGGGAATCGTCGTTTCGCCGGGAACCGACTCCGTTGGCCAGGCTGATGCGGCCAATGGTCCGTTGTTGGCAGGGGAGTTTGTGTGGCCCAGCCGAAGCGGTACAAGCCGCGGACAGGCGCTGACGCCCCTGTACCCAGCCGCCGCCCGGCTTGTCTCGGCAAACCCTCGGCTCTACACGGCGCTTACTCTGGTCGACTTACTCCGGGTTGGCGGATTGCGGGAGCAATCCGCCGCAATGGACGCGATTGTCAGGCATCTCACGCCCGCTCAACCAACACCACCGTGATCGCCAACGACGTACACCCAGTCGTTGCAAACGCCGAGTACCTGCAGGCAGCACTCAATCGGCTGGTGTTCACGGACATCGAGAGTGCCAGGTACCTCTGGGGTGGGGCAGGGCACGCCGTCCGCGGAGCCACGCTGCCAACAACCACACTCAAGGCGGTCGCGGCCGCCTCACTCGATCGCACGGTGGCCGAACTAAGCCGGGCCGGGCTCAAGCGCATTGCGCGAACGGCCGATGCCGAAGTGTGGGCACTCCCGACCGGCGCGCGCCTGCTCGTTCAGGCGTCCGCGGAGGCGCGCGATCCCGTCGACGCGATGGTTCGGGAATACGCGACCCTGCTGACGCAAACCGTGACGCTCGCGCCCTCTGTGAGCATCAGGGTATGTGCACCCGCGACACTGCTTGCGTTGTGGTGGCGCGAGCATCGTGGCGGGCGGGAGGCGTTTACACAGTGCCCAATCGTTGAGGACATCGTCGAACTCGTTGCACGGTACCCGGAACTTCCGCAGGACGTAGCGTCGCTCCCCCAGGAAATCCGTGCAATCGCGGCTGAATCGGCTCGGTGCCTGGTGAACGATGCGAGCTGCGAGTGGGTCGTGGGGCGCGCCCTTGCGGACTCGCGAACAACGCCAAGCGTGTCGGAGGCAATCGTCGGCACGTTCCGCCAACTCGCTGCGAGCGCGTGATCCCGCGCCGGCGCATCAGAAATCGCCGACGAATCCGATCTCGGGTTCAAGCGATTGATCGAAGCGAGCGCGGACTGACTCCTGTACGTGGGCGATCACCGCTCGCACGTCCGCCGCGGTCGCGCCTCCCGTGTTTATGATGATGTTGGCGTGCAGTTCCGAAACACGCGCGCCGCCAATACGAAAACCCTTCAGGCCACACTGTTCGATCAGGCGACCAGCTCCCACGCCTTCGATCTTCTTGAAAATCGATCCTGCACTCGGCTGTGTGTCGAGCGGAGGATGACGCTGGCTCCGCCATGCGAGGTTCTCCCGGGCGGTGCGTTCGAGCGCTGCCGGGTCACCCGGCGCAAGCGAGATGGTCGTGGCAAGCGCCACTTCGCCAGACCCGTGCAGCCGACTCGTGTCGTAGCCAAAACGCATCGCTTCTGCGGAAACGGACGTTCGGGTTCCGTCCGGCATGAGCAGGTCGACCGACTCAACCACTTCGGCCAGGAACATGGTTCGGTCGCGCGCCGGTGCCGGCGAGAGAAAGTGCAGGTTCTGCCAGAGTGCGCCGCCCACGGTGCTGGGGATGCCCACGTAGTGCTCGACGCCTCCCAGCCCACGCGAAATGCAGGCCGTGATGAGCTCAGCCACAATGGCGCCCGAGTCGGCCGTCACGCGACACCCATCGAATGCGATCCTGCCCGTTGCATTGCGGATGACCAGGCCGCGCACACCGCGATCGCCGATCAGGACGTTCGCGCCAAGTCCCAGTATCATCCACGGCACGCGGACGGCCCGCGCGGCAGACACGATGTTTGCGAGATCGTCGCCCGAAATGGCATCGTACAGCGCATCCGCCGGGCCGCCGATCCGAAATGTCGTCAACGGGGCAAGATTCACACCGGTGCGAATGCGGGTCCGGTCGATGGTATTCGGCAGGGCCGCGCGTAACTGCTCACCCGCGCGACGCGCGGCCGCAACTTCAGGGGTCATGATGCTCGAAATCAATCGGCGGGCTGCCGTAGCCGCCAGCGGGACGGGTGCGACGGCTGAGAGTGCCGTGTTGCCGCGCGTCCGTGCGGCGGGCCGTGCGCTGCTGCTGGCGATCGCGCTCGTTGCGACCTTCGTTCCCGCGGCGCCGGCGCAGCGCGCGCACCTGGAGAAAGTCATTCAGCGCCGCACGCTTGCCAACGGGCTCGAGGTCATCATCATCGAAAACCACGGCGTTCCACTGGTGACAGCCGAGGTGACCGTGCGAAACGGCGCATTCACGCAGGCGCCTGAGTTTGCGGGCCTCGCACACTTGTATGAGCACATGTTCTTCAAGGCGAACGACCGGTATCCCGAGCCCGATGCCTATGTCGACGCGATGTCAACGCTCGGCGCCGTGTTCAACGCGTCAACGCGAGAGGAGCAGGTCAACTACTACCTCACGATCTCGTCCGATTCGCTGGAGGCAGGGCTGAAGCTGCTCGTCGCGGGATTTCTCGGCCCGACATTCCGTGCCGACGAACTCGAGCGCGAGCGACAGGTCGTGATAGGCGAATACGACCGAAACGAGTCAAGCCCGTTCTTCCGGATGGAGCAGGAGTCGGGCAAGCTGCTCTGGGGTTCGCAATGGAGCCGCAAGAACGTGATCGGCGATCGCGACGTGATTCTCGGGACCACGCCGGAGAAAATGCAGGCGATTCGCCGGTTGTACTACGTGCCAAACAACGCTGTCCTCATCCTGTCTGGAGACGTGAATCCCGATATGGGATTTGTCCTGGCCGATCGCATCTTCGGGGCATGGCCACGCGGCGATGATCCCTTCACAAAGGCGCCGATTCCGCCGATCCCGGCACTGGGCTCCTCCAAGGCTGTGATCGTCGAGGAGAACGTGAACGCCGTCACGGTCCTGATTCAATGGCACGGGCCAAGTGTTCGCGCGGACGAGACGGCCACATTCTCGGCGGACGTGTACTCCGATGTCCTGAACAACCCCCAGTCGAGATTTCAGCGGCGGCTGGTCGATTCGGGGTTGTGGCAAGGAGTCGGCGTCAACTACTACACACTGAACAATGTCGGGCCGATCTCGGTGAGCGGCCAAACGACCCCGGAGCGCCTCCGCGAGGCGATTCGCGCCATGCTTGCCGAGTTACGCGCGTCCGTGGATCCGGGATACTTCAGCGCCGAGGAGTTGGCGGCAACGAAAGCCAACCGGATCGTGACGACCGAGTTCGGAATGGAGCGAAGCTCCGAATTTGCGCACACGATCGGGTTCTGGTGGAGCGTATCGGGACTCGACTACTACATGAAGTACGTCGACGAGATGGCGCTGCGCACGGCAAGCGACCTTCAGCAATACGCCCGCCGCTACATCGTGAACAAGCCTCACGTGATCACGGTTCTGATCCCGCCGGACGAGCGGCGCAGGATCAACCTCAGCGAACGGGAGCTGCTCCTGCTGGGAGGGACGTCCAAGTGAACGCACGGCATTCCGTGATGGCACTCGCACTCGTCGCGACAGTGCCGGGGCACCCGTCGATGGCGGATGGGATGGTCGAGCCGCCCGCGCTCGTCCAGTCGGATTCAATGACGACGACGTACGTGGTCGGCGGGGTCCGCGTGGTTCACCGCCGAGCCAACACCAGCACGGTGGTCACGAACGTCTACCTGCTCGGTGGCGTGCGCGCAGCGCCGGCAGGAATGGCGGGGTTGGAGAACTTCCTGCTCCAGGCCGGAGAGCGCGGCACGGCACGCTATCCGCGAGAGGTTCTGCGGCGGGCGCTTGCGCGAACGGGGAGCGAGATGGTGATCGATTCACGGGAAGACTGGACGATGATCGGGGCCAGGACGACTCCGGCAGGCCTCGACTCGACGTGGTCGATTCTCGCGGATCGGGTGATGCGTCCACGCCTCGATTCGGCTGATGTGGAGTTCGTGCGCGGTCAGCTGCTGTCGGCGCTGCGCCAGCGCGAGGACAGTCCGGATGCCATGCTCGAGTACCTGTCGGACAGCGTCGCATTTGCCGGAAGCCCTTACGCGATGTCACCAGTAGGAACGGTGCAGTCCGTGGCGCGGGTCACGCGCGCCGATCTCATCCGATTCCAGCGCGAGCAGATGGTGAAATCGCGCATGGTGCTGGTGGTGGTCGGAAATGTGGATCGTGCGACTGTAGAGCGGCTTGTCGGCGGCACGCTCTCGGCGCTTCCTGCCGGCGACTACCGCTGGACAATGCCAGACTCTCTCCCGGCATCCGACGGCGATGCCGTATTGGTGCGCCGGCCGCTGCCGACGAACTACTTGCAGGCGCAGTTTCGCGGGCCGCCGGCGGCGAGCAACGATGCCGCCGCACTCCGCGTTGCATCGGCGGTGCTGTCGGGACGCCTGTTTGGCGAGATTCGCTCAAAGCGAAACCTGACCTACGCAGTGAGTGCGACGTACCGGGATCGCGCTCTCACATCGGTCGATCTGTACGTCACCACCACGCTTCCCGATTCGGTCCTGTCGTTGATGGCGACGGAAATCCGGACGTTGCAGACATTCCCAATACAAACCGAGTTTCTGCGGCCGATCATCCAGCAGTTCATCACCGAATATTTCCTGGAGAACGAAACGTCGATTGCCCAGGCAAATTTTCTCATACGCGCCATGCTGTATCGCGGTGAAGTCGCAGCCGGCGAGCGGTTTGTAAGCGATCTCAGGAGCGTCACCGGGGCAGATGTCCGCCGCGTGGCGGCGAGGTATCTGCGCAATGCACAGTGGGCGTATGTCGGTGACCCGTCTAAGGTTACGCGCTCGAAGCTGACAGCTTTTTAGCGCGCGCGTTTCCTGAAGCGAGGAACGCCACTACACGGCGGTGTTTGCTTTCCCAATCGATTGTGAATAATTTCACATTCTCCGCAGCGCCTTGAGCGCGTTAGCGGAATCAAAATCCAATCAGACGGTTACCGGAGGATTCAGGACATGCAGTTCAAGGGGATGGCGCTCGTTGCGAGCGTGATGGTGTTGGGTGCGTGCGGTGGTGGCGAACCGAAGGCGGAGGCGCCCGCGGCCGCGCCGGCTGCTCCAGCTGTGACCCCGGAAGCGGCCCCTGCCGCTGGCGCGGCGGCGACCGGAACGGCAATGCCTGTCACCGGCAAGACGATCGAGATCAAGATGATCGGCGACGCGAAGGGGTTCCGGTATGAGCCGGCCGTCATCACGGCCAAGGTCGGCGACGGCCTCAAGTTCATCATGGAGTCCGGCGGCCCGCACAACGTTGCCTTCGACGCTGCCACGATCCCGGCCGGCGCCGCGGCTCAGCTGGACGCGAACTTCGGCAGCGACAAGATCGGCACGATGTCGAGCGGCCTGAAGATGTTGCCGGGCGAAACGATCCTGATCTCGCTTGGCGGACTTCCGGCTGGCAAGTACGAGTTCAACTGCACGCCGCACCTTGCCATGAACATGAAGGGAACGCTCACGATCACCCCGTAACCGGCGGTGATCGGTGGTGACGCGGGCGCCCGGCACGATGCCGGGCGCCCGCGTCCGTTCGGGGAGTCGGTATCGCGCACGACGACCGGCCAATAGCTTGTTCCATGACCATGGTCACCTGCACGGCGCCGTGAACGGCTACTCGGATCGCGTGAATCACGCGCTTGCGTTCGCGGCAAAGCACCACGATCAGCAGGTTCGCAAAGGCACGCGGCTGCCGTATCTGACTCACGCGGCGAATGTGGCAATCATTCTCACGCGATACGATCAGGATGAGGCGACGGTAGTCTCCGGCATCCTCCACGACGTGGTCGAGGATTGCATTCGCGAGGGTTGGACGCGTGCGATGCTCGAAGCACGCGTCGCGGAGAAGTTCGGCGCCGACGCGCTGACGACCGTCCTGGCCGTCACCAAGCGCCGGCTCGACGACGACGGCAACGAAATGGATCGCGAGCAGCGCACGGCCGACTATGTCGCACGGCTGGAGCTTGCCGACACGCGCGGTCGCTGGGTCTGCGCGGCCGACAAGCTGCACAATGCCAATGCCACCCTCGCGGACTTGCGGCGGACCGTGGATCCGAGTTCGGTGTGGAGTCGATTTTCGGGCGGTCGCGCGGCGACCGTTGCGGCCTACCGCGCAGTCTACGACCGCCTGATCGAACTCGGGTTCACTGCCTCCATCATGGCGGAACTCAAGGCTGCAGTCGAACAGCTCGAGGCAGCGCCCTAACCCTGCCGCACCGCAGCACCCCAAGAAAAGTCAGGGCCGCGATCCTCTGTTGCTAGGTGCGATACGTCCGAGCGACGTAATCCTCGAGGATCGCCAGAAACTCGGGAACAATTGCATCTCCCTTGAGGGTGACACGGAGCGCGCCGTCCACGTACACGGGCGCCTTCGGCTCCTCGAACGTGCCGGGAAGCGAAATGCCGATGTTCGCGTGCTTGCTTTCGCCGGGACCGTTCACGACGCACCCCATGACAGCGACCTTCATCTCCTCAACGCCCGGATGGCGCTCGCGCCAAACGGGCATTTGCACGCGGAGGAACTCCTGGATGTCCTCGGCCATCTTCTGGAAAAACGTGCTGGTCGTCCGGCCACAGCCGGGGCAGGCGGTGACCTGCGGGGCGAAGCTGCGCAGGCCAAGCGACTGCAGTATCTGCTGCGCAACGAGGACCTCTTCGGTCCGGTCGCCGCCCGGTCGCGGCGTGAGTGACACGCGGATGGTATCGCCGATGCCCTCTGCCAGAATCAGGGACAGTGCTGCCGTCGTCGCAACCGTTCCCTTCATTCCGAGACCGGCCTCGGTGAGGCCAAGGTGCAGCGGATAGTCACAGCGGACCGCGAGCCGACGATAACAATCGAGCAGGTCCTGAACCTGTGAGATCTTCGCGGAGATGATTATCCGGTCGTGGGGAAGGCCAGTGTCCTCGGCGAGTGCAGCCGAGCGCGTCGCGCTCTCGATCATGGCTTCCATATACACGTCTTTCGCGTCGTGGGGTTCGGCGCGCGTGGCGTTCTCGTCCATCATCGACGTAAGCAAGTCCTGATCCAACGATCCCCAGTTCACGCCGATTCGGACCGGCTTGTCGTGGTCGATCGCCACTTTGATAATGGTGCGGAAGTTCTCGTCACGCCGTTTCGCGCCGACGTTCCCCGGGTTGATGCGGTACTTGGCCAGCGCAGACGCGCATTCCGGGTGGCGCGTCAGCAGCAGGTGCCCGTTGTAGTGAAAGTCCCCGATGATCGGCACGTCGACACCGGCGTCCCGGCAGCGGGCTACAATCTCCGGAATCGCGGCAGCCGCCTCGTCATTGTTGACCGTAACCCTGACCAGTTGAGAGCCTGCGCCGGCGAGCGCGGCCACCTGCGTCACCGTCGCGGCAACGTCCGCCGTGTCCGTGTTCGTCATCGATTGCACCACAATCGGCGCGGCAGATCCTACGAGGACATTGCCAACGGTTGCGGTGACTGTCTGGCGGCGAGGCTTGAAAATCACGAACGACGGTGCTCCGGGCGGTCGGTGGTCAGGGCTGAAGCATAATGCCAAGAAGGCCGGGGCAGCCCTCTTTTCGACTCTTGCAGAACAGAACTGGAGCACCTAGCTTCGACACCGATGCGGCACCAGGGGGGCCTGGATGTTCAGGCCCTTTCGTCGTATCGGCCCAATGCGGGTGGGCAACACGGAGCCCGCGCGGAAACGGATTGTCTTGTCAGGGTACGGCGTGTCCCGCTCCCGGCGACAATCACCACACAGGAGTTGGAATGCGTACGACCGGCAAGGTGAAGTGGTTCAACGACGCGAAGGGCTTTGGTTTCATCACTCCCGACAACGGCACCAAGGACTGCTTCGTGCACTACAGCGCCATTCAGGGCAGCGGCTTCAAGTCGCTCGCCGAAGGCGATGTCGTCGAGTTCGACATCGTGCAGGGCCAGAAGGGTCCTGCGGCAGAGAACGTCACGAAGCCGGGCGCGGCGTAAGCCCTCCGTTGCCGAGCATTTGCGCCGGGGCGCCCCTAGAGCGGGGCGCCCCGTTTGTTTCTTACGGGCGGACGTCCACGTCGTGCCGGGGCTTCGCCGGCGACCGAGTCCGCGAGTGCTTGACGCACGACGGCGCGCAGCCTGGGCACATCGAAGGCGATCGTCCCGAGTGATCCAAACGCACTCTGATGCTTGACGTCGGTGAGCAGCGCGTCGGCCAGGGACCACCCCCGCTCAAACGGGATGCGAAGATCCCGGCGGAGCAGAAGCGCGACGGCAAGTCGTTCGACGGTCGCGCCATCAATAGCACGTGACGAGCCCTGTCGCCTGGCCGGTACAGAATCGCGACAGTAACGATTGACGAGGTTGTCGAGTTCGCGCGGCGCAATCCCGAGCGCACCGGCCGCAACAGCAGTCGAGTACATTATTATCCTCGCGTATGAGGATAATATACTAACTGATGTAATCAGTTGCTACTGAGTATATAGACTGGCTTTTGTATACAAACGTTTTGAGCCAGTTCACCGCTCTTTCGCTACGATCTTTTGAGCCTCTTTGAGCTGGGCTGCGACGGCCTTTGGGCCGGTGCCTCCCGGTATCTCGCGATGCGAGATTGAGCGTTCGGGATCGAGCTCTCGCCGCGACGACGTGGTAAACAGCTCGTGCGCCGAGGCGAACGCGGCCGACGGAAGGTCCGGCAAATCGATCCCGGCATCTTCAGCCGTTCGAATGAGCGACCCGACGGCGTGGTGCGCCGACCGAAAGGTCGCCCCGCGTCGCACCAGCGCGTCGGCCAGGTCCGTGGCCATCATGGATGGCGATACCGCCGCCCGCATCCGCTCGCGGTTGAACTGCAGTGTTTGAATCGTACCGGCAACGGCTGGGAGGAGCAGGACGACGGCGTCGAGGCCGTCGAACAGGGCGCGCTTGTCTTCCTGAAAGTCCTTGTTGTATCCGCTTGGCGTCCCCTTCAGCATTCCCAGAATTGCGACGAGGTCTCCTCCGACGCGCGCCGGGGCGGAGCGGGCAAGCTCGAGGGCATCTGGGTTGCGTTTCTGCGGCATCATCGAGCTGCCGGTGCTGAACGCGTCACCGAAGCGTACGAACGAAAATTCGCTTGAACCGAACAGGATCAGATCCTCGGCGAGTCGCGACAGGTGCGTCGTCAGCATGGTCAGCGCGAACAGCGCATCCGCCACGAAATCGCGGTCGCCGACGGCGTCAATGCTATTCGGCGAAATCGCACGAAACCCCAGCTCGCGGGCAAGGCGTTTTCGGTTGACTCGGAATGCGGAGCCCGCGATGGCGCCGGAGCCGAGCGGCATGACACCCGCTGCCTGCCTCGCTGCCTGCAAACGGTCCCGGTCGCGATTGAGCGCCCAGAAATGCGCCAGCAGCCAGTGCGCGGTACTCACCGGCTGGGCACGCTGGAGATGCGTGTACGCCGGCATGATTGCGTCGACAATGCCCGCTGCGCGGTTCACGCAGGTTCGCTGCAAGGCGAGTGTTTCGCGCTCAACACGCGTGAGCGCGTCCATGACGTACAGGCGCGATGCCGTGGCGACCTGATCGTTGCGGCTTCGCCCGGTGTGCAGGCGCGAAGCGAGATCGCCGGCCTCGTCGTGGAGCAGCCGGTCGATGAGCGTATGGATGTCCTCATCACTCGAGAGCGGTCTGATCCCAGCGTCGATCCTCTTGCCGACGCGCGTCAGCGCGCGCCGCACCCGCTCCGCTTCAGCTCGCGAAAACACCCGCGCACCCACCAGCGCTGCCGCCCAGGCGCGGGAGAGCTGGATATCGAACGGCCAGAGGCGAAAATCAACGTCGATGGATCGGTTGACGGCGACGAGTGCCGGGGCCGGTCCACCTGCGAACCGCCCGCCCCACAGCTTGTGCGCCCGTGGCCCCTTGCGGCGCTGGCGCTTCATACGCCGGCGAGGTCGCCGGGCTTGGGCACTCGGGTGTTCTTGACGTTTCCGGCAGACGACGCCTTCGCGTCGCCGGCGGCTTCCAGGTCCTTGAGCGCCCGTACGCGCGCTGCCAGACCAAACAGCCGGATGAAGCCCGCGGCGTCACTCTGTTCGTAGACGTCGTCCTCGCCGAATGTAACGAAGCGCTCGTCATACAACGCATGCGCGCTCTGCCGCCCTGCGATCGTGACGGTGCCTCGGCATAGGCGGAGGGTGATCGTGCCTGTGACCCGACCTTGCGTGGCGTTTACAAATGCATCGTACGCCTCACGTTCCGTCGTCCACCACCGACCCTCGTACACGAGGTCAGCGTACCTCGGCGCGATCAGGTCCTTCGCCGCCAGCGTGCGACGATCAAGGACCAGCATTTCGAGTTCGCTGTGCGCGGTGTACAGCAGTGTTCCCCCGGGGGTTTCATACACGCCCCGCGATTTCATGCCGACCAGGCGATCTTCGACGATGTCTGCCCTGCCGACACCGTGCCGACCGCCGATTTCGTTCAAGCGGGTGAGCAGCGCGACGGGGTCCAGCCGGTCACCGTTCACCGAAACGGGCGTACCAGCCTCGAATCCGATGGTCACATCCTCGGGCGTCTGTGGCGCGTCCGCGGGATCGGTGGTGAGCATGAACAGATCCTTGGGCGGTACGCTGTTCGGATCCTCGAGGACGCCGCCTTCGTGTGAGATGTGCCAGATGTTCCTGTCGCGCGAGTAGATCTTGGTCGCCGTTGCCGTGACCGGCACGTTGTGGGCGGCCGCGTACGCGAGCGCATCCTCACGCGAACGGATGTCCCACATGCGCCAAGGGGCAATCACCGGAAGGTCCGGGGCAAACGCCATGTAGGTCAGCTCGAACCGGACTTGGTCGTTCCCCTTGCCGGTGCATCCATGGGATAGCGCGTCGGCGCCCACGAGGCGCGCGACTTCCACCTGCTTTCGCGCGATCAAGGGCCGCGCCATCGACGTGCCCAGCAAGTACTTGCGGTTATAGATGGCCCCTGCCCGCAACGTCGGAAAGATGAAGTCGCGGACGTACTCCATCCGGAGATCCTCGACATAGCACTCTGCGGCCCCGGACGCGATGGCTTTCTGCTTTACGCCATCAAGTTCTTCGCCGCCCTGACCGATGTCGGCAGCGACGCACACGACCTTGGCGTCATACTGCTCGCGGAGCCACGGAACGATGATCGAGGTATCAAGGCCGCCCGAGTAGGCGAGCGCGATCGTGCGCATCTGAAATCTCCACTGGTGATGAATACAGCCGGTTTTTACATACGCATGATACTCACATAAATATGCGCATTCAAGGCCAAAAACAGCATTCTGTCAGGTTGAAAACCTACTGGCGCGCCAGCGTCAACAGTCGCTTGGTGACTCGGTCGCGAGCGGCGTCGGATCGGCAAATGATGAGGATGGTGTTCTCCCCCGCGATGGTTCCCAGAATGTCCGGGTTGTCTTCGGCATCGATGGCCTCGGCAATCGGCTGGGCACCGGCGATGCGGGTGCGCACCACAATAAACTCCCGAACCGAATCGAGTCGCGAAAAAAACTGGGGAAAGATCGAACCCAGTGAAGCACGTTCTTCCTCAGGTACCGAGGCCTCGGCGGTTGTATACCGCGGGCCGGATGCGGTGGCCACGCGGGCAAGGCGCAAGTCGCGCATGTCGCGCGACAACGTCGATTGTGTCACGTCCCAACCGCGCTCGCCAAGCAGCTGGCGCAGCTCTTCCTGGCTCGCCACGGCGCGTGATTCGACGATCTCTCGTATTACCTGCTGACGGTCGTGCTTGGCGGCAGTCATGCGCAGCCGGATCCGGAAAGAGGTGGCGGGTGATGCGCCCGATGAAGAATACCAGCAGTTGACAGGAATATGCAGCAAACTTATGCATTAAGTATGCATAAAATCCCGATCGGCGTGCTCGGCGCCAGCGGTTATGCCGGTCGAGAACTGTGCGCGCTCGTCTCGACGCATCCGAATCTCGCCCTCGCGTTTGCGACCGCAAACGCGCAGAGCGGCACGACGCTGGATTTACCGGGCGGCGACCGCGTCACGTTCGTTCCCACGGACGAAGCGCCGCTGGCCGAGGCGGCACTCGTCTTCAGTGCGTTGCCGCACGGCGCCTCGCGGGAGTGGGTAGCGAAGGCGGCGACGGCCGGCGCGAAGGTGGTCGACCTGTCCAACGACCTGCGCATCGGGAACGGCGCGGACACGCCGCCGGTGCCCTACGGGCTGACGGAAGCACGGCGTACGCAGATCGCCGGAGCCGCCGTCGTGGCCAACCCGGGCTGCTACCCCACATCGGTGCTGCTGGGGTTGCTGCCCGTACTCGAAGCGGGACTGATTGCCCCGGGCGGAGTGATCTCGATCAGTGCCGCGAGTGGGGTGACCGGAGCGGGACTGACGCCACGTCTCGATCTCCTGTTCGGGGAGGTCACGGAGAACTTCCGCGCGTACGGAGCCGGAAACACGCATCGCCATCTCAATGAGATGCGCGCGATGGTCGCCGAACTAGGGGCGGACGTCGACCTGCTCTTCACGCCGCACCTTCTTCCGACGGCGCGCGGGATACTGGCGACGATGACCGTACCGCTCAGGGCGCCGCTGAGCGACGCCTCCGGGCTGTGGCGCCAACGTTACGCGAGCGAACCGTTCGTCGAAGTCGTCGATACGCCGCCGGAGCTGCGTCACGTCGTGCACCGGAATGTCGCTCGCATTCACGTCACGCCGGTGGCGCATGTGCGCACGCCGACGCTCCTCGTCCTGTGCGCGATAGACAACCTGGTGAAGGGCGCCGCGGGACAGGCCGTACAGAACGCGAATCTCATGCTCGGCCTGGATGAAACGGCCGGACTTCCCGCCTGAGGCGCCGACGCGAATGATCCGCATCATCAAGGTTGGCGGCCGGGCGCAGGGAGATCCGGCGCTGATCACGGCGATCGTCACAGCGGCGCGTAGCGGAGACTCCGTGTGCGTGGTGCACGGCGGCGGAGACGAGGTGTCGGCGCTGCAGCGGCGGCTCGGCCTCGAGCCCGCGTTCATTGGCGGGCGCCGCGTGACCACTCCGGCGGACCTTGAAGTGGTGCGCATGGTGCTCTCCGGGACGATCAACAAGCGGATCGTCGCACAGTTGATATCCGCGGGCGTTCCGGCGGTTGGAATTTCAGGAGAGGACGGTGGGCTCTTTCACGCGGCTGTCACGGATCCGCAGATGGGGCGCGTTGGAGGGGCCGTTCGCGCAGACGCGTCGCTGGTCAAGCACCTCATGGCGGCCGGATTCGTTCCCGTGGTTTCACCTGTTGCGCGGGAAGACGACGCCGAGGCTCCGGGTGGGGCATTGAACGTCAACGGCGACGACGCAGCGGCCGCGCTGGCGGCTGCCGTCGGGGCCGATGACCTCGTGTTGGTCGCCGATGTTCCCGGTGTTCTCGACGAGGGTCAGGTGGTTCGCCGCGTAGATGCGGATGCCGTCGCCGTATTGATCAGGCGAGGCGTGATCACCGGTGGGATGGCCGCGAAGCTCGAAGCAGCAGCCATCGCGGCGAGCGGGGGTGTCAAACAGGTGCGAATTGCCGGCGTGTCCGGCGTGCTGGATGTGTCTGCCGGCACGCGGTTCCAGTCATCTCCTTCACCAGTACGGTAGCGAACATGGCAGCCACTCTTTCAGCAGCGGCCGATGCGTTGTTGGGCGTCTATCGGCGACCGCCGGTTGAATTCGTCAGCGGTTCAGGGGTCGAACTGACCGACGCGGACGGCAAGACCTATCTCGACTTCGTGGCCGGGATCGCGGTCAACGCACTTGGCTACCGCGATGCCGGGCTCATCCAGGCGATGCACGACGCGGCCGACGCGTCACTGATCCATACATCCAACCTGTATCGAACGCAGCCTGCGGAACGACTCGCCGAGCGACTGGTCGAGAAGAGTTTTGCCGACAAGGTGTTCTTCTGCAATTCGGGGGCAGAGGCGAACGAGGCGGCATTCAAGCTGGCCCGGCGCTGGGGTCGCGCACAGGGTGGCGTGGCCAAGCACGAGATCATCTCGCTTCGCGGCGGGTTCCACGGACGGCTGTTCGGGACACTCGCAGCCACCGACCGCCCGCAGTATCGCGCGCCGTTCCGGCCGCTTGCCGGTGGCATCTCAATATGCGAACGCGACCTGGACGATCTCGGCGCCGCGCTGAACGCCGACACGGTCGCGGCGGTCATCGTCGAACCCGTACAGGGAGAAGGTGGGGTACGCGTGCTGGATCCGGCATTCATGCGTGGATTGCGGACGCTCACGAAGGAACGGAACGTCCTGCTGATTCTGGACGAGATTCAATGCGGCTACGGACGGACGGGGCAGTTCTGGGCATACGAGCAAGCCGGAATCGTGCCGGATATCCTGACGATTGCCAAGCCGATGGCCGGCGGCCTGCCGATGGGAGCCGTGCTCGCGACGGACGCGGTGGCCGGCGAAATGCAGCCCGGGGATCACGGCACGACATTTGGTGGCGGGCCATTTGTTGCGTCGGTTGCGCTCCACGTGCTTGATCGCCTTTCGAATCCGGCGATGCTCGCGCACGTTCGGGAGCGAGGCAAGGAGATGCAGTCGGCGCTGACGGCGGTTCAGGCTACGACGCCCAAGGTCCGCGCGATTCGCGGCACCGGACTCATATGGGGAATCGATGTCGCCGAGCCGGCGAAAGACATCATCGCCCGTGCGCTCGACTCCGGCCTGCTGGTCTGCTCCGCAGGCGAGCACACAATTCGCCTCGTGCCGCCGCTCATTCTCGGGAAGCCCGAACTCGAGCGTGGCGTGGCGCTGCTTCAGCAAGCGATCGGCTGACGTCGTCCGCGCGAGGGGACGGGGGGGGCCCGGAAACACATGTTTTTGGGCTGCGAGTGAAGTCGCTCCGGCGACTTCCCCGACGCTATGTGACGAACCCTCTAGCGGTTCGGGACGACTCTGAACCATCCTAATCGGGCACGGCAGCTTACCCCAACACGTGTCTGATGCAAACGATTCCGCACCGAAAGCGCCTCCCGACCGTATGTGTGGCGCTCGCAATTGTCGCGTGTGCGCCGGCCCAGGCGAGGTCCGTCGCCGAGCAAGCCGATCGCCCATCTCTCGTCGTCGTGGTCACGGTCGACCAGCTGCGGGCCGACTACTTCACCCGTTTTGGCCCGCAGTTGACGGGCGGCCTCAAGCAACTCCGTGACGACGGTGCGTTTTTCGAGAACGGATTTCACGATCACGCAATAACCGAAACGGCGCCGGGTCACGCAGCGGTCCTGTCCGGGCGATATCCCGTCCACACCGGCATCGTGATGAACAGCCAGGGTGTCAACGGCGTTCCCGACGCCCAAGTCCTGGGCGGGCGTGCCACGGAGTCGGCATCGCCCGATCGCTTTCGCGGTACCACGCTGGCTGACTGGATGAAGGCAGCTGACGCCCGGACACGATGGCTGTCGGTGAGCCGGAAGGATCGGGGCGCCATCCTGACCATCGGGAAGGGAAAGGGCGACGTCTACTGGTACTACGGTACCGGAGATTTCACGACGAGCCGCTATTACGCTGACGCGCTGCCCGGGTGGGTACGGGACTTCAATGCGGCGGGTCACGCTCAAGCGTACGCGGGGCGAACGTGGGATCTGGTCAATGACGCGGCGACCTACCCCGAGCCCGATTCGGTTGGGGTCGAAATGAGCGCTGCCGGATTGGACTATCTGTTCCCCCATCGTGTGCCCGCGGATCGAGCACAGGCCGCCGCCGCGCTCGCCAGCTACCCCTTCATGGACGAGCTGACGCTTCGATTTGCCCTTCACGGTGTGCGTTCCCTGGGTCTGGGATCGCAGCGGGACCGCACCGACTTGCTGGCAGTGTCGTTGTCGACGACCGACGCGATCGGCCACCGGTATGGCCCCGATTCGCGCGAGCTCCACGATCAGATCCTCCGTCTCGATCGCTATCTCGGCACGTTCCTCGACTCGCTTCGCGGAATCGTCGGGAGCGGTCGGATCCTCCTGGCCCTCACCGCCGATCACGGCGTGACGCCGTCGCCGATGCTGAAATCGACGATCTACCCAAACGGCGATGCCAAGCGGGTGTCGCTCGACCTGCCGTGGAGCGCGTTTCAGCAGCGGTTGTTGCGGGCGGGCGTAGACACGGCGGCCATCGCCATGGAAGACGGTCTGGTCATCGTCGGGCCGCAGGCGTTCAACGGTTCGCGGATTCCCCCCGACTCGATGCTGCGAGGCCTGGCCCGCGACCTGATGCGCGTGCAGGGCGTGCTTCGTGCAGATCTCATGACGGACCTTGCAAAGGCCGATACGACATCCGATGTGATCGCGCGACGCTGGCTGCACATGTTTTCACCACAGTCGAACGTGCGGCTGATCACGACGCTGACCCCATACAGCTACTGGCTGTCGACGACGTACCCGACGCACGGGTCGCCGCACGATTCGGACGCCGCCGTACCGATAGTGTTCTGGGGGGCCGGAGTCGTCCCGGGCCGCTTCACGGATACGGTCCGGGTCGTGGATATGGCGCCGACGCTCGCGGCCATTCTCCGGGTCCGGCCGCTGGAACGCACGGACGGCCGCGTCATCGTGCGAGTGGTGCGCTAACCGGCCGTGATGGAGTCGCGGCAGGTGAGTCGGCCCGTTTCCCGCGCACTGGACGAGGTCAGGTTCGGACCCGCGCGCACGCTCGACCTTCGCGCGGGCCTTCCCTCGGTCGCCGAAGCAATCCGTCGGGCGGAGCCGTGGCTGCGCGAGCGGCAGATGGCACGAGCGGGTGAAGTGCTGATCGTCACCGGACGCGGCGCCGGGAGCGTCGGGGGCGTCGGCGCCATCCGGCAAGCCATGCAGGTGCTGCTGGCCCGACTCAAGCGCAGCGGCGTCGTCGCGAGCACTACCGAACACAACCCCGGAGCGTTCGCGGTGACGCTGGCTCCGATCCGGGCGCTGTTTGAAGTGCCTGCGCGGTCGCGCCAACGGCGCGAGCGACGCCCGACGCAGGCCGACCCGGTCGGCCTCGCCGCGCTCGACGTGGAGACGCGCGTCGAGCTGAGGCGACTCGCCGAGTGCTCGTTGCAGCAGCTTGGCGCGCCGACAACGGCGTCATTCGTCGAAGACGAAATGCTGCGGCAGTTCAGCGTTCTTGCCGCCGGCATCGATCCGGACGAGACGGACCGACAAGCCCGCCTGAAGTTCATGGTGACCGCAGCGCGCATGGCATACGAAAACGACTGACCCTCAACCTTCGCATTCCGTCATGGCCAAACCGATGCAAACGCTGGAACAACGCCCGCTTGGACGGGCCGGCCATCACACGTCGATTCTCGGCCTCAGCACCCGGCGTCTCGCCAAGGCGAGCCAGCGAACGGCGATTCAGGTGATCCGGCAGGCGATTGACAGTGGCATCTCAGTCATCGAATGCGCTCCCGACTACGGCGACGGCCGGGTGGAACGCTGGCTCGGACTCGCATTGCGGGACGGGTATCGTGAGCGGGTCACCCTGATCTGGCAGTGCTGCGCGCACCTTCGGGACTACAAGACATCGATGCAACAGTTCGAGGAGTCGCTGCGCCGGGTCCGCACGCAGGCGTTCGAGTTCTGGAATTTTCACGAGGTCATCTACGACAACGACCCGGACTGGCTGTACGACCACGGGGGTCTCGATGCGGCGCAGGAGGCGCGCGACCAGGGCCGCATCCGGTGGATCGGGTTCGGAGGCCACAAGTCACCGCACATCCACCTGAAGCTGATCCACCGCGGATTCGCGTGGGATGCGATCACCATGCCGCTGAACCCATTCGACGCGACCTTCCGCTCGTTCGAGAAACAGGTGCTGCCGGAGGCCGTGCGCCGGGGGAGCGCCATATTCGGGTGCCGCCCGATCGCAGGCGGATCAATTGCAACGGCACGGGTCGTCAAGCCGGAAGAGTCGCTGCGCTACTGTTTCTCGCTGCCGACGAGCACGGTGTTCTGCGGAATGGAAACGCCTGCCGTGCTCCGCAAGAATGTGAAGTTCGCCGCGGGCTTCAAGCCGTTTCACGCCGGGGAGATGGATGCGCTGCGCCAGCGGGCCCGGCAGGCGGCCGGAGATGGCCGATTCGAGCGATACAAGACGACGCTCGATTTCGACGGGCTTCCCGGCCAGGTCGCCCACGGATTCGCGAAGAAATCCTGAGCTGCAGCAGGACGCGGCAATGATGGTTTCGGAGTGGGCGGGCACGATCGGCGCGATTGGCGTGCTGCTCGCCGTCTGGTGGCCGATTCGGCTGGCCATCGCGCTTCGCGCCGAGCGGCGATTCGATGAGCAGTATCGTCGGAACACCGACGGAGTCATCCTTGGCGCTGAGGCGATCGAAGTACGGGGCGCGAGAGCCGGCGCCGTCTTGCTGCTGCACGGATTCAACGACTCGCCGCGCGCGGTCAGTTCCCTGGCGGGGGCGCTCCACGACTTTGGCTGGACGGTGCATGTGCCGTTGCTGCCAGGTCACGGGCGCACGCTGCAGGAGTTCTCGCGTTCGGGCGCGCGCCAGTGGATCGAAGCGGCCCGGGCGGAGTACCGCCGGCTACGGGCCGATCATGAAGCGGTGGCCGTTGGCGGAATGTCCATGGGGGGTGCGCTGGCCGTGGTGCTTGCCGCCGAGCAGCGCGACGTGAAGGCCGTGTTCGCAATCGCGCCGTATCTCGCGACGAGCGTTCCGCTACGCATACTGCTGACGCTGTCACCGCTCGCCGAACTCGGCGCCAAGTACATGTCGAGCGGTGGCGGGCGTTCCGTCCACGATGTGGACGCCGCGAGCAAGATGATTGCATACCGCATGGCGACACCGCGGCTCGTTCGCGAACTCGCGAAGGTTGCGTCGCGCGCGTTCGATGCGTTGCCGCACATCCACCAGCCTATCCTGATCATGCAGTCGGTCGAAGACAACAGGATTTCAGTGCGCAGCGCCAGGCGGGCGATCAAGCGACTTCGGTCGCGCGATGCGACCGTCGACTGGGTGAAGGGCGCTGGTCACGTCCTGACCGTCGATTTCGGATATGAACTGCGGCAGCAGCGCATTGTCGACTGGCTGGCCCAGCGGATGTGACATCGATCCGGTGCGCTGCAGATGGCCGATTGTGTATTCTTCACCATGGCGACGATCACATGCGCACGATGCGGAAAGCAAAAAGACGGGTTCGAGCGGGCCCCGTTTCCAGGCGCAGTCGGCGCGCGCGTGGTTGACTCGACGTGCCGCGACTGCTGGGCGGACTGGCTCAAGCAACAGACCATGCTCATCAACCACTACGGCCTGAACGTCATGGACCCGCAGGCGCGGCAGTTTCTGACGCGGAACCTCGAGTCATTTCTGTTCAAGACCGGCGAAAGCGACGCCGTGGATACCTCGAAGCAGGGAACGATCAGCTACTAGGCACGCCAGCCGGCCTTGAGCACAGAACCCCGGCACCGCGCATGCGGGCCGGGGTTCTCGATTTGTCCGCGAGCCCTAAACGAGCTTCTTCACTTCCGACGCCTGTGGCCCCTTTTGTCCCTGGACAATCTCAAACTCGACCTTGTCACCTTCGGCCAGGGACTTGAACCCTTCGGCGCTGATTGCGCTGAAATGGACAAACACGTCCGCGCCGCCGTCGCGCTGGATGAATCCGAAGCCCTTTGCATCGTTGAACCACTTCACCGTGCCATTGATCCGTGCCATGTACCGTAGTCCTCACGCGGGCGGTGGGGGGCCGACGGGGGCAACGTCGGTCCAAGATCAGGGAAGCCTGACCTTCGTACCAGCGGACTTGGCGCTGGTTCCCGGCGATGAGGAACGGGGTGTAGCGAGCTGGGCTATGCCGCGCCCGCGATGTACTTGGCGAACCGCCCGCAATTCGTGCACTTCAGTGTCACATGGCAACGCGGCGGCGGTGGCGTGTCGAGCGGATCTCGCTCGATGGACCCAGAGCAAGAGGGGCAAGAAAGCGGTGTGCCGTTGCGGTCATTCGCGATCAAGTTCAAGGCCTGTGCGGGGTTATACGAGGCCGGGCGTGGCTTGCGCATCAGAACTCCGAGGAAAGCATTCGAGGCACCGTCGAATTTCGTGGCACCAACACTCGGAAAAGATAATCGATTCAGGCCCGAATTCTAAGTCCTGAGACATCGGAAATTCTCAGTTGAGCGTGCGTGCAACCGTTGACTCACCATTAGGGTCAGGGTCGGATTCGTACCCTGTAAGCGATTGGACGATAACGCCTTACGGCTGTCAGGTCGACAATACAGGAAGGCTGCGAATGCGTTCGCGCCACTCAGCCGGCCCAGTTTCGTGAACATTGCCACCCGCCGCGTCAACGGCGACCGTCACGGGCATGTCCGACACGGTAAACTCGTAAATGGCCTCCATCCCAAGGTCTTCAAAAGCCACGCAACGCGACGCCCGAATCGCCTTGGATACCAGGTAGGCGGCCCCGCCAACGGCCATGAGGTAGGCGGCCCTGTGCTTTCGGATCGCCTCAAGCCCCATAGGCCCTCGTTCAGCCTTTCCAATCATCGCGATGAGACCGGTTTTCTCGAGCATCATTTCTGTGAACTTGTCCATCCGTGTTGCCGTGGTCGGGCCAGCCGGACCCACCACCTCATCTCCGACCGGGTCAACCGGGCCGACATAGTAGATGACGCGGTTCGTGAAGTCGACGCCGGACGGAAGGCCGGCGCCGCTCGAGAAGAGGTCGGCGATGCGCTTATGGGCGGCATCACGGCCGGTGAGCAGCTTTCCGTTGAGCAACAAACGGTCGCCGGCCTTCCAGGTCGCCACTTCGGTGGCGTCGAGCGTGTCGAGGTTTATGCGGCGGGCGTTCCGGTCGGGTTGCCACGTTACCGCGGGCCATTCGGCGATGCTCGGGGTAGGGAGCGAGGCCACGCCCGAGCCGTCGAGCGTAAAGTGGGCATGACGGGTGGCCGCGCAGTTCGGGATCATGGCGATTGGCTTCGACGCTGCGTGCGTTGGATAGTCGAGGATCTTCACGTCGAGGACGGTGGATAGCCCTCCGAGCCCTTGAGCTCCGATGCCGAGCGCGTTGACCTTGTCGTGCAGTTCGATCCGCAATTCCTCGAGCTTTGTTCTGGGGCCACGCGCCTTGAGCTGCGTCATGTCGATGTGGTCCATCAATGATTCTTTGGCCAGGAGCATCGCCTTCTCGGCGCTTCCGCCAATGCCGATCCCAAGCATTCCCGGTGGGCACCAGCCGGCCCCCATCGCGGGAACGGTCTTGAGCACCCAGTCGACAATCGAGTCGCTCGGATTCAGCATGGCGAATTTCGCCTTGTTCTCGGATCCGCCTCCCTTGGCGGCCAGGCGTACGTCAACCAGATCGCCGGGCACGACTTCCGTGTGGACGACAGCCGGGGTGTTGTCCCGCGTGTTCTTGCGTCCGAATGCCGGGTCGGCCACGATCGACGCTCGCAGCACGTTGTCGGGTTGCAGGTAGGCCCGACGCACCCCCTCATTGACCATGTCGGTGAGGGAAAGCGTTGCGTCCCAGCGCACGTTCATTCCAATCCGGAGGAAGACGACAACAATGCCAGTGTCCTGGCAAATCGGTCGGTGTCCTTCGGCGCACATGCGCGAGTTGGTGAGGATCTGCGCGATCGCGTCCTTGGCCGCAGGAGACTGCTCCTTCTCGTGGGCGTCAGCGAGCGCACGGATGTAGTCCAGTGGATGGAAATACGAGATGTGCTGTAGTGCGTCCTGGACGGATTGAATGAAGTCGGCCTGCTTGATCACGGTCATGGCGGGTGTCCTCGGCTGCCTCAAATTAGCCGGTCGGCAGCGACTCCCGGCCAATGATCGGCTGGGAAGCGGCCTGCGTCACGGCGCACGGCCCAGGCGGCGGATGGACGCGATTCCAAGCGCCGGCCCGATGGCGAGCATCGCGAACACCCATGGCCATCCGAGCGAACGGACAACGATCGGCACGGCCTGAATGGTCAGCGTGGTCAGGAGGAATCCAAGCGAAACCTGCAACGTGATGGCTGTGCCAACGGCATGGGAGGGGACACTTTCCGTGACCATCACACTGAACTGTGCGCTATCGGCGATGATGAAGAACCCCCACACCAACGCCACCGGCGCGAGCAGCCAGAGCGATTGACCGAAGGCGAGTCCGACGCCCGCGCAACAGGCCGCACTGACGGATAGCGCCCGCAAGACGAGCTTTTCCCGGCCGATCCTGTCGGCAACGACTCCGCCCCAGATGCATCCGGCTCCACCGACGGCAATCACGGCGAACGAAAGCACTCGGACACTTGCCGGTGCCGAGGCGGTGAGTGCGTGCGGGTCGGAGAGCGCGCTGGCGGCGAGAAATGCCGGAATCCAGGTCCAGTAGGCATACAGTTCCGCCATATGGCCGAGGTAGCCGCCGGTGACGGTGCGCCACCGGCGCGTCGCGATCACATCGCGCACGAGCGTCCACGAGAACGGCCGCGACGGAAACGCAAACGGCCCGTCGCGATAGCCGAGCATTACGATGGCCGCTGCGATCAGTGCGCTCCCGCTCGACAGTGCGGTGATGAGCGCAACTCCAGCGCCGGGCACGGCGGTGATGAGATACGGCACGGCCTTACCGATCGTCAGGGCACCGACGATCGTGCCGACGGCAAGTCCGCGGCGGTCGCGGAACCACGTGGCGGCCATCTTCATGGCCGGTGGGTAGACGCCGGCGAGGAAGGCTCCGGCGAGAAATCGCGAGGCAATGACCGGGCCAAGCGACGGCGCGAAGGCCAGGCCGGCATTGGCGATTGCGCCGGCCACGGCCGAACTCGCAAAGAGCCACCGGGCCGGGACGACGTCGGCGAGATTGAGCAGTGCGGACAGCGCGGTTCCCGCGACGAACCCAAGCTGGACGGTGGTCGTCAGCCAGGCGACCTCTGTGTCGCCGAGCGCGAGTTCAGCCTGCAATGCCGGCGCTGCTGCCGATCCCGCGAACCACAGCGACATCCCCAGCAGCTCGGCGCAGGCCAGGAGCGCCAGCATTTGCCAGCGCTGCGGCACATCCGCATCGCGCACCGTCAGCTCAGGGGGCGCGAATGGCAGCGGCCGGTTTGCCGGGATCAGGGACGCCAGTCGGCGATGAACAGATTCACATCGCGCTCACCCTTGGCGTACCGCCCCGCCCCCCAGATGAGCTTCGTTCCATCGGGACTGAACATCGGGAACCCGTCGAATCCGCCGTCAGTCGTGACCTGCGTGAGGCCCGTGCCGTCCAACCCGACGATATAGAGGTCGAAGTTCGACCCACGCGGGTTCTTGTGGTTTGACGAGAAAATGATGCGCTTGCCGTCGGGCGTCCACGACGGGCCGAAGTTGGCGCCGCCGAGTCGCGTGATCTGGCGCTGGTCGCTCCCGTCAGCGTTCATCACCCAAAGCTCCATCTTGCTTGGCCGCACGATTCGCTGCGCGAGCAGATCCTGATAGTCCTTCAGCTCGGCCGGATCCGTCGGGTGGTAGGATCGGTAAACAATCTTTGTGCCATCAGGCGACCACCACGGTCCACCATCGTATCCCGTGGTGTATGTCAAGCGGCGGACGTCAGAGCCGTCCACGTTCATCGTGTAGATCTCGAGATCGCCGTCCTTGAGCGACGTAAAGACAATTCGCTTCCCATCGGGCGAGAGAACGCCTTCCGCGGTATACACGCCGTAGTTGGTCACCCGTCGCAGATCTGTGCCGTCGGTGGCGACGGTATAGATGTCGAACGGATCGAGACCCCAGACGTATCCCTTGGACGGGTCCGGCCGCGGCGGGCAAGCCGCGCTGACGGCGTGGGTGGAGCCGAAGAAGAGGCGATTGCCTCCCGGGAGGAACCAGCCGCACGTGGTCTTGCCGCCTGCCGGCGAAACCTGGCGCATCCCCGTGCCGTCGGGGCGCATGACAAACTGCCGGTCGCACGGGTGGTCGCCGCGCGTCGCCTGAAACGTGATCCACCGTCCATCTGCGCTGAAGTACGCTTCGGCCTGGGTTCCCTCGTCGGTGAGCTGACGAATGTTGGCCAGATGCGACTCGCCGGCGCCCGCAGCGCGCGGCACGGAAATCTGGGATTGTGCCGGAACGGCGACGCAGGCGCCCATCAGGGTCGCCGCTACGAGGTGGCGGGCGTGCGTGTTCACTCGTCGTGCTCCGGGTTTGCCCGCGGCGCGGCGGCTGCCGCGAGGGCGAGCAGGTCCTTGGTGCTCGACCCCCGCCGCAGGAGCTCGAGCGCCTTTCGCAGCTGGGCATCGTCCTTCACGAAGCGGCGCTTGGCCGTCGAGTCACCAAAGGCGAGCGTCGAAATGCGATTGTCGAGCATTCGATCGACGTACGCCTGGGCTGCGTCGAACTCGCGGCGGTCCACCTGCACTCCGCGCTTCACCAGCTGCTGGTAGAACCCATCCCGCATGGCGGGCGTGATCACGAAGTCGGGTTTCAGGCTCTTGCCGATCTCAAACGAATAGTCGTAGAGAGCCAGATAGACGTCCTGCGATTTCGTCGCAAGCTGCCGGTCGAACTTCTGCTCGACGGTTGTCATCGTGTCGTGTGGAACGATGATGTCGGGCGTGATCGCCCCTCCGCCGTACACCGTGCGGCCCCCGTCAGACTTGAACTTCGGGCGTGCCGCCCTCGCCGAATCGGATTCCAGCGAATCGGGATGCACCTCGATCAGCTGTCCGTCGTCATTCAGCTTGCGCTCGCGCTGAATGGACCGCCCGCTCGGCGTGTACCACTTGGCGGTCGTGAGCTTGATCGCATACCCGCCTTCCAGCCGGTACATCGACTGCACGAGCCCCTTGCCGAACGAGGTGGTGCCGAGGACAAGCGCCCGGTCGTGATCCTGGAGAGCGCCGGCGACGATCTCCGACGCTGATGCGCTACGGCCATCCGTGAGGATCACGAGCGGAATGGACGGCGCCACGGGGGCCTGCGTGGTGACATGGGTGATCGTCGGTTCGCCACGCTGCCTGATGCTGACGATTTCCTGTCCCTTTTCCAGGAACATGTTCGCGAGCGTGTCCGCCTGCTCAAGGAAGCCACCCGGATTGCCGCGGAGATCGAGGACCACGCCTTTCGCGCCTTCCTTCATCAGGCGCGAGAGGGCTTCCCGCACCTCCATTGATGTCGTCTCACTGAATCCCTGCAGGGGGATGTACGCGATCTTGTTCTCGAGCATGATCGCATACGGTACCATCGGAATGCGGATGACTTCGCGCGTGAAGGTGACGCTGAACTGCTCAGCGACCCCCGGGCGCAGAAAACGGGCGCTGACCTGCGTTCCCGGTGGTCCCTTGAGGCGGGCCGACACCTGCTCGGTCTTCCAGTTGCGAATGCTCGTGGTGTCGACTGCGACGATCTTGTCGCCAACACGGATGCCGGCGCGTTCGGACGGTGAGTGGGGAAACACGCGCTCGACCGTGATGAGACCGTCCTGACTCACGATGGTCATGCCCACACCCGCGTAGAACCCGCCGGTGTTCTGGTTGAACATCTCCAGATCCTTTGGCGAGTACAGTTCCGCGTACGGATCCTTGAGTTCCGCGACGAGTCCGCGGGCCGCCTTCTCGTACAGGGCGCCGACGCTCACGGAGTCGACATACCTGTCGTTCACAATCATGAGCACCTGCTGAAACAGCCGAGTACCGGCTTGGGCTGAGCGCTCCTGAATCACGAAGCCGCCGACCGCGAGCGGAGTGATGATGGCGAGGCCGAGCACGGCCATTCTGGATCGGCGCGATTTCACGAGGGGACCCGGAGAAAGTCAGCTGGAATTGCGTGGTTCGGAGAATACCCGTTGAATACGCCTGGCGCAAAGCTTCCGTTCCATTTTTCGCTGCGGGATGCCGGCACGGGAGCCCGTCGCAAGTTGCTGATTTTCAACAACCTACGCCATTCCGGGTGGTCTTGGCCCGAGCGTGTAGTCGACGAACCAATTGCGTCCCTGCTGCGAGAATGCCGCGGACCGCAGGATTCCGGACGTCACGAGCATTTCGTGGGCCGGCTGCAACACGCGCTGCAGATGCGACGGGAACCGCTGGACCAGCGGCAATTGCTCAGCCAGCCGGTCGAGCGACACACGCCAAGCCGACCCGGAATCGGGCCGGACGAGTTCGAGCAGCCGGTATATCCGCCGCGCGACCGGCGAGGACAGGGACACGTACCGGGCGGCCGAAATCGCAACGGTGTGGCCGGCGGCGAGGTTGGCGCGTATCGCCGACGCGATCGTCACGCGCGCATCGCCCGGCTCATTGTTGGTGAGCGTGGCGAACAGCGCCAGCTGATCGCGTTCTGCGAAACGCCGGCGGTCGATCTGCACGGACGACAACACGGAGAAGCTTCCGACGATTGCAGCGCCAGATGCCCGGTCGAAATACACGCGGTCGGATTCGAGCGTCGTGCGGAGAAGACGGGTCAGGGCCGACCGCAGCTGTTCGTAGGTGCGCCCGTCGACACGCCGGCCCATTGAGCGCAGAAACGCATGCAGCGTGAAGCTCACGGCGCCATCGGCCGGGCTCCCCGCTTCGTGGAACCGCCTGAAGAGCTCGACGTACACATCCTGATCGAACGTTCCTGGAAGCCGCTCGCCCGGCGCGGGGAGCACGCGCCACCGACCACCGTCGTCAGGGGAGTAGGCAATGGCGGCATCATCAGCGGAGTCGCTGAGGCGAAAGAGCGGAAAATGCTCGAGCGACCGGTCCAGCACGACAACCCGTGACGTGGCGCGACGTCGGGCGACGGCGGTCACGGGGCGAGCTCGATAACCTGCCCGGTAATGGAGCGCGCGGTGTCCGAGCACAGGAAGCAGATCGTCGCCGCAAGGTCGTCGGCCTCGACGTAGCGCGTGTCGGCTGGCATTGCCTCCAAGTTGGACGCCGTGCGGATGGCCGTTGGAGCGACGGCATTCGACCGCACGCCGTTGGCCCGTTCCTCCTGGGCGATCGCACGCATCAGCGTGATCACGGCGCTTTTCGCCATCGCATAGGCGGCGATATTCCGGACCCTCGCGCCGGGCAGCGCGGCGGCGCTGGTGACGAAGACCACCGCGCCACGCGAGTGGCGGAGGGCCGGGAGGAATGCCCGGGTTGCGTGGTATGCCGTGGCGGCATTGATCGTGAACTGGCGGCCGAGCAAGAGCGGATCGGCGTCGGCAACCGGACCATCGAGGGCGAAGCCGCCCGCAACATTGACCAAGGCGTCAACGTCGCCGAATCGGCTGTGGACGTCGTCGGCCAATCCAGCCGTCGCGGCATGGTCGCTGAGGTCGCAGGCAAATGCCGTGGCGTCGAGACCTGCGGCAGCCATCTCGGCGGCGCGTGCCGTGGATTCGGGAAGCGTTCGCGCCACGATGGCGACCCTGGCACCGCCGCGGGCGAAATAGCGGCTCAGCGCGTCACCAAACTGGCCCGGACGGCCGACTCCAGTAATGACCACCGAGCGCGCCTTTCCGGCGATCGCGGATGTGGCGACGGTGGTCGGATTCACCGGACGTCTTCGCGCCCCAGTGCGGCGCGCACGGCTTCCCGGATTGCGACGAGCGACGAATCACGAGCGGCCGGGGAGTCGTCGCGCACGCTGACCTCGATTCCATCTGCAACGGCGATTCGACGCCAGCCGACCGGCTCGTCCGCGCCGCTAATGACACTGCGATCAGCTGCGTTCGAGAGCGCTGGTGCGAGTGACTGGGCGACGTGCTTTTCGAGTTGGTCCCCCGTCTGATCGCGCATTTCGCGGCGAATCGACTCAAGGGTCATGCCTTCGCGCTGGCGAATCTTGACGGCGAGCAACTGGAGCAGGTGCCGGTAGTGGTAAGTCGCCGAGGTGCCCCGTCCTTCGGGGTGATCGACGAGCCCGGTCGCGACGTAGAACCGCACCGCGCGCGCGCTTGGCATGGCGCGCGCCGACGCGTTCGTTGGACGGATGCCGGCGGCGTCGACGAGCGCCGTTACATGCGCCGCGAGCCCACGCGCATTCCACGGGGCGTGCCGCGCGTGTGCGCGGAGCAGGGCGACGAACGGTTCGGGCGCCATGATGTCGGTGCGGACGTACTGTCCGCGACCTACTTCTTCGGGCGCGCCTTCTTCTTGTGCGCGACGGACCGCTTCGGGCCGCTCTTGCCTGGCTTCCGGGCGGGCGTCTTCGCGGCTTTCCTGGCAGCCTTTTTCGTCACCTTTTTCGCCCCAGATTTCCGGACTGGCGCCTTGGCGACCTTCTTCACCGGCTTTTTCTTGGCGGGTTTAGCTGCGGATTTCGCCTTCTCTTGTACCGGGCTGGCGCTGCGGGCAGGCTTGGGTGCCGGTTTCGCTGCCGCGGCCGCCTTGGCCGGCGCCGGCACGGGAGCTGGTGCAACGTCGCCGGCCAGCAGCGAGCGAGCGCCGGGCTTGCGGCCGCGCTTCCGCGGCAGCGACTCCTCGAACAACTCGGGATCATCGTCGTCGTCAGAGGGCTCCGTCGCTTCGACGGGTTCGTCGTCGTCGTCGGCGGTGTCCTCGGCGCTGTCCCAGAGGGAGTCGCTGTGATCCTTGTTGATCGCCCAGCCACCGTCCTCGTCATCGTCATCGTCGTACGAGGCGCGACCACCGCCGCCGCTGAAACCGCTGTCCTCGTCGTCGTCGTAGCCGCGTTCGCTTGTCAGGGCGTCACCCAAGGCCATGGGAGCCTCCATTTAGTGCACAGAGCAGCCGTCTTTCCCACCGCTGAATACATCAGGCGCGGCGCGTCGTCAAGCGGGGGTGCGAACGTCGGCGTCCGCGAGCGCCGGGACAGGTTCGCGCCGGTGCCGCGGAGCGGCGCGGCGCCGACTGCGCAGCCAGCCAGCCGCGTCGTCGAGGATGGTGTACACGACGGGTACGACGAACAGCGTCAATAGCGTGGACGTAATGAGTCCCCCGATGACGGCGCGTGCCATCGGTGCGCGCTGTTCGGCACCCTCGCCCAGGGCAAACGCGAGAGGCAGCATGCCAAAGATCATGGCCATCGTGGTCATGATGATCGGCCGCAGCCGGATGCGACCGGACTGGAGGATCGCGTCGAGGCGCGACTCGCCCTCAGCCCTGCGCTGGTTGACGAAGTCAATGAGGAGGATCCCGTTCTTCGTCACGAGTCCCATCAGCATGATGATGCCGATCATGGACATCACGTTCAGTGTTCCGCCGGTGACCAGCAGCGCGAGCACCACGCCGAGGAAGCTGAGGGGAAGCGACAACATGATCGAGAGCGGCTGGATGAACGAGCCGAAGAGCGACGCCAGGATGAGGTAGATGAACACCACGGCCAGGCCGAGCGCCTGGAGGACGTAGCCCTTGGTCTCGTTGAGGTTCTTGACGTCACCCGAGAACCGGGTGCGATAGCCGGCCGGAAGGGCGAGCGAGTCAATCGCGGCCTGCGCGCGTTTCGCGACGTCGCCAACCGGGGCGCCCGGGAGCACCTGTGCCGTGATCTGGATCTGGCGTTCGAGTTGCAGGCGCTGGATGGTCTGCGGGCCGAAGCCCGGCCGGAAATCGGCGACCTGGGTGAGCGGGACGCTCGCGTTACGACCGGTTCGCGCGTCTATGCCGGAACTGGCGATTGGAATATCGGCCACGTTGCCGGCCGTGGCGCGGAGAGAGTCCGGATAGATGACCACGACGTCGTGCGAATATCCCTGCGGATCCTGCCACGTGGTGGCGCGCCCACCCGTGAACAAGGGTTGGAGCGTGCTGGCGATGGAACCGATTCCGAGCCCTGCCGCCCACGCCTGTTGCCGGTCGACACGCACGTCGAGTTGCGGGATCTCGCCATCGTCGGATGAGTTGGGTTCGGCCATTCCCTCGGTCTTGCGCGCGGCCTCAAGGACCTGCGCGGCGACCAGCTTGAGCCGTGCCGGCTCCGGGCCCTGCACGTTGATGGTGATGGGCGCGCCCCGGCCGCCGAAAATCGAGGGTGTAGAACCGATGCTGACGCGGACGCCGGGGAAGCGGCTGATTTGCGTACGGATCTCCGACTGAATCTCGGCCTGGGACCGGCTGCGTTCCGACTTCGGCTTCAAACGCACATAGACGCTGCCGCCACCACCGCGGCCCCCGCCGCCGGAGTTGACCGACATCTGGGTGAAGTCGACTTCCGGAATCTGCTGGAGATACCGGTCCACCGCCTGCGTGCGCTCGACCTGGAAGTTGAGACTCGTGCCGGGCACCGTGCGGGCGTTCACGTTGAACTCGCCGCTGTCGTAGTCGGGCATCCACGTGAATCCGACAAACCGGAGCAGGACAAACGCCGAGGCAATGGATACAATGGCGCCGCCGACGATCACCGGGCGGTGGCCGATGGACCAACGGAGCCACTTCGGGTATCGGTTGGCGATGCGCTCGAACCACAGGTCGAATGCGAGGGCGATCCGGCGAATGGGGCCGGCCGTGCGCCGGGCTTCGGCGGTGTTCTCTCCGGCCTCGGGATCATGCCAGATGCTCGAGAGCATCGGGTCGAGCGTGAATGACACGAACAGCGACACGAGCACGGCGAACGCAACCGTGACTCCGAATTGGTAGAACATCTTGCCGATCATTCCGCCCATGAAGGCGACCGGAATGAACACGGCAACGACCGCGAGGGAAGTGGACAGCACGGCGAGCCCGATCTCGTCCGTCCCATCCTTGGCCGCGCGATGGTGATCCTTCCCCATCGCCAGGTGCCGGACGATGTTCTCACGCACGACAATCGCATCGTCTATGAGAAGCCCGATGGCGAGCGACAGCGCCATCAGCGTCATGGTGTTCAGCGTGAAGTTGAACACCCACATGATGAAGAACGCCGAGATGATGCTGACGGGGAGTGTCAGCCCCGTGATGACCGTGGAGCGCCAGGAGTTCAGGAAGAGGTAGATGATCGCGATCGTGAGCACCGCGCCGAGCAAGATCGTGAGTTCGACGTCGGCGAGGGACTCCCGAATGTGCTTGGCGTTATCGCGAACGACGGTGAGCGTCAGGTCTTCGGGCAGCGTGCGTTCGATGTCGGCGATGACGGTCCGGACACGTTCGACGACCTCGACGGTATTGGCGCCGGAAATCTTGAGCACCTCGATCGAGACCGTCGGCACGTTGCGGAGCAGCGAGACGGAGCGCTTTTCGGCGACGGTGTCGACGACGCGTCCGATGTCGCGCACGCGAACGGGCGAACCGGCACGCACCTGGACGACGACGTCGCGGAACGCCATCGGGTCGGTGAGTCGGCCCGTGATGCGCACCAGCCGCTCGCCGTCACCCTTGACGATGCGCCCCGCCGGCACGTCCTGATTCTCGCGAAGCAGCGCCGCCATGACCTGATCAGGCGAGACGCCGTACGCCTTCATGTTGACGGGATCGAGCTCCACGCGGATCTGCCGCGTTGCCGCTCCGTTGATGTTCACGCCGCCGACACCGGGTACGCTCTCGATGCGGAGGCGCAGGACCTGATCGGCCAGATCGCTGACCTCGCGGAGGGACCGCGTGCTGCTGCCCAGTGCGACGGTCATCACCGGTGAGTCGTTCGGATCGAAGCGCTGAATGACCGGGTCGTTGATGTCGCGTGGCAGCTGGCGCCTGATTCGGGCAACCTTGACGGAGATCTCGGGCTGCATGCGCACCGGATCGACCCCAAGGTTGAAATTCAGACGGACGCTCGAGGATCCTTCCGACGACGTGGAGGTGATCTCGTTGAGTCCATCCACCGTATTGAGGGCCTGTTCGATCGGCCGCGTGATCTCGCGCTCGACGACCTCCGGGGACGCGCCCGGATAGCTGGTGTTGACCGAAATCACCGGATAGCTGACGTCGGGATACTCGTCGACGGCCAACCGCGTGAACCCGACGGCGCCGAACACGACGAGCGCCACCATCATCATGGTGGCGAACACCGGTCGCTTGATGGAAACGTCCGAGAGGAACATGAGTCAGTCCGGTTGGATGGCGGCCGTCACGGCGCCGGCGGCGGGCCGCGCCGGCCGCCTCGACCAGCTTCGGTGCCGATGATCTGCACTTTCATGCCTGGGCCGAGCGTGCCGGGCGAGCCCACGACGACCTGGTCCTGGTCCTTGAGCCCCGCGAGCACCTGCACCGTGCCTCGCGCCTCGTCGGTGATGCCGGTCTGTACGTCGGCAACCGCCAGTTCGTCACCCTGGATCTTGTAAACGAAACGGCGGGTGCCGTCGACGTTGTCGCGCACCGCGCTGATTGGCACGACGAGAGCGCCCGGGACGGTATTCGTGACCACCTGGCCGGTGGCGAAGGTGTTGCCCTTGAGGAGGCCCCGCGGGTTCGGGATGGTGACGTACACCGCGACGGAGCGCGTTGCGGGATCGATCGTCGGGCTCACGCGCGCGACCCGTCCCGTGAACGAGCGCTCGTCGGCCGTGAATCGAACGGTCTGTCCCGGTTGGACGGCATCGGCACGACGCGCTGGAATCGAGCCAAGCAGCTCGAGCGAGGATGTTCGCACCATCGTGAACATCTGCGTTCCGCGCGACGTGTTCTCGCCATCCTGAACGAGGCGCTTTTCGATCGTTCCGGCAAACGGGGCGGTCACGCGCGTGTCGCGCACCTGATTGGCTGCTGCGCGCTGGCGCGCTTCCGAGGCCGCAAGGCGGGCCTTCGCAGCATCGGCCGCCTGCTCGGCGAGTCGCAGGTCCCGTTCCGCGATGGCGCCGACCTTGAACAACTCGCGAGACTGGTCGGCGTTCCACGTGGCGGTGGCGACATCGCTGGTCATCGCGGCAACGTCGGCTTCGCTCGAGCGGAGTGACGCTTCCTGCTCGCTCGACTCGAACTTGGCCAGCGTGGCGCCCGCGGCGACGGTCTGGCCCTCACGGACGAACACCTGTTCGACGATCCCGTCGATGCGCGACCGGACGGTTGCCGACTCCAATGGGCGAAGGTCGCCGGACACGGCGACCGTGGCCTCGACGACGGCCCGCGTGGCCTTGGCGACGTCGTTGGGTCCGAGGACGATCGAGGTGTTGCGGCCGCGGCCACCACCGGCTGCACCACGGCCCTGGGGAGCGGCACCCCGGCCCTGAGTCGTCGTACCGCGGCCAGTTGCAGAGTCACTTCCCCGGCCCGGCGCGCCTGAACGAGCGCCGCGTGAGCCCGCCTGCGTGGAATCGGCGACGGAATCGCCGCGCGCGCCGCGCCCGCGACGTCCGGTGTCCTGTCCGTGCAACAGTGTGGCCGTGGCGACGAGTGCCGCAGCGCAGAGGGTGACGACTCCGGTAGATCTAGTCACGTGACGAGAGGCCTGAGGATGAACGGACCGGAATCGATGCGCCGGTCGGCAATGGAATGGCCCGCCCGCGCACGCGCGCCAACTCGGCGGTGGCGAGGAAGACGTCGAACAGCGAGCGAATCTCCGTGGACTGCGCCGTGAGCATTGCGAATTGCGCGTCGGTCACTTCGAGCTGCGTGCCGAGGCCGCGCTCAAAACGCAGCGAAGCGAGTTCGAAGGCCTCCACCGACTCGGCGGTGTTCTGACCGCGGGCGTTCCACGCCGCGCGCGCACGCGCAAACTCTGCGCGCGCGCGGGCGAGCTCGAGCGCCGCCGTTTCACGCTGCTGGTGGAGGTTCGTTTCCGCGATGCTGCGCTGAACCGACGCGATCTCCATGTTGGATTTCGTCAGCAGGCCGTCAAAAAGAGCCCATCCCACCTGGATGCCCATGCTCCGGTCGGGAAAAAATCCGTTGTTCTGGCACACGCGGGTCGAAGACGGCGGATTGCAGTAGGATCCCGACACGGCGCCGAGGCGATCCGGGAGGCCGTTCCTGGTGGGGAGGGCCAGATAGCCGTAGTTGAACGTCATGTTCACGGTCGGGAGCAGCGGCGCCCGCGCCACGCGCGCGGCGTCATTACGCGCCTGGAGCGTGAGCTCCGAGGCCCGCACCGACCCCCGCACCGCATCGGGCGCAACGTCGGCAGCGGCAGCGTCGGAGATCGCGCGCACAGTGCCGGTGTCAATACTGGTGGTGAGCGCGACCGGCTGATCCATCGGGATGTCCATCAGCCGCTTCAAGTCGAGCAAGGCGTTCTCGCGGTCGTTTCGTGCCTGCAGGGCGAGCGGTTCGATGTTCGAGCGCAACACCCGGGCGCGGAGAACGTCGAACCGCGACGAGCGACCGGCCGCCATCAACTGCTCAACCTGATTGAGTCGATCGGTGGCGAGCGCCAAGCTTCGCTCCTGCAACTCGGCGACACGCGCGAAATACAGCGCGTTGAGGTACGCTCGCTGCATGTCGACGGCGAGGCGGGCGCGCGTTTCGCCGGCGTCATACTCGGCGGCGTTGCGCAATCGGTTGGCGGCACGAGCGCCACTGATGATGCGACCGCCCTGGAAAATGGTCTGCGACGCGACGAATGTGCCCTGGAAGGTGTAGCTCTGGCCGAATACGTTGCCGACGATTTCTGCCCGGGCGTTCTTCAGGACCTGGTTGTAGTTGCCCTGAAAGCGAAGCTGTGGAACTGACGGGGCCATCGCTGCCGCGAACTGGGCATCCGACGACCGAAGCGCCAGTCGCGCGAGGCGCGCTTCGTCCGAGCCCTGAATCGCGTGCGAAACCGCATCGCCGATGGCGATCCGGACCGTATCGCGTGACTGGGCTTCACTGCTGGCAACACCGACGGCAAGCGAAGCCGCCGTGAAAACGACCAAGCGGAGGTTCATCGGCAATTAACGTATTCGGAGCGCCCCCCGTTGGAGCGGCCTATCCCTTGATGGCCCAACGGGCTACGGCCCGACGAACTCCGGCAGGACGGTATGCGGAATGATGCCGGACTCAGCGCCACGCTGCAGGAACAAGGCAACCGAGCGTCGGCCGGCTTCGCCGTAGTCGACCGTCCAGTCGTTCACGTACATCCCGACGAACTCGTCGGCGGCCTCGCGCTTGAGTCCGCGGGCAAACCGCATGGCGTGATCCAGCGCCCCGGCCCGATGGCTCAATGCATACTCGATGCTGGCTTTGAGATGTCTTGATACTTTCGCAATAACAGCGTCGCCAAGGTCCTTTCGTACGACGTTTCCGCCGAGCGGGAGTGGGAGGCCCGTCTCCTGATACCACCACTCCCCCATATCAGCGACCAAGGAAAGGCCCATTTCCGAAAACGTGAGCTGGCCCTCGTGAATGATGAGGCCCATATCGACGGACCCGTCGAGCACGGCAGCCTCCACCTGATCGAACGGCGTCGGGACCGCGTCGAACTCCGGTTCGAAGAGCCGAAGCGCGAGGTATGCGCTGGTCAGCAATCCCGGGACCGCGATCCTCTTGCCCCGCACATCGTTTCGTTCCGCCGGCGAACGTGCCACCAGACGTGGGCCGTATCGATCGCCCATTGATGCACCGCTCGAAAGGAGCGCATAGCGGTCGGCGAGAAATGCGTACGCGTGAATCGACACGGCGCTGACCTCGAGTTCTGCGCGTAGCGCTCTCTGGTTGAGCGTTTCGATGTCCTGGAGCTCGTGGACGTAGTCGAGTCCTTCGGTGTCGATAAGGCCTTCGGCGAGCGCATAGAACATGAATGCGTCGTCGGAGTCCGGGCTGTGGGCAACGTGGATCTTCACGGGATGCGGATGCTGGTGGCGCGTGGGAACCGCGGGTACCGCGCGGGTGCGGTGTCAGGGCCGAGTGGTGGGCGTGGACTTCAGCGCGTCGTCGATGTCGCGCTGGTGGTCCACGTACTCCGCCAGCGCCTTGGCCCGTTCGGCAGGTGCGGCGGCAACGAGGCGCGCACGAAACCGTGCGGCACCCGCCACGTCCTTTCGAAGGTCGGCTGCCTTTGCGGCGAGGATGAGGCCGAGGAGGTGATTCGGCTGGCTGGCGAGGATCGAGTCAGCCTGCGCGGCCGCCGGAGGGGCATCGCCGATGACCACGGAAATCGTCCCGATGTCGTAGCGTGCGTGGGCATCAATCGTCCCGACCCGCTCATAGGCCATGATCGCCATCGGGGCAAACATCGATGCGCTATCCGGCTTTCCCTCGGACACATACCGCATCACCCGATCGAACAACCGGCTGGCGGCTTCTTCGGGCGTCATGCTCGAGATGTCCGTGGCGGCCGCGCCGCCCGCGAACGGTGCAAGTGGCGCGCTGGAGGCAGCGGGTGCGGGTCGTGTGCCGAATTGCTGGCCGGCGACGAACGCGACAAGCACGACGAGCACGGCCGCGGCGATGGCCCAGGCTGGGGGAGTCGACCGCACGGCTCCACCCGGTGTTTCGCTGGACGCCGACGTCCCGCAGGCGGCACAGAAGCGAGCGCCGGCGGCCACGTTGGCGCCGCACGTGCGGCATGCTCCGTCGCGCACGGCAGTGCCGCAGTCGTCGCAGAAGCGGCCATCGGCTGGCTTGGCGCAGCGAGGGCAGGGTACAGCGGTAGTGGGGTTCGTCACCGACCAAAGTTACCACGCGACGAGAGCTTTGGAAAAGCGCACGGCTCTGGGACAGGTGCGTCAGCGCCACGACACCGCCCGGTCGTTTGGCGCGCGGACCGAGGGTGCCCGATATTTTGCAGGAGACTCATTTCACTCCGGGGGAACGTGGCGGGACCAAGCCGATCACTGCTTGCCGACCTGACGGGCGCGACCCGCAAGGACGTGCTCGAACTCGCGGAAGCGCACAACGTGCGGTTCCTGCGCCTGATGTTCACGGACATCCTCGGCGTGAACAAGAACGTCGAGATTCCGGCGTCGCAGTTCGCGAAGGCACTCGCGGGCGACATCATGTTCGACGGTTCGTCGATTGAGGGTTTTGTCCGGATCGAAGAGTCCGACATGCTGCTTGCGCCGGATCTTTCCACGTTCAAGATCTTTCCGGGCGGGACGTCGGAGAATCGCGTGGCACGCCTGATCTGCGACATCACCATGCCGGACGGGACTCCGTTCGGCGGCGACCCGCGTGGTGCCCTGAAGCGTCAGGTGGCGCGTGCGGCGAAGCGTGGCTTCACGATGAACGCCGGGATGGAAGCCGAGTTCTTCATGTTCAAGCTCGGCGCTGACGGGGTGCCGTCCACCAAGACGCACGATGTCGGCTCGTATTTCGACCTGACGCCGGTTGACATGGGCGAGGACGCGAGGCGCACCATCGTCGATGTCCTCGAGCAGATGGGGTTCGAAATCGAGGCTGCCCATCACGAAGTGGCGCACGGACAGCACGAGATCGACTTTCGCTACGCGGACGCGCTGACCACCGCCGACAACCTGGCCACGTTCCGCTTCGTGGTGCGTCACGTGGCCAAGCAGTACGGCATGCACGCCTCCTTCATGCCGAAGCCGATCTTTGGGCAGAACGGAAGCGGCATGCACACGCACCAGTCGCTGTTTTCCGGCGGCACGAACGCCTTTTACGACCCCAAGGGCGAGTACGAGCTGTCGAAAACAGCACACCAGTACATCGGCGGGCTGTTGCAGCATGCGCGCGGCATGTGCGCGATCACGAATCCGCTGGTGAACTCGTACAAGCGCCTCGTGCCGGGGTTCGAGGCGCCGGTGAACGTGGCGTGGTCCATGCACAACAGGTCGCCGCTGATCCGGGTTCCCGCGCGGCGGGGCACCGGGACGCGGGTCGAGTTGCGCTCCCCCGATCCGAGTGCGAACCCATACCTCGCACTGGCGGTCATGCTCGCCGCAGGCCTCGACGGGATTGAAACGAAGGCCAGCTCACGGGAGCCCGTGAACGAGAACATCTGGGAAATGAGCCATCGCGAAAAGCGGCGGCTGAAGATCGACGACCTGCCGCACGACCTCAACGAGGCGTGCGATGAGCTCGAGAAGGACGACGTGGTGTGTGCGGCGCTGGGCGACCACATCGCCCGCCACTTCCTGGAGGCGAAGCGCCAGGAATGGAGGGCGTACATCTCGCAGGTGAGTTCGTGGGAACTCGACCAGTACCTCGCCAAGTATTAATCGCCAGCGCTCCCGAACCCCGACATCGATGAAACCAGCACTGCTTGTGACGCTTGCGTTGGCTCCGCTGACTCTCGCAGCGCAAGGCATTCTTGTGGCGGGGAACAAGCCGGCCAACACCGTCACGCTCGTGGATTTGTCGAGCGGCACGACGCTGGCGACCCTTCCGACCGGGCTCGGCCCACACGAGGCGGCAGCGTCAAAGGATGGGCGCTGGGCCGTCATCACCGATTACGGCACCGGCCCCGCGCCAGGCCGGTCGCTCACGCTCGTGGACCTCACGACGCGCACGGTCGCCAAGACGATCGACCTTGGCGAGTACCGACGGCCACACGGTGTGCAGTTCCTGCCCGGCGACTCGGTCGTGGCCGTGTCGGTCGAGGCGAACCAGGCGGTACTGCTGGTGAACCTCCGGACGGGGGCGATCCAGGGTGTGTTCAAGACCAATCAGGCCGGCTCGCATATGGTCACGGTTCGTGATGACGGTCGTGTGGGATACACGTCGAACATCGGTGGCAATTCAGTAACCGAGGTGAACTTCGTGTCCGGAGCGACGCGGACCCTGCAGGTCGCCGCCCAGCCTGAGGGTGTAGGCGTGAGTCCAGACGGGCGGGAAGTCTGGGCCGGGAGCAACACCGAAGGAACGATCTCAGTCGTGGACGTGGCCGGCTGGCGTGTGTCGGCGACCATCTCCGTGGGTGAGCGCCCGTACCGTGTGTCGTTCACCCCCGATGGGCGCACGGCGATCGCGTCACTCACGGCCAGCAGCCGTGTTCGGATGTACGACGCAGCCACGCGCGCCGAGATCGCGACCATAGACATTGCCGGGCGGAGTCAGGCGTCGTCGCTCGCGGCGGGCGGTGCGCAGCCAGTCGGCATTGCCTACTCGGCGGATTCGCGGTACGCCTACGTGGCATGTCAGGGCATCGACGCGGTGACGGTGATCGACCTGCGCGAACGGCGTGTCGTGCGCACCATACCGGTCGGTCCCGGTCCCGACGCCGTGGCGGTCGCCGAGCGCCGCTGACATACCGTGTGAAAACGCAAGGGGCCGGCGCCGCACCTTGCGACGCCGGCCCCTTCGTCCGTGCGGTCGGTCAGACGGGGAACAGCATTTCGCGATAGCGTGGCAGCGGCCAGCGTGCGTCGTCGATCCTCGACTCAAGGGCGTCGGCCGCCCCGCGCACGGCCGCCATGGCGTCTGCGCCGGCCGACGTGAGGAACTGCGCCTGCTTGGCGGCCGAGTCGTGCATGCCCTCGGCCTTGGCGATCACCGCATGCAAGTTGGCCGACGCCTTCTGCAGGTCAGTGACGAGCTTGCCGACGATGTTCGCCGCCTCGACCTGCGGGACGACCTTGACCCCCGCGCCCTTCGCCGCGGCGGCCGAATGCGAAAGCATCGCGAGGTATTCATGTGCGGCAGGTGCGACCATCGTATCGGCGATCTCGGCGAGCGTGTGCAGCTCGATGAGCATGTCCTTGATGTAGCGCTCAAGGCGGATGTGATAGCGTGACTCGACCTCCTGGGCGCTGAGGATGCCGAGCGACGTGAAGAGCTTTCGCGCCGCCGGCGTCACGATCTGGGCGAGCGCCTCAGGTGAGCGGCGGAGGTTGAGCAGGCCGCGCTTCGCGGCCTCCACCACCCACGCGTCCGCGTAGTTGTTGCCTTCGAACCGGACGGCCTTTGTCGCGCGGAACGCGGCGCTCACGACCTTGAGAATCGCGTTGTCGCGGTTCTTGGTCTTCTTGAGTTCCTGGCGCACGGCATCCGTGAGTTCCCCAATGGACTCGGCGACCGTGGCGTTGAGCAGCATCACGGGAAACGCGATGGACTGCGATGATCCCACGGCCCGGAACTCGAACTTGGCACCCGTGAAGGCGAACGGGGACGTGCGGTTCCGGTCCGTGTTGTCCTTGGCGATGACCGGGAGCTTGGCCACGCCGAGCTCGATCATCACGTCTGCGGCGTTCTTCTTGTCCGTGCGTCCGGCGGCGATGTCCTCGATGACGCGAGTGAGCATGGCGCCCATGAACACGGAGATGATCGCCGGCGGGGCTTCGTTGGCGCCGAGTCGGTGTTCGTTGCCGCTCGACGCAATGCCGGCGCGGATGAGCCCCGCATGCTTGTGCACGGCCTTGAGCACCGCGGCGAGCACGAGGAGGAACCGGAGGTTCTGGTGGGGCGTCTTGCCGGGCTTGAGGAGGTTCACGCCGTCGAGATCATTGTCGGCGGCAATCGCCATCGACCAGTTGCAGTGCTTGCCGGATCCGTTGATTCCCGCGAACGGCTTCTCGTGCAGCAGCGCCTGCAGCCCGTGACGCAGCGCGACCTTGCGAAGGACGCTCATCACGAGCTGGTTGTGGTCGACGGCGAGATCGGTTTCCTCGAAGACGGGCGCCATCTCGAACTGGCACGGCGCCACTTCGTTGTGGCGGGTCATGATCGGGACGCCGAGCTTGTAGAGTTCGTGCTCCACTTCGGCGATGCACGCCTGCACCCGCTCGGGGATACCGCCGAAATAATGGTCCTCGAGCTGCTGGCCGCGTGGCGGGGGCGCGCCGAGGAGCGTCCGGCCACCCATCACCAGGTCCGGGCGGAGCGAGAAGTGGCCGCGATCGATCAGGAAGTACTCCTGCTCGGCGCCGAGGGTGGTGTAGACCCGGAGGGCGCCCTTGTCGCCGATCACGTCGAGCATCTCGATCGCGCGCTGGGACAGAACCTCGCTGGAACGGAGGAGCGGCGTGAGTTCGTCGAGCGCTTCGCCGTGATAGCCGATGAATGCGGATGGGATGCACAGCGTCTTGGCACCGCCGGACTCCATGATGAAGACGGGTGACGCCGGGTTCCACGCGGTGTAGCCGCGGGCTTCCCAGGTTGCGCGCAGTCCGCCGGACGGGAACGATGAGGCGTCCGGCTCGCTCTGGATGAGCTGATCGCCGGAGAACTTCTCAATCGGGAGTCCGTTTTCGTCGAAGTTGAGAAACGAGTCGTGCTTCTCCGCGGTGAGCCCGGTCTGGGGCTGGAACCAGTGGCAGAAGTGCGTCACCCCCCGCGAGACCGCCCATTCCTTGATGACCTGGGCCACCGTCGGGGCGATCTCGACGTCGAGCTTCTTTCCGAGGCGGACGGACGCGACAAGCTTCGCGTACACCTCCGCGGGGAGCTTCGCGCGCATCTGGCGCGCGCCGAACGTGTTGATGCCGAAGTACTCGGAGGTCGGCGAGGGAAGGCCTGCGGACGCGGCCCTCGGCGAGGCGACAAAGCGTGAACTGATCGCACGAAGTGCCGCCGCGCGGGGAGACGAGGTGTCGGTCATGGCGAATTATATGGAGGTCGGGGAGTGGCGGGAGGTTGCCGAAAATGCAGAATGAGCAAGTTTACCCGAGCGAAATGCAAAATTCAATCACTCAGGGGCACATTTATCGGCCATCGTGTGCTGAACTGCGCGCCCGCCCGCGCATTATCGGCAAATTTTCAGGACCACGACTCTGTCTGTGCCGCATTGCGCGCTATAACCCAATGGCACATAAAGCTTTACCACCAGCCGAGCACCTTCCACCAAGTAAGGCCGGCAACCGACCAGATCGACACAGTGGCGAACGAAACGAAGAGGCCGAGCTTCCACCATTCGCGTTGGGAGATGTAGTTCGCACCGAAGTAGATCGGCGCGGTCGTGGTGCCGTAGTGTGTGAGTGACGCCGAGAGGTTCGAGAAGTACGCGAGCATCGCGACGGCCAGAAGCGCGGGAGTGCCAGCGGCGATCAGTACGACGAGAAACGGGATGAACATCGCCGTCACGTGCGCCGTGATGCTGGCGAATCCGTAATGCGCATAGAAGTAGATGAAGAGGAGCACGGCGAGCGCCGCTCCCCACGCCCACCCGGCGGTGATACCGGCGGCCGCCTGCGCGAACTGCTCGGTGAGGCCCGACCGGCCGATTGCCTCGGCCATGCGAACGAGGCCGCCGTACCAGAGGAACACGTCCCACGCTGCGTGATCACCGGTGACATCGCTCCATTCGAGCACTCCGGTGAGCACGAGCGATCCGACCCCGACAAGCGCCACGACCGCGTAGTCGATGTGGTGCAGCGCTGTGGTCATCCAGAGCCCTGAAACGAGCGCGAACACGAGCAGCATCATCCGCTCGTGCCGGTTCATCGGCCCCATTCGCTGGAGTTCCTCCTCGGCGAGTTGGGTCGCCTGGGGCGTGTGCTTGATCTCCGGTGGGTAAAGGCGGAACAGGAGCCACGGAACGAACGCGAGCGAGATCAGGGCCGGCACGGACGCGCCGAGGAGCCACTTGGTGTAGGACAGATCGATCGCGGCGCTTTCGGCGGCGAACTTCGCAATGATGACGTTCGATGCCTGGCCGGTGAGAAACGTGGCGCACGCAATGACGTCGCACTGGTAGATGGTCACGAGCAGATAGGCGCCGAGGCGGCGTGCCGTTCCGCCGGGCCGCGACTCGTACGCTTCGGCGAGGCTGCGGGCAATCGGGAAGATGATTCCGCCGCACCGGGCGCTGTTGCTCGGGAGGAATCCGGCCAGGAGGGCGTCTGTCGAGGTCATCGCGTAGGCGAGCCCGAGGGAGCTCTTGCCGATGGCGCGAATGAACAGGAAGGCGATTCGTCGTCCGAGGCCTGTCTTGAGGACGCCGCGCGCCATGAAGAACGCGCAGAGCACGAGCCAGACGAGCGGGTCGGCGTAGCCGGCGAGCGCGTCGCGTGCGGGCATCGTGCGGGTGAGCGCGATGGCCGTGACGCCAAGAAAGACGACGGCCCCGGCGGGGACGGGCCGAATGATCGATCCGACGATCGTCGCCGCGAAGATCGCGAAGAGTCGCCACGATTGCGGGGTGATCCCTTCCGGAGTCGGTATCGCCAGGATCACGAATGCCGAAGCGAGTACGATAGACCATCGCGCGATGGGTCGCATGGGGCGAGAATGTACAGCGTGGAACCGCGAGTCGCGCCTTGAGAGGGAACGACGCGACGGCTAGCTTCCCCACTCCAGTGCGGCACCGTAGCCAAGTGGTAAGGCAGGAGACTGCAAATCTCTCATCGTCGGTTCGATTCCGACCGGTGCCTCTCGCGCGACGTGATTGTGCACCCATTGCGTGATTCACAGGCGTCGTTGTAGCGTAATGCGTCGACTCGGTACGCGTCCGGGCGCGCTGAGGCGACGAATTGCAGAGGGGCCGGGCATTCCATCGGGAATGACCCGGCCCTTTTGTCTGCCGTTGCGAACGACGTTCGCTCAGTGTTCGAGGAGCGGATACCAGCGCTTCGGGGCCTGCCGCTCGACTTGCAGCTCGGCCATTGCCGCGATGCGAAACAGCAATCGCTCGCTCCACGGCCGTCCAATGGCCTGCATCCCGACCGGCAGTCCATCGCGGTCATAGCCTGCGGGAAAGCTGATGGCGGGGTGGCCGGTGAGGTTCGCCGGAAAGGCGAAGCGCATGATCTCCGTTGTCGCGGCGAGATCGGAGCCCCCGAGCGGCATCATTGCCGGATCGATGCGCGGGGCAACCTGCCCGGTCGCCGGGGTGATGACGACGTGGACATCCTGAAACACGCGACGCCAGTGCGCCATGGCGCGCGTCCGGACGCGCGCGGCGGTGACGTGTTCGGCGGCCGTGAAGGAGCGCGCCATGGCAATGATTGCGCGTGAGTCGAGTGCGAACTCACGTCGCTGCGCCGGGTAGTGCCGCGCCATCGCGGAGACCATTTCACCGGTGATGACGGCCACGTGGGCCTGGCGCTGGAGGTCGAGTTCCGGGACCTCGACGTCAACGATCGACGCACCGAGTCGCTCAAACTCACGCAGCAACACGTCGCAGCGCGAGACAACGTCGGCTGTTGCGTGGCGGGACCAGGCGGCATACACGCCAATCCGGATGCCCCGCAGGGATCCTGGCGGTGCGACGTCGACCGAGACCGAGGGATGTGCCCTGGTGTTCGGATCGAGCGGATCGTCGCCGGCCATCACGGCGTATGCGGCAGCACAGTCCTGAACTGTTCCGGCGATGGGGCCGATGTGTGCGACGCTCCAGACCAGGGGCGCGGCGCCGGCTTCACTGACGCGACCGAATGTCGGCTTGATGCCAACGACGCCGCAGAACGCGGACGGGATGCGGATGGATCCGCCGCCGTCGGCGCCGATCGCGACCGGCACGAGCCCGCTGGCGACGGCGGCAGCTGGGCCGCTCGACGACCCGCCCGTATGGTGTCCGTCGTGGTACGGATTCCGTGCCGTGCCGTGGTGGGGATTCAAGCCGGTGACGTTGATGCCGATCTCGTGCATGTTCGCCTTGCCCACGATCAGCGCGCCGGCGGCACGGAGTCGCGCCACCACCGTCGCGTCGAGCGCAGACGGCTGGCCTCCCAGGATCCGGGTGCCGACGGTCATCGGATATCCGATGGCGTGCATCTCGTCCTTGACCGCGACGGGCACGCCGTCCCACGGGCCGAGCGGCTTGCCGGCACGCCAGCGCGCCTCGCTGGCGGCTGCCTGGGCGCCGAGATCGTCGGCGCGCACGGCGATGAAGGCGCGCAGCGGCAGGTCGCCGGCGTCGCTCGCGCGCCACTGAGCGATGAAGCGTTCCGCGACGGCCGACGGTGATGTGTGCCCACTGCGATAGGCGGCCGTGTAGTCCGACGCCGATGGAAAACGAAATCCGGGTGGGCGCGGCGGCGTCGCGGGGACATCGCTGTACGGGCTGTCGTCCGCATCGAACGCCGCGAGCGGCGGAATGCCGGGATCGTCGGACGCGTGGTGCGGAAGAAATGTCGGCGACTCGTCGATGGACAGCTCACGCAGCCGGGTGAGGCCCGCGTCGCGTCGGAGGCGCTCGACGACCAGAGGGCCGAGGAATGGCGCCTCGAGTGCGGCTACAAGAAGCCGGAGGCCGCGGGTCCCGAGACGGGGAAGCGAAAGCGACCTGAGGTCGTAGGTCACTTCAGCATCTGCGAGAGCACGCCGACACGGCCGCGCGATCCGGCGACGAATCCGGCGCTCGCATTCGCGAAGCCGACGCCATAGGCCGCCAGTGTGTCGGCGTGGATCCACGACGCGCCAAAATCGCGCGTGTAGGCGACGCCCGTTTGCCCGACGGCCACGAAGATCGGAGGAGTGGTGCCGGGCACGTGCACGACGCCGGACGTCGTTCCATCGGGACGCCGCGTGCCAGCGGAAGTCCACGTGGCGCCTCCGTCCGCGGTGCGCAGGGCGAAGGCGTTCACGCCGCGTTCATTCCGATAGTCGCCGCCGATGGCGATTCCGTTCCGCGCGTCGGCAAAGGCGATTCCGAACAGGCCTGAGCTCGGGCCGCCCGGCATTCCGGTTGAGGCGACGCTCCAGGTTCGGCCTCGATCGGTGGTGCGAAACACCCGAGCGTGCGGCCCGCCGCCGGTCGCGATCCAGCCGTTCGACGTTCCCTGCACGGTGAGCTGGGTGTTGCTCGCAGCGAAGGCCGCTTCGTTGGGCAGCGCCGCCGGAATCGCGGTTGGGGGCACCCGCGTCCAGCTGGCGCCTCCGTCGCTCGTCGTCAGGATCACGAACCGCCCGTCGACGGGATCGGAGAACGAGAATCCGTGCCTGGCATCCCAGAACGCGACGCCGTCGAGAAAGACGCCCGTGGTCGTGTCGCTCCAGGCGAGCGTCCAGGTCTGCGCGCCATCTGTCGTGCGATAGATCTTCGCTTGTCCTCGCTCGGCAGGGCCGGCGCTGACGACGACCGCCGTTCGCGCGTCGAACGCCTTGATGCCGCGGAAGTCGAGCGACGCGGCGCCCGGCACAGAATCCACCGACCAGGTCGTGCCGCCGTCGACGGTGCGAAACACCTTACCGCCGGTGCAGCCGGCCCACGCAACAGTTGCATTTGGTGCGCTCATGCTCCTGCAACTGGCGTTGCTTTCCACTGGCGCCCTGCGGAACAGCGAAACGTCGCGGCCGCTGAACAGCAACCGCGTTGCGATGCGCTCCGCGGCGGACTTTGCGTCGAAGGTCGGCTGATCGGTGAGAATGATGATGGACGCCTTGTGGGCCGGAAAGCGGACGAACGCCCCTTGCTTGCCCTCGGGGATGAAGAACGCAGACTGGCGCTGGAGGCCGCGCCACGTGTCAAAGCGCCAGCCGAGCCCGTTGACCCCGCCCTTGCCACCACCGCGCGCAAACATCGAGTCAGCGCCGGCGACCGTGAGGGCAGCGTAGTCCTGCAGTCCCAGCTCCCAGCGGTACAGGTCGTCAACGTTCGACAGCACGGTGCCGTCCTCGCTGGCGCGCGTCCGCTGGCCGCCCACGGTCGTGAGCAACCGACGCTGCACCAGGTCGGCCACCGTACCCCCGGACCGCTCGACGATCAGCCGGGCGACCTTGCGACTCCCGTCAGGCGCGGCGTTCGCGCGCGTCAGGTATTCGCGCACGGTCGCGCTGCCGCCCTGTGACAGGGGGTCCTCGAGTGTGAGCTTGCCGTCGCGAACGAGCGCGAGCACGGCGGACGCGAGGAAGGTGTCGCCGATCTCGCCGAGCGGGAAGTTTGGCACGGCGGTGACGGGCATATACCGCGCCTGCGGCTCGATGCCGTAGCCCTTGGCCGCCAGCACGCGTCCTTCCTGCGCGACATGTACGGTGACCTTGCCGGTCGTCCCTGCAAAAACCGAGTCGAGGAACGCGTGCGTGAGCGGGGAGTCATCGATCGCGCGCGAGATCACGCGCCGCCGGCCGAGGTCGTAGCGATCTCCCGGGAAGAGTGTGAGGAACGGCTTTCCCGGATCGGTCGGATCCGAGCCGTTGTAGACGAACGCCTTGTTGCGGCCCAGGATTTCTCCGACGTCGCCCTTGATGCGCCACGCCGTGCCTTCATCCTCCGATATGAAGAGCATGTCGGGATGGCGCGGCATCAACGAGTCGGCGATGTCGGGGAGGCGCATGCGTGCGACGACGTGCTGATCCACGCCCGTGTTGCGGAGGTAGCCGAACCCCGCCGTGTAGCCGGGATACTCCATGATCGCATTGTTGTTCGACGGGGCGCCGCGGACCATGAAGCTGCCGAGGATTGAAGCGCCCGCCGACGAACCGCCGACCACGCCGCCGCGTCGCAGCACGTTCATGATCTCGGTTTCGGTGCGGGTGCCGCCGTACGAGTCGACAAGCCGGAACTGCCGGCCGCCCTCGTACCACACCCCACCCGCCCTGCTCAGGATGTTGGCGAAGCTGTCCGAGTTCGCGAGGTCCTTGCGATTCGGGTTCGAGTGCAGGACCACGACATTGGTCGCGCCGGCCGCCTTCAGCCCGTTGGTGCCACGCCAGTCAGGGGGGTAGGCCGTGTCACCGCCGGCGGTGGGAATGTCGACGATCAGCGCGCCGGGACCACCAGCTGCGTCAATGAACGCCTTGTACAACTCCGGGCCCTGTGCGCCTCCGCCGACGACCAGCAGCGTGCCCGTGGGCGGGCCGACGAGCGGCGCACTTCCCGACGTGGCGGTCGAAACGCCGGACATCCCTCCGGCGCATGCTGATGCGACGACGACCGCGCAGACGGTCGTCAATCGGCGGGCATGATGTGCAACGTCACGATTTGGTGCCACCGGGCGTACCTCGCAGGAGAAACGACACGGACAAACTTCGCGTGAGCCGCGCAACGGCGCGAGTCTCCGGACTTTGACGCGCGACCGAGCCGGCCGTCCGCCGCATTACATTGGACGTCATGGTCGGCATTCGGCTGATACACAGCGTCGCGTCCGTGGCGACTGTCGTGCTTGCGACCGTGTCACACGCGCAGCCGCCAGAGCGGGCGGTCCCATCCGTACGCTCGGCACCCTGTCCGGCAACGGAACCGGCGTGCGTGCCGCCGGATGTGCCGCGCGAGTTCCGCGGCGTTTGGGTGGCGACAGTCGCCAACATGGACTGGCCATCACGCCCCGGGTTGCCGGCCGACAGCGCCAAGCGGGAGCTGGTTCGCATCGTCGAACACGCCGCGCGCACCGGGCTCAATGCGATTGTGTTCCAGGTTCGCCCCGCCGGTGATGCCTTGTACGCCTCGAAGATCGAGCCCTGGTCGGAGTACCTGACCGGCCGGCAGGGCACGGCACCGGACGTCGCTTGGGATCCGCTCGCGTTCGTGATTCGCGAGGCGCACGCACGTGGCATCGAGTTGCACGCGTGGTTCAATCCGTACCGCGCGAAGGATCCGAGTGCGAAGGGCCCGGTGGCTGCCACGCACTTTTCGCGGCAGTACCCGGCATACGCCAAGCGCTACGGCCGGTACGTCTGGTTCGATCCCGGGGAGCCGAACGTGCGTCGTCGAACGGTGCGCGTCGTGCTCGATGTGCTCAACCGCTATGACGTCGACGGCATTCACCTCGACGACTACTTCTACCCGTATCCCGAGTCGAGGAACGGCCGGGAGATTCCGTTCCCCGACGCCGCGAGTTTCGCGCGCTACACGCGAGCCGGCGGGAGCCTGGCGCGCGATGACTGGCGGCGCGACAACGTGAACCGGCTCGTTGACACGCTGCGCACCGAGATCTTGAAAGCAAAGCCGTGGGTCAAGTTCGGCATCAGCCCGTTCGGGATCTGGAAACCAGGCGAGCCCGCCACCGTGACAGGCTTCGACGCGTATTCACGCATCTACGCCGATGCACGCACGTGGCTTGTGCGCGGGTGGGTCGACTATCTCGTGCCCCAGCTCTATTGGGGGGTGGAACAGGACGGACAACGATTCGGCGAGCTCCTGCGGTGGTGGCACGCACAGAACGATTCGTCGCGACACGTATGGGCCGGGATTGCCGACTACAAGATCGGTGATGCGCGCGCCAGGTGGCGAAGCGGCGAGGTGTTGCGCCAGATCGACACGACTCGTGCGGCGGGGACGAGCGCCGGCGCCGTGCATTTCCAGATGAAAGCCCTGATGGAGGATCGCGACTCGGTTGCGAGCGCATTGGCGCGCGGGCCGTATGCAACGCGAGCGCTCGTGCCGGCCATGGCGTGGAAGAGCTCAAGTGCACCACGCACTCCCGCGATCGCGGTCGCCGAAAGCCGGCTCGGCGACGTGCTCACGATCGCGCGCCGAGCGACCGATGATGTCAGGTGGTGGGTGCTGCGGGTGTGGGCCGGGAGCTCCTGGGTCACGCACATCCTCGACGGCACGCTCACCGACGTTCCGCTGGCGGCGCTTGCGTCGTCCGACGGCGCGGCTGCGGGCATCGTGTCGCTGATGCCGGTGGGACGCACCGGGGTGAGCGGGACTCCCGTTACGATTCGCGTCCGATGACGGGCGCCGAGCACTGACCACGTAGAGCTCCGACAGCCAAACCCACGGGCATCAAGCCTCCGGCGAATACCGGTTCAGCCTTTCTTCATATAGAAGGGGGCCGATCGAGAGCGCGGCTGGCGACCCGCATTCGGGTGTGCGGCTCGAGGCGATCCGCGCGCTCGGCAGCCTCGGGCCGACCCGGCTCAGCTCACCGGCGTCCGGTCGTCCGGCGGGACGAAATTCGACAGGAAGAGGCGCTCTTCGGGCGTGAGGCTGGCCAGCCCGGTGGCACTGATCTTGTCGAGGATGCGATTCAGCTCCGCGCGGTTGACCTCGTGCACGCCGGCGACGTCCACGCGCTTCCAGTTCGCCAGCTTGTCGCGATCGGGCTTCGCGACGGTGCTGGCGCGGAATCGCGCGACGCGCCTGGCCGGATCGATGAGCTTCAGGAAGATGAAGGCACCGACATAGCCGCCGAGGTGTGCAAAGTCGGCCACGCCTCCGCGTGAGCCACCGAGCCCACTCCAGAGCGCCAGCGCGGTGGTGATCACGACCAGCCAACGCGCTTCGATGGGCAGGATTCCCCAGATGTGGATCTGGGCGCGCGGCCAGAACATGGCGAACGCGAGCATCACGCCGAACACCGCAGCCGAGGCTCCGACAATCGCGGATCGCGGAGCGAAGAGGAACGAAAGAAGCGCGCCGGAGACGCCGCTGATGAAGTACAGCTGCACGAAACGGCGCGATCCGATGCGGGATTCGACCTGCGGCCCGAAGAAATAGAGGCCGATCATGTTGAACAGGATGTGCGTGAACCCCGCGTGCAGGAACATGTAGGTGACGATCGACCACGGCCGGAACAGGATGGCGCGCGGCACGAACACGAACGGGTCGGCGATTCCAGGCGCCATGTACTGGATGAAGAACACGACCACGTTGGCGATCAGAAGCCGCTGAACCCAGGGCGTCATTATTGAAGCCGTTCCGCGTTACGGTGTGATGGATGGGCGGGGGGGCAGGCCCATCTCATCCATGCCCGGAAGTCGTCGCGTGCGGTTGTACTGCGCCCGGGCATGATTGAATTGGTCGATCCGCCGAATCCACGTCTGCGCGCCGATGTCATACCGATTCAAGACATTGTAGAGCCAATACGGCCGATTTTCGGCGCGCCAGCTTTGTTCGTACAGCTCGCGGCCGAGCACGTAGCCATCACGCAAGTCCTGCGTGCGACTGTTGATCTGCGATGCGATTTCGACCAGTTCCTGTATGGGGCTGGCGCCCTTGGCCACCGAGTCGAGCGCGGCGGCGTAGTGCGTCACGATCTCGTCGGCGAGCTGGAATTTCATCCCGATGAAGTCGATGCGACGTGCGCCCATTTCCATGGCGGCCAGGGCGTCGCGCTCGCGCAATGCGTCAAGCGAGCCGGGCCGGCCACGGACGGACTGGCGGGCCTGCGCGACCAGTACGAGCGCCGACTCGGCCAGGATGCGGACGTCACGCGTCGAGGCGCGGATCCGATTGGCGACCGCCTGGCCTTCGCTGCCAAAGGGATCCATCCAGTACAGGGTATTCGTTGCGTCGCTCGGGCCGCCTTTCGCCAGCAGGGCATGCGCCTGAGACAGCTTGACCTGCGCGGCGCTGATCTTGCCCGTCGGATCGCCGTGGAACTGCAGGCCAAAGCTTGCGGCGAAATCGGGGATCGAGGCCTCTCCCTTCTGCCACGACGCGGCCGCGCCGAACAGCACGCCGTACCACACCTGATTGAAGATTCCCTCGCCGTCGTCGTCCCAATTGGTGTTGAGCATCCCCGTGGCGCCGAGTCGCTGGCCGTCGCGCACGAACCCCTGGATGTTGCGCAGGGCGACGTCGTTGTTCGGGTACACCCGGTTCCAGTTGTTGACGCCCGGCGCGACCCACGTTTCGATGCCGGCATCCGTGAACGGCTTCAGTGAACGCTCGAATCCGCTGAATGACCAGTAGTTCCAGGCCACGGCGAGCATGCTCTTGGGGAGGGACTGCACGAGCGCGGGTGAGCGCTCGGCGATGTCGCCCCAGAAGAGGTAACGCTTGCCCGGGCGGCGAATGGCCGCCTCGATGTCCTTGAGGAACTGCATGTACACGGGGCCGAGCGAGTCGCGCTGCACGCGCTCCCGGGTCTGCCCCTTGCCCAGCTCGAACGTTTCGTCGGCGCCGATATGGACGAAGCGTGACGGGAAGATCGAGTCGATTTCCGCGAACCACTGCTTGATCACCTCGATCGATCCCGGCTGGCCCGGCGCGAGCACGTGCCCGTGCGGGGTCTCGGCGAGCTGGCTGTAGATGTCGTACTTCAACATGTGGTGGAGGTGTCCGAACGCCTCCTGTTCCGGCACGACGTCGATGTGGTACTGCCTGGCGTACGCGACCAGTTCCTTCACCTCTTCCTGCGTGATGACACCACCAGGCGGCGCCATGATGGGGTGCGACTTGTACTCGAGGGTGTGCTCGTAATAGGGCGAGTAGACGTTCAGCTTGTAGGCCGCAAAGGTCCGGATCTGCGACTTCTGATATTCGAGAGTCGGCAGCGGGCCGCGGGAGAGGTCGTCCTGCATGCCGCGCCAGCGCATGGCGGGCCAGTCACGAATCGTGGTCTTGAAGACCCGGGGTTCAGGACCGTCGGTACGCAGCAGCTGCTTTACGGTCTGCGCGCCGTAGAAGACGCCGGCCGCGGACGCCGCGATCACGACGGCGCGGTTCTCGTTCGTGACGACCACGTACCCTTCGGCACGCTGCTCGTCACCCAGCGTCAGTCCCGCGGCCGAGAGGACCTGCGCTCCAACCGGCGACTCGGCGCGCACGAGCGATATCTGGTACGAACCCGGCGCAGCGGTTGCCGTGACCGTGGCGCGCATCCCGCGGTCGCGCAGCGTTGTTGCGAGGTCGCTCGCGGCGAATCGGTCATCGGCCGAGCCCGTGGCCGAAACGGACACCAATCGTGGCACCCGGACGTACTCGCCGGCGGCGATCTCGCGCGGCCGGGGAATCAGGTGCGGGTCGTTGCCTTGGGCAGCGGCGGCAAACCACGGGGCGCCGAGGAAGAGAACCCCGGCGGCGAGCAGGCGGGATGGGCGCATGGGGTGAACTTAGCCGCCATCGCGCAGCGGCGCGTGGCGAGCGGTCGGCGGTCGCCGAGAGCGGCGCATCGCCAGTCGATCGCCGGTGGTGGTGTCGAGAACGGGTGGAGCGTTAGACTCTTTGGTACACCCACAATGCAGGAGATGTGCCGTGAAGCTGATTCGGAACTTCGTGACCGGAACCGCGTGCGTCGTGATCGTCGCGTCGAGCGGACGAGCCCAGGGCGGTGGTCAGCAGGCGGTGGCCGCGCCTGATCCGGTACTCGAACTCGTGGGCCGCCTGGACCTCGAGAAGTACAAGGCGACGATCAAGGGACTCACGAACTTCGGCGATCGCCGCCAGGGTACCGACCGGAATCGGGCTGCTGTGGACTGGATCGAGGCGCAACTGCGGAGTTACGGATGCCAGGACGTCGAGCGCATCCGTTACGAGTACAATCCCGCGCCACCAGCACGGGGCGGCGGTGCAGGAGCCGGCGGAGGACGTGGAGCAGCGGGTGGGGCGGCCGGCGGCCGCGGCGCTGCCGCCGGCGGAGCGGGTGGTGGGGCGCGCGGCGGCGGGGCGGGCCGCGGCGCTACGCAGGTGCAGGGGGTGGTGATGGGATCCGGGGGGAGCCGGCTCCGCGGGGTGCGCGCGCCAACCGGGGTCAACAACGATTCGCTTCGTCAGCCCGACCCGGCCATTCGTGCGATCAATGCCCAGCCGACGACTCCCGGGGCGCGCGAACAGGTCGTGTGCACCAAGGTCGGGACGACTCGCCCGGACGAGATGTACATCATCGGCGGTCACATGGACGGTCACGGCTGGGGGCAGGCGGCGAATGACGATGCGTCCGGCTCCGCGATCGTGATGGAACTGGCAAGGATCTTCTCGATGCCCGACGTGCAGACCGAACGGTCGATCCGCTTTGCGCTGTGGAACAACGAAGAAACCGGGTTGAACGGCGCGCGCGCATACATCGAACAGCGCGAAGCGCTGCAGGGCAAGGAGAACCCCGTGGGTTCAGGGAAGTACCCCGAGCCGAAGTGGCTCGGGATGATCCAGCACGACATGATGCTGTTCGACCACGGCATGCCACGGCCCGATGGGACGCTTTCGCCGGACCAGCGGCCCGAAGCGGACGTGAATGTCGAGTTCCAGATCAACTCGAAGATGGCCGACCAGTCGATGAAGCTCGCGTTCTACTTTCACGGTGCCAACCAGAAGTACGCGACGGACTATCCCGTCACGGTGGGGCCGAACATGACGAACACGGACTCCGGTCCGTTCCAGGACCTCATTCCGGCGATCAGCCTTCGCGAGAACGAGCGGGGGGCGCACATCGGCGCCGGCTGGGATCCGCACTGGCACCAGCCGACTGATTTGTACACGACGTTCAGCGACAAGGATTTCCGCCTCGGCCTGAACGCGGCACAGACGACACTCGGCGCTGTGGGGATGCTCACTGGCGCGACGGTGAAGAAGTAAGCACCGCCGGCCACCGGCGCCTGCACTGGCGCCGGTGGCCGTGGAGCACTTCTCGCATGGAGATCACGGAGACGACGTACGCGAAGACCCGCGCCGCATGGCGCGCGTGGCTCGCCCGGCATCACGCGACCAAGCGAGAGGTCTGGCTGATCTATTTCAAGAAGGGAACGGGGCGCCCGAGCGTGGCGTATGGTGAGGCTGTCGAGGAAGCGCTTTGCTATGGATGGATCGATACGACGGTCAAGACGCTCGACGCCGAGCGATACGCCCAGCGGTTCACGCCGCGCCGGCCGGGAAGCAACTGGTCGCGCCCGAACCTGGAACGCGTGAAACGCCTTGTGGCGGGCGGACTGATGACGCCGGCCGGGGCGAAGCACCTGCCGTCAAAGCGATCGGCGGCGGCCTTCGACGAACAGCACGAACGGCGGCTGACCGGCACGACCGCCGCGCCGCGCGACCTGGCGGCCGCATTGCGGGCGAACAGCCGGGCTGCGGCGTTCTGGAAGACGCTTGCGCCAGGATACCGACGCCTGTTCGTGCGATGGGCGACTGAGGCGAAGCGACCGGAGACGCGTGCCCGCCGGGTGACGAAGATCGTCGGCCTGCTCGCCCGGCACGTGAAGCATCCGTTGGCATGAAGTCGCCGTCTTGCAGGGGTTCCGCTCATCGCTTGAGCGCGCACCGGTTGCCTATCGAGGAGAGTCCATGAGCGCGAAAGTCGCGCGCCGAGCGCGCAGCGGGCGGAAACGGGGCAGTGACGCGCGACCGCTGACCGTCGCGGCGGCGCAGATCGCACCTGTGTGGCTGGATCGCGACCGGACCCTTGCCAAGGTGGGCCGGTGGATCACGCGGGCGGCTGACCGGGGCTGCGGCTTGGTTGCGTTCGGCGAGGCGCTTGTGCCCGGGTACCCGTGGTGGATCGAACACACGGACGGTGCGCGGTTCAATTCCCCCGTGCAGAAAGCGCTGCACGCGCACTACCTCGAGCAGGCAGTGGACATCGACGCCGGACATCTCGATGCCACATGCGCACTCGCGCGGAAGCGCGCGATCACCATCGTGCTCGGCACCATTGAGCGTCCGCGCGACCGCGGGAGTCACAGCGCGTACTGTTCGCTCGTGGTGATCGGCGCCGACGGTGCGATTGGATCAGTGCACCGCAAGCTGATGCCGACGTACGAGGAGCGGCTGTCGTGGGCGGTGGGCGACGGGCACGGTTTGCGCACGCATCAGGTGGGCGCGTTCACGCTCGGTGCGCTGAACTGCTGGGAGAACTGGATGCCGCTCGTGCGCGCGGCCCTCTATGCACAGGGCGAGGACCTGCACGTCGCCTCGTGGCCCGGCAATGACTACAACACGCGAGATGTCACGCGGTTTGCCGCCCGCGAGGGTCGGAGCTATGTCGTGGCGGCGTCGTCACTGATGCGGCGGCGAGACATTCCGGACTCCGTGCCGCACGCCGCGATGCTGCGCCGCGCATTGCCGGCGGTCATGGGCAATGGCGGATCGTGCATCGCCGGGCCCGATGGTGAATGGATCGCACCGCCCGTCACTGGCCGGGAGGCGCTGATCGTGCGGTCGGTGGACATTGCGCGGGTGCGCGAGGAGCGACAGAACTTCGACGCGGCAGGCCACTACGGCCGGCCGGATGTCACGCACCTGACGGTTGACCGGAGGCGGCAGTCGACGGTGCGAACGATCGACTGAAACCGTGATTCTGTTGAGCGTGCCGGAACCCGTGTACGACGCACGCGACGTTTGACGTTTGTGGCCGCGCGGGCCAAGATTGGACGACCGAACACCCCACCGGCCTTCGCGAGGATCCCATGGCCAGAAAGAAGAAAGTCACCCGCCGCGAGTTCGTCGCCGAGTCCGGCATGATGGCGGCCGGCGCTGCGTTCGCTTCGCACGGATTTCCGATGATTGTCCCGCGACACGTGCTGGGAGGTCCGGGGTATCGCGCGCCGAGTGATACCGTGAACTTCGCGGTCGCCGGGTTCGGCGGGATGGGGTCGGGCAACGCGCAGGAGCTGGCGAAAACCGAGAATCTCGTGGCGGTGTGCGACGTGGACTTGACGTTCTCCATGTCGAACGTGACGAACAAGCTGCGGCCGAACCGCGAAGGGCAGGTGCGGCCCGAGGCCACCAAGCTCAACGAGCAGTTCGAAAAGGCCGGCAAATACGCCGACTTCCGCGAGATGCTCGAGAAGCAGAAGGACATCGATGCCGTCGTCGTGGCGACGCCCGACCACACGCACGCGGTGATCGCCAAGGCTGCGATGGACCTGGGCAAGCACGTGTACGTGCAGAAGCCACTCACCTGGAGCGTGCACGAGGCGCGCGTGCTGCGCGCGACCGCGCTGGCCAATCCGAAGTTGGTGACGCAGATGGGCAATCAGGGCCACTCGAGCGAGGGCGCCCGACAGATCAACGAGTGGGTCGCGGCCGGCGTGATCGGCGCAGTTCGCGAGGTGCACGTCTGGACGAACCGGCCGGTGGGCTACTGGCCGCAGGGCGTGCCTCGGCCCAATCCGTACGTCGCGGCGGGGGCGAATCCTGCCCAGTTCGGGACGTCGTGGAACAATCGTCGCATCAACGACACGATCGCGACCGGAATGGGATCGTATCCCGTACCCGAGCACCTGCGATGGGACCTGTACCTCGGGCCGGTGGCCGAGGACATCGTGTACCATCCGGTGTACCACCCGTTCAACTGGCGCGGCTGGCTCGACTTCGGCGGTGGCGCGCTCGGCGACATGGGCGCGCATTTGCTCGACCACCCGTATTGGGCGCTCGGCCTCACGCACCCGACGAGCATCGAGGCAACCAGCACCGCGTTCGGCATGGCGACGATCCCGCCGGCGAATCCCGCTGCAGCCCCCAACACACCAGAAGGCCGTCCGCGTCAGGTGCCCGCCTCATTCCCCCTGGCGAGCACCGTGCATTACCAGTTCCCTGCACGCGGCAACATGCCGGCCGTGAAGCTGAACTGGTTCGACGGCGGGCTGTACCCGCCGCGTCCGGATCTCCTGCCCGACACGGAAGTGCTGAAGGGCGAAGGTGGCGTGATTTTCTATGGGGAGAAGGGCATCCTGATGAACGACACGTACGGGGCCAATCCGCGCTGCTATCCGCAGTCCGTGATGGAGGCCGCGCAGCGTGTGCCCAAGACGATGCCGCGAATCGAGTGGAGCCACGAACTGAACTGGGCCAAGGCCATTCGCGGTGAGGCAAAGGCGAGCTCGCCGATCGAGTACGCCGCCCAACTGACGGAGACGATGCTGCTGGGTGTTGCGGCGCTTCGGGCGGGTCAGGGGCGCAAGGTGTACTACGACGGGACGAAGGGCGAGTTCACAAACGCCCCCGAAGCCAACCAGTACCTCACGCGCGTCTATCGCGACGGCTGGGCGATCTAGCTGTGAGGCGCACGAAGGGGCCGGCCGGAGGAGGAACTCCGGCCGGCCCCTGTCGTTTCCGTCCTTACCGGCAGTAACCGAAGACGTCCCAGTAGCTGCGAATGTTCCCCGCCTTGAATCCCTTGAGGTGTTCCGCGACTGGGCACAGCAGCTCGTTCTGCGAGCTGTTCCTGCTCTGCTGCCGCATATACCCCTGCGACGCCGACCGGATGAACACCGACGTCGAGTCGGTCGGGAGCGTGGCCACGTTCTCGTAGTACGTGCGCCAGTTGTCGGGATCCTGGAACAGGTACTGTTCGACGTTCGATACGTAGATCGCCTGAACGACGGCCTTGTTGTCGCGCACATAGTTGCCAAAGGCGCGCAGCGCCTTCGGGCCGGCAAAGTCCCCCGTGAACGGGATGATCACGTTTCGTTCCTGCATGTCCTTGATGACCCGGTAGTTCTCGTCGGTCGCGAGGTAGGAGCGTTGCACGCCGAGTGAGTCGGTTTCCGTCATCAAATCGGCGTAGTTGGGCATGCGACTCCGGCCACCGCGAAATCCACCACCGCCGCCCATGTTGTAGCGCACGCCCGGGCCAACCCCCGAAAACGTCATGAAGACGTAGTCGATGTAGTCGAGGTCCTCTGCGGACAGCGGAAACGCGTGGGCCTTGGTGAGGCGGTCCTTGATTTCATTGAGGACACCCCGCGCGTGGGCCGTGTCGAGCGGAGTCGTCGCGATGCGCGTGAAAAGCTCCTCCACGCCAATCGCTCCGGAGACATCGGCGGGCCGCTTGCGTCCGAACAGGCGGAAGGCGAAGTCCACCCGGTTGTCCGACGTCTCGAACAGCGCCTTGTACATCAGGTGCGCCAGCAGGTTGCCGCGGCGGATGTCGATGATGAAGGCGACCTGCGGCTTGAGCGCGGCGATGAAGGTGAAGTTCTGCTCCGGCGCGACGCCGAGGTACACGCTGCCCGGCCGGCTCATCTTCTGAAGCGACGGCACGACCCACTGGAAGGACGTCTCGTTCGACAGGAGGTTGTCGGAACGGAAATAGCCATTGGGTTCCGAGAACTCAGTGGAGAGGCGCCAGAACGTCGAATCGGCGTAACGGTTGGGCAGGGTGGACTGTGCGCTGCCCGTCGTGCCGCACGCGAGCGCGAGCGTCCACAGTGCTGCGCACGCGACCGTGCGCACAGATGGAAGTTTCGGCATCATTGTAAGGTCTCCGGCAACCGGTCCCTGCGCACCCACGCCCGTGTCAACATGCCTCAATTGCGTCAACTCCGGAACCTGCTCGTCCTCGCGCCACTTGTCGTGCCCCGCGGGGCGGGTTCCCAGGGGACGGTGCCCGATGTCGAGCTGCGCGCGGGGATGGTCATCACCAGCTCGGTGCGCGTGGCCAACCGCACGTGGCGGATCGCGCCGGAGGTGCCACACGACTCCGGCGTGATCGTGATTCGCGGGAACAACATCACGGTGGACTTTGGCGGGGCGACGCTCGAAGGCACGGACCCGAGGAACGATCCCGATGTTGCCAGCGGCGTCGCGATCCGCGTGGAAGGTGGCCGGAACGTCCGGATCGTGAATGCGCGGATCCGCGGGTACAAGGTCGGGATCCTGGCGCGTGGCACGCAGAACCTCACGATCGAGCGCGTGGATGCGAGCCACAACTGGAAGCCGCGTCTGTTCTCGCTCGTCGAGCACGAGAGCCTCGTGGATTGGCTGTCGTTCCACAAGAACGAAGCTGATGAGTGGCTGCGGTTCGGGGCGGCATTCTACCTGCACGGCGTGACCGGCGGGGCCGTGCGGGCGAGTCGCGCAGAGCAGGGGATGAACGGCCTGCTGATGGTCCAGACGCGCGGCGTCGAGGTGACGAACAACGACTTCTCGTTCAACTCGGGACTCGGCATCGGCCTCTACCGGTCAACCGGCAACACGATTGCGCGAAATCGCGTCGACTTCGACGTCCGCGGGTACAGTCACGGTTTCTACCGTCGGGGCCAGGACTCGGCGGGCATCCTCCTGTACGAGCAGAGCAGCGACAATGTCGTCGCCTTCAACAGCGCCACGCACGGCGGTGACGGGTTTTTCCTGTGGGCCGGCCAGTCCACGATGGATACCGGCGAGGGCGGGGCGAACGACAACTGGCTCGTTGGCAACGACTTCAGCTGGGCGCCGGCGAACGGGATCGAGGCCACGTTCAGCCGGAACCATTTCGTCGGCAATCGCCTTGAGGGAAACGACTACGGGATCTGGGGTGGATACTCCTTCTCGTCCACGGTCGTCGGCAACTGCTTCATCCGCAACCGGATTGGCGTTGCCATCGAGCACGGGCAGGACAACCGCATCACGGGCAACTCGTTTGCCGGCGACACGACGGCTATCAGCATCTGGGCGAATGCAATCGAGCCGTCGGACTGGGTGTACCCCAAGCGTCGCGACACGCGGAGCCGTGACTACCTGATCGAGCGGAATTCGTTCATACGGCATCGGGTGGCGCTGCGCGCGGCGAATTCGGCGCAGGTCGCGTTTCAGGACAACCAGCTGACAGGCGTCGACTCGCTGGTGGTCGCGCGCGACACCACCAGCTTCGAGTCTGCCGCGAATGCCGCCGTGGAGGGCGACCCGGCCGCCGCGTTCGCGGCCAGTCGCTGTACACCGGCGAGTGGCCTGGCGGCTGTTCCCGCGTCCGTTCGCGCCCGGGCGTCGCGCGGCGGGATTCAGCTTCCGTTGCAACCGCTGGCACGGCGGGACCGGTCGGCGATCGTGGTGGACGAGTGGGGACCGTACGACTGGCGTTCGCCGAAGCTCTGGCCGCTCGACAGCGTTCGTTCGGTGCCGTTGCGCCTGCGCGTGCTGGGTCCGAACGGGCGCTGGCGGGTGGTGGGACGACGGGGAATTGCGGACCTGTCGCGACTGGGGGGATCCACGGGCGACACGATCCTGGTGACGCCGATCCCCGACTCGGTTGGCGACTGGGCGCTCGACCTCGAGTACACCGGCGGCTCGGCGCGCACACCATCCGGTCAGGCGCTGCCGCCGGGGACACGGTACCGGTTCTCTTACGGACGTTTCGAACCAGTGCAGGATTGGCGCGTGCGATTCGTCCGGTGGACGGACTCGACGAGTCGCGACGCCTTGGGTGATGCCGCATCGCGGGCGCTGGCCGGTCCCGAGTTGCTCACGCGCACCGAGCCACGGCTCGACTACTTCTGGTATCGGCCAACGATCGCCGGGCTTCCGCCGGCGCAATGGGCGTTCGAGGCGACAACGTCGGTAACCCTCGCGCCCGGTGAGTACACGTTGCGGACGATCAGCGACGACGGCGTGCGGGTGTGGGTGGACGGGCGGCTCGTAATCGACCGTTGGACGCACCACGAATCGACGGTGGATCACGCACCGCTTGGTGGCGGACGCCACGAACTCAAGGTGCAATATTTCCAGGCCGACGGGTGGGCGGAGATGCGACTCGACATTGTCCGGGGCGTCGAACGCTCGAAGGGATCGGCGGGTCCGCACTGACGTGGGAGCACTCGGCGCGCACGCGTGGATCGCGATAGGTTAGTCGTCAGATGACCAAGACCCGGAAAATTCCCGACACGGCGCCGACGCGCACTGCGCCGTCAGACCGATCGGACTCTTCGACCGTTCGCGGGGTTCCCGCCAGCGACGCGGCGACGGCGACGGCGCTCAAGCTGTGGGTGACTCTTGCGCGTGCGTACCAGGCAACCGCGGAGCTGGCGCGGCTCGACATCGCGCGGCATGGCCTGACGCCGGCGGAGTTTGCAGTGCTGGAGGCGTTGCACAGCAAGGGTCCGCTGCTGCTCGGCGAGGTCCAGCGCAAGGCGCTCGTGTCGAGCGGCGGCGTCACGTTCCTGATCGACCGGCTCGAGAAGAAGGGGCTCGTCGAGCGCCAGTCGTGCCCGGGCGACCGGCGGGCACGGTATGCCGCGCTGACCTCGGCGGGGGCGGCGGTGATGCGTCGTGTGTTTCCGCTTCACGCGAACGCGATCCGCGCCGCGATGGACGGCCTCTCCGCCAGCGATCAGCGGGCGGCGACGGCACTGCTGCGGCGGCTCGGCATGGCGGCAGCCGGAAAGGCGACCACGGATCCTCCCGCGAGGGCGGGGATTGGGGGGGATTGACGGGTTGTTCCTGCCTAGATATCTTAGTAATAAGAGATTTATTACTAAGATACCAAGGAGCCTTCCATGCAATGGTCTGTTGATGCCACCCACGCCGAAGTCGAATTCGCAGTCAAGCACCTCATGATCTCGACTGTGAAGGGCCGGTTCAGGACGTTCACCGGAACAGGCGAGACGGACGCGTCGGGGCAGTTGCGCTCCGTGCGGATGTCCATTGAGGCCGCGAGCCTCGACACGAACGTCGAGCAGCGCGACGCACACCTTCGGTCGCCGGACTTCTTCGACACGGCGAATCACCCGGAGATCGCGTTTCAGTCCACGGCGATTGTCCAGAAGGGTTCGGATGTGACGATCACCGGGGACCTGACGATCCGCGGTACGACGCGACCGGTCACGCTGACGGGGACGTACGCGCTGCCAACGACCGACCCGTGGGGCAATCCGCGGGCCGCGCTGGCCGTGAGTGCCACGATCAACCGCAAGAACTGGGGCCTGGGGTGGAACCAGGTTCTGGAGACTGGCGGGGTGGTGGTGGGCGAGGATGTGAAGCTGCGGGTCGAGGTCGAGGCCGTCGCGAAGAAAAGCGAGATCCCCGCAGCAGCGTAATCCGATGCAGCGGCTGGCGGCGGCGGGCCGCGAGGAATAGCGTTCGCTCCGGACGTTCACCCCGGAGTCGACGATGTTCCGATCAGTTCGCGCCGCCGCCGCCCTCGCGCTCGTGGCGGGCACCCTGGCCGCACAGACGCGCGGCGTCACGCACGGTACGCGGCCAGCACGCCTGGTAATCCGCGGCGGGACGATGGTCGACGGAAACGGGACGCCGGCGCGCGGCCCGGTTGACATCGTCGTCGAGGGCAACCGGATCACGGAGATCGTCACGCTCGACCCGGTGGCGCTGCGCCGGGGAGACGCGCGCCGTCCTGCGGGCGATGTCCAGATCGATGCGGCCGGGAAGTACGTGCTGCCGGGGCTCATCAACAATCACACGCACATCCAGAGCAACCGATCGGGCCAGACACTCGACGGCTTCGACTATTACATGAAGCTGCAGCTGGCGAACGGCATCACGTCCGTTCGCGAGGTCGGCGCCGAGCGGAACGCGGGGAGCGTGGAGCTGCGGGAGAAGTCGGCGAAAGGCGAAATCGTGGCGCCGCGCATTTTCGTGTACCCACAGTTCTGGTCCGAGGAAGGCCGGGCGGTGAAGACGCCGGAGCAGGCGCGCGCGCACATTCGCCGGCTCAAGGAGCTCGGGGTGGATGGCGTGAAGTTCGGCGGCATTGATCGCGACCTGATGCAGGCGGCATTCGATGAAGCCCGCAGGGTCGGATTGCGCACGGCGCACCACATTGGCGTCGAGGAAACGAATGCGTGGGACGAGGTGGCGTTCAGCAAGGGCTCCATCGAGCACTGGTATGGCGTCCCTGACGCCGCGATCCGTGACCTGCGCCAGAATTTTCCAAGCGACTACAACTATCTGGATGAAACGGACCGGTTCCGCTGGGCAGGTCGGCTCTGGCGGGAAGCCGACCCGGGAATCCTGGACTCGCTACTTACGGCCCTTGTGAAGGCCGGCGTTTCGTGGGTACCGACGATGGACATCTACGAGGCGAGCCGCGACCTGCAGCGCGCCCAGACCCAGCCGTGGTTCCGCGACTACCTGCACCCGTCACTCGCGAATTACTTCAAGCCCGACCCGGCCAACCACGGTTCGTACTTCATCGGCTGGAGCTCGACCGACGAGGTGTTCTGGAAGGAGAACTACCGCATCTGGATGTCTGCGCTCCGGAGCTTCGAGCGAAAGGGCGGGATCATCGGATGCGGCGACGACGCCGGATTCATCTACCAGATGTACGGCTACGGGCTCATCCGGGAGATGGAGCTGCACGCCGAGGCGGGATTCCATCCGCTGAAGGTGCTGGAGCATTGCACCGGGAACAACGCGCGCATCCTTGGCCGGGAGCACGACTTGGGGCGGATCCGGGTGGGATTCCTCGCGGATCTGATCGTCGTGGACGGGAATCCGCTCGAGGACCTGAAGGTGCTCTACGCAGGCGGAACGCCGGTCATACGGAACGGCGTGGAAGGGCGGACCCTCGGCGCGGAGTGGATCGTGAAGGACGGCATCCCGTACAACGGCCCGCAGCTGTTGCGCGAGGTCAAGGCGATCGTGGACAAGGCGAAGGCACGCCGGTAGGGCGGAGCGGACCTTGGCCAACGAGGGCGGGTCGCGGGCGGCGACCGTCGAGCTGCTGAAGGCTGCGCTCGAGGGCCGCTACGAGCTCGGGGCGCTCGTGGGCACAGGCGGAATGGCGTCCGTGTATGTGGCGCGCGACGTGCGACACGCGCGCCAGGTGGCCATCAAGGTGCTGCACCCGGAACTCTCGGTCACGATTGGCGCCGACCGCTTTCTGGCGGAGATCAAGCTGACGGCGCAGCTGCAGCATCCGCACATCCTGCCGCTTCACGACTCGGGGCAAAGCGGCGGGCTGCTGTACTACGTCATGCCGTTCGTCGAAGGCGAGTCGCTGCGGGCGCGAATGGAACGTGACCAGAAGATGGCCGAAGAGGAGGCGGTGCGGATCGCCACGGCGGTGTCGGGTGCGCTCGACTACGCACATCGTCACGGCGTGGTGCATCGCGACGTGAAGCCGGAGAACGTGCTGCTGTCCGACGGCGTGGCTGTCGTGGCGGACTTCGGCATCGCCCGGGCCCTCGACGCGGCCGGCAGCGAGCGGATGACGAACACGGGAATGGCGATCGGCACGCCCGCGTACATGAGCCCGGAACAGGCGGCCGGGGAGGCGTTGATTGACGGGCGCACCGACATCTACGCCGTGGCGTGCATGCTCTTCGAAATGCTGGCCGGCCGAACCCCGTTCACGGGCGGTACCGCGCAGGCCGTGATGATGAAGCGGTTCGCGATGGATGCGCCACCGGTGCGCAACTATCGGCCGGACGTTTCGGAGCCGGTGGACGCCGCCATCCAGCGAGCGCTGTCGCGGAAGGCGGACGATCGATTCGCGACAGCCGCCGAATTCTCAGCGGCACTCGCGTCGGCGAGCGCCGTGTCGCTTCCGCCGCGATCGGCCACCGGGTCAGGCGCCGTGCCGGCCGCCGCCCCATCGTTGATTCCCGCCGTGACGGATCCCGGCACGACTGCCCTTGCCGTGCTGCCGTTCGCGAACCTGAGTGCGGACGCAAGCACGGACTATTTCTGCGACGGGATGACGGACGAGATCCTCGGCGCGCTCTCGCGGCTCCGCGGTGTACGGCTCGCCTCACGGACGTCCACCTTTGCGTTCAAGGGCAAGCACGCCGCCATCGAGGATGTGGGGCGCGCGCTCAAGGTGTCGATGGTGCTCGAGGGCACGGTGCGTCAGGCGGGCGAAAACCTCCGGGTGTCGACGCAGCTCGTGGACGTCGCGAGCGGGTTCCAGGTCTGGTCGGCGAAGTTCGACCGTGCGATGGCGGACGTGTTCGCGGTGCAGGATGAGATTGCCGCCGCGATCGCGGATGCGCTGCGGGGTCAGCTGACCACCGGCGGAATGACTGCACCGCCAGAGGTCCGGCGCGGCACGCAGAATCTCGACGCGTACCACCTGGTGCTGAAGGGTCGGCATTTCTGGAACTCGCGCGCGCTCGACAAGGCGATGGAGTGCTTCCAGCAGGCGGCGGCCCTCGATGCCAACTATGCGCAGGCGTACTCCGGCCTGTCCGACGGACTGTCGTTCCTGAGCTACTACGCCGCGGTGCCGCCGGCCGCGGCCGTGGCCAAGGGACGCGCCGCGGCCCAGCGTGCCGTGGTGTGCGATCCCACGTTGCCCGACGCCCACTATTCGCTCGGGCTGTTCGAGTTCATCTGTGGGTGGGACATGGAGATGGCGGGGCGCGCGCTGGACCGCGCGACGGAACTGGATCCGCGAATGGGGCAGGCTCGCGCGACGTACGCACAATGGCTGTCGTGTTTTGGCCGCACGGAAGAGGCGCGGCGCGAAGGTGACGCCGCGATCGCGCTTGATCCGCTGTCGTCGCTCATCCACGCCACCGTGGGCTGGGCGGCGGCGTTCTCCGGTGAACCCGGGCGCGGGCTGAGCGTGGCGCGCGCCGGGCTCGACCTCGACCACAACTCGGTGGCGTGTCTCTGGGTGTCGGGAGGCCTGCTGGTGGAGCAGGATCAGCCGGACGCGGCGCTCGAGCCCTTGCAGCGCGCCGTCGAACTGAGCCGACGCAACCCGATGGTCGTGTCGCTGCTGGGCCACGCGCTCGCGCGTGCCAACCGCGCGGCCGAGGCGCGTGCGATCGTCGCCGAGTTCGATGCGATGCCCGACGCGGCCGGCACCGGAGCCGGCCTGGCCGCGTGGGTTCTCGCAGGGTTGGGCGACACCGCCGCCGCGATCGACCGTCTCGAGCCCGGTGCAGCGGCGCACGATCCGCGGGTGTTCTTCCCACTGGTGCTGCCGGTCGCCGGTGCGGAAATGCGAGCCGAGCGCCGGTACCGCGACCTCCTGGACCGGTCAGGCCTTGGCGAGCTTCGCCGCGTCCGTTGCGGCGATCAGGGCTGAGGGGCGGGTAATAGTCGGCACGAACACGTGCGGATCGGCGCACAGGCGTTGCCAGTCGTCCAGCGCTTCCTTCAGCAACGCCTCCATCGCCGGCGTGACCTGCCTCGACAGGCGGACCTGTCGCCGCAGGTAGGTGATGACATTGAAGCACATGTTCATCTGGCCCGCGGCAATGAGGTGCGGGAGATCGTCGGGGCGCTCGAACCAGAAGGCGGTGGGCATCTCCGACGCGGCGCGAACGACGTTGCGCATCGCCTCGGTTGGCTGCGGGGCGTCGGGGCCCGACGCGTTGAGCACGT
>CAZLAU010000001.1:93686-119312 GCA_964557615.1 uncultured Gemmatimonas sp.
TTGCGCATCGCCTCGGTTGGCTGCGGGGCGTCGGGGCCCGACGCGTTGAGCACGTCAAATATCTCGTTCGTGACGAGCCGCTCGCGCCACCCCTGCATCATGTAGATCAGCATGTAGCTGAGCACGCGCGTCCTTATGAAGAACACGTCGTTCGCAAGCGAGAACACCGACGACACGCGCAGCTTGGCGAGATAGATGACGTGCGAGAGCCGGAGGTTCTTGATGAACGCCCAGGAACTCTGGACGTTTTGGCTCGCCGCCGAGTGCACGCCTTCGGTCGCGAGCACTTCGTCCACCTGCGCGATCACGGCCCGCATCTGCTTGCGCGCCCACCAGAGGACGAACAACGCGCCGACACTGAGCGTGAAGGGGATGAAGTTCAGCAGCGTATAGACGAGGATTTCATACGGGGCATTGTGACCGGTCTCTCCGTTGAACATCTCCGAGCCCCAGTGCCACGCCTCGATGCCGAGCGCGAGCGCCGATCCGGTGCAGAGCGCGATCAGGAAGCGCCACCAAACCTTCACGCCGCCCAGCGTGATGCCCTCGTTGGGATCGGGGGGTTGCACGGTGCGGAGCGGCGGCTTGGCATCGGCGGCATAGCCGCCTCGATACACGGGATCGGCGTCGAGCGGGATGTCCGAGACGATGACGAGTCCCGGCGGCTCTTCCGGCGCCTCGCCCGTGGCGATCCGCTGGAACAGCAGGTCGAATTCGAACAGGCGGCGCTGCGAGTCGTCGCCTGCGGCGACGAGCTTCTCGCCAAGGAGCATGGCCGTGTCGGACGGTGACGTGGTGCCACGCGAGGCGGCGAGGATGAGGCTCTCGAGCCCCTGGTTGTCGTAGATGCCGCCGTCCATGAGAGGCACCGACTCGACGCCGAGGTTGCGCAGTCGCGCCTGAATGCTGGCCGCGTCGCGCACGGCCTCATCGCCGTCCCAGACGAAATCTTCCGGGAAGAAGAACGGCTCGAGCCCGCCGGGCAAGCAGCTCGACGCCGCCATTACGTCGGCAAGCCGGACGTGGCGCATGAGATCAGCGTCGAGCGGCGTGCGCCCGTTGCCGACGGGCGTGTGCCGCTGGAAACGGAAGCCGAGTCCGGTGCGAAAGTCGGTCGCGTTGATCACGACTTCGTTCAGATGACCCGGCGGCTTCTCATTCAGCTGGCCGAGGCGGAAGCCGCCGAAGAAATGGCGGTCGTACACTTCGGCGAGCGCCACGACCATGGACCGGCGGCCGGACAGGTTTCGTGCGCGCCTGCGTGCGGGCCGGCCGTCGGTTGCCGGTTCGAGGGGCGCTTCTGCGGTGGACAGTTCCTGCAGCACCCACTCGATCATCTCGGCGGTTTGCAGCTTGTTGATGATCCACGGCAGGTAGGCATCGAACGACTTGCCCTGCGCGCACGCCATGGCGTAGGTGGCGTTGACGATCGAGCCGCCGGACGCGCTGGACATGATCTTCACGTCCTGCAGCAGCCCGACCCGGTTGAGGTAGGACATGGCGCCAAGATGAAACCCGGCGGCGCGGGTTCCTCCCCCCGACAGGCCCATTGAGATGTCCTTGAGGCGTCCCGGTTCGGCGGTCACGTGGCCCCCACCTGCTGGCGAATGTGCTCCGGGTACCCGCGCACGTCCCAGACGAGGCGGAGTGCCGCGAGCGCGCGGATGAGGTAGTAGTTGCAATCCACTTCCCACCACGCGTACCCCGACTGGGCGCCGGCCGGATAGAAATGGTGGTTGTTATGCCATCCCTCTCCCCAGCTGAGGATCGCGACGAGGAGGTTGTTGCGGGATTTGTCGGCCGTTTCGAAGCGACGGGTCCCCCATCGGTGGCAGACGTAATTGACGGCGGACGAAATGTTCATGACGACGACAATCGCGAGGGCGTAGCCGATTGCGAGCAGCGAAAAGCCGCCGATCATCAAGAGCGCGCCGGCGAACACGACGCCGGGCACCCAGAACCAGCGGTGGAGCAGCATCAGCTCCGGAAACTTCGCGAGATCGGGCGCAGCGCGGACGACGTCGTCGTCCGACAGCCCATCGTCAGCCAGGCTCCAGAACCAGCAGCTGAACCACCCCTGATCCGGGGAATGCACGTCATCCTCGGTGTCCGAGAACCGGTGGTGGATGCGGTGCTTGCCGGCGAATCCGATCGGGTCGGTGAAGGTCAGGGAGGTGGCGGTCGCGAGCAGGAACTGAAACGGACGGCTGGTGCGGAAGGCGTGATGGGCGAAGTACCGGTGCAGTCCCGTGCCGACGAGCATGCCGAGCCCCGGGTACATCACGGCGAACATCCACCAGTCCGCCGCGGTGGTGCCGGTGACGATCGCGATGACCGGCACGGCATGCAGCACGATGAGGAAGGCCGCCGTGCGGACCTTCTCGACGGTCGTGCGCTCGTGGCCAAGCCGGCGCGGCGTGAGCGTCATGCGATGGCGAGCTCGGGGTTGTCGAGCGTGTCGCCGGCTTCCTGACGCCCGGAACGCCGTTCGACCGTCTGCTTTGCGTGCCGCCAGCGGTCGTCCAGCAAGTCGTCGACGATGTCGGGATTGAGGGATCCGTCGGCCAGCGAGACCATCGTGGGGCGGAACCACGTCTCGAACCGCGCGTCAACGCGCGAGCGCGGGGTGAACACGGGGTCGAGCAGGTCGGTGCCGCCGATATGCGTGCGCGGCGTGCGCCGGCGGAGCAGGTATCGAGAGTTCGACAGCCCCTGCGGCGACATGATGCTGGCGAGGGTGAGTGCCGACACCCCGTGGAGGTGCAACGGCAGGGCGGAGCGATAGCGCCACTGCATCTGCACCTGGTGCCGGAGGAACCTGGCGCGGCGGCCGCGCAGATTCTTGCCGGTTCGCATGAACTCGGCGGCGCGTTCCTCGCCGTCGAGTGAACGCAGGTTGATCGTGGAGCCCTCGAGGTCCCGCACTTTCGTGTTCGGCAGGAGGAGCCCGCGGTCGTACCGGTCGCGGAAGAACGGCGTTCCCGGGTACGGCGTCGCGGCAAAGATGAAATTCGGGGCCGGGACCGCGGATTCCGCGGCGATCACGTCGAGTTCGCGTTCCATGTCCTCGACGCGCCGCTCGGTGGGATCGAACACGAGCCCGTACATGAACAGGATGCCGGCGTCCATGGTGCGCCGGATGAGCTCGACCTGCGGCACGCGGAGGTTCTGCCGCTTGTTCACGCGCTTGAGCCAGGCCTCGTCGAACGACTCCACGCCAATGAGCAGGGAGATGCATCCCGACTCGCGTGCGAGCGCGATGTTGCGCTCGTCCCAGAGGAACGAGTCGGTGACGAAGCCGGCCCACCACTTGAACAGGCCGCGCCGGCGCGCTTCGCGAAGGACGACGAGTCGTTCGGCGAGACTCTCCGGGTCAGGTCCACCGAACTGGTTGTCGGCGATGTGCAGCAGGACCCGCGGTCCCATGGCCTCGAGCTGCTGCATGAAAAAGTCGGGCGCGTGCCCGCGCCACGGACGTCCGTCGGCGGTGAGGGTGCAGAAGCTGCAGCGGAAGTTGCAGTTGCGACTCGATTCGGCGTACCCGATCCACTTTCCCAGCCAGTTGGCCAGGTCGTATCGCGGAACCGGGTGCTCGTTCACGTACTCGGCGCCGAAGGCTTCGGCGATGACGCCACCGATCTCGTCCACGTCGCCGCGGCACGTGTAATCGAAGAACAGCCTGGCGTGCCGTGGCAATGCCCGAATGGCGAGTCCACCGGCGATCGTGACGGTGCCCGGGTTGCGGGTCTTGAAGTACGCGGACAGCTGGCGAAACCGGTCGAACGAGGCGGTGAGGCCGCAGAACACCACGACCTCGGGCCAGTCGAGCAGGTCCGGGCGGAAGAACTCGAGCCAGCCGTGCGCCACTTCATTATGGATGTGGATGTCCCAATGCGTCGGCGCGAAGTATCCGGCGAGATGAATCGGCGCCAAGGGCATTGGCATCTCGTTCGGAAGCTGCATCGGCACCCGGGTCTCGGGCATGTAGCAGTTGACGATCAGGACACGCTTCTGCCGGGCGCTGGCCATCGAATGGGGGCGGGATGTGGGCGTGCGCCGCAAACATACGGCGCATGGCGTTCGACGCTAGGGGTCAGCCGCGCACGGCCCGCTTGAGGAGCGCGATCTGTCCCAGATGGTAGGCCTCGTGCTCGATAAGGCCCGCGACGGTGCCTGCCCGCGAAATGCCGGTGTCGGCGAAGGGCGGCGAGTGATTCTTGACGTGAATCTGGATTTCCTCCTCGTGGGTGTTCTCGATTTCGTCGAGGAGTTCCTTGCGGGCGGCGCCGAGGGCGGCGAGGGCAGCCGACCAGTCGGCCGCCGACGTCGAAGTCACGGCAGGCCAATCACCACGCTCAGGGGCCTTGGCGCCGGCGCCGCGCACCCGTGCAGCGACGGCTTCGGTCCACGCCGTCATATGCAGGACGATCTCCCAGATTGTGTGGGCGTTCGGTGCGACGCGTCGCGACGCCTCGGCCGCGGTGACACCCGCGAGGATATGGTCGCTCGACTCGCCGAACCACGGGCTGCCGTGCCAGGTGTCGTTGAGGCGATGGGTCAGCGTTGCGCGGAGGCTCATCAGGCGGCCATCACGTCGAAGATGCCCGCCGCGCCCATGCCGCCGCCGATGCACATCGTGACCATGCCGAGCCCGCCGCCACGCTTGCCCAGTTCGTGCACGAGTTGCGTCGTCAGCTTGGCGCCGGTCGCGCCAAGCGGGTGCCCGAGCGCGATCGCACCGCCGTTCACGTTCACGCGACTCGTGTCCATTTCGAGGTCCTTGATCACGGCGAGCGCCTGTGCCGCGAACGCCTCATTGAATTCGATGAGCTTGATGTCGGCGAGGGTGACGCCTGCGCGACCGAGCGCCTTCGGCACGGCCTTCACCGGCCCCACACCCATAACGTCGGGTGCGACGCCGGCCGTGGCGAACGAGACGAAGCGCGCGAGCGGCCGGATGCCAAGGGCGCGGGCCCGTTCGGCACTCATGAGGAGCACCGCGGCGGCGCCGTCGGAGTACGGGCTGGCGTTGCCGGCGGTCACCGTGCCCTTTGCGCTGAACGCCGGCCGCAGCTTGGCCAGTCCTTCCGGCGTGGTGTCGGGGCGGATGAGTTCGTCCGTGTCGAACTCGGTTTTCGTCTCCGTCCTGCTGGCGCCCGACCACTCCGTGCGCGCCACGGGAACGGGAACGATCTGGTCCCGGAATGCGCCGGCGGCGCGCGCGGACGCTGCTCGCTGATGCGAACCCGCTGCGAAGTGGTCCTGCGCCTCGCGTGAAATCCCCCAGCGTGCCGCGACACGTTCGGCTGTGAAGCCCATCCCGATCATTTCTTCCGTCATGTCGGGATGCAGTCGCGTATGATACCCCGACATCGGCACCTGGCTCATCATCTCGATGCCGCCGGCGAGCACGACATCGTTCATACCGCTCATTATTGCCTGCGCGCCCATCGCCACGGTTTGCAGGCCGGACGAGCAGAACCTGTTCACGGTCGCGGCTGACACTTCGACGGGAAAGCCCGCGCGCAGCACCGCCAGGCGGGCGTGGTTCAGGCCTTGCGACGCTTCTGGCATCGCACAGCCCCAGAGAACGTCATCGAGGGCGGTGGGATCGAGCGGACCGGACGCGCCGCGGGTGCGCTCCACGGCCGCGCGCATGACCGTCGCACTGAGGTCGATCGGATGCACGCCGGCCAGCGCTCCATCCCGCTTGCCGCGCGCGACCGCGGAGCGTACGGCACTGACGATGACTACTTCGCGAATTTCCATCTGGACTCCGGGTGGCAGGAGTGCGCGGCATCGCTGGACGCCGCCCCGGGAGAGGAGCGCGACGCGTCGCCGGCTGCCGCTACCGGAATAGTGGAGCGGGCGTCGTGCGCGAGCAAATGCCGAGGCTGACGTCCAAGGACCGTATGCGTCAATTTGCGCGCGTGACCGGGATATTCGACGCTGGGCTGCGGTGGACGCGCCGCTTCGGGAGGGTGACCAGTACGACGATCGCCGGAGGCCCGAATACCGGCGCCGCAGTCGTCGCGGTCGCGATGATGCTCGCGGCAGGATGCGAGGCCGGTGGCGGGCCGACCGCGCCTGTGGTGGAGGGCGACTCGACCGCCGCACCCACCGTGTACAATCCCGACTGGACCGAGGCGACGCACGGCAAGGTGGCGCCGAACTACGTCACCGTGTTCCCGCAGGACTCGGTCAACCGCATCGAGATCACGATGACGGCGGCGCAGTGGGCCGGGGTTCGCACCAACATGACGGCGCTGTGGGGGTTCGACTTCGGCGGCCGCCGGAATGCGGGGAGCCCGTTCCCAGCTGACGATCCTGACTATGTGGCCGTGTCCGTGCGGTTCGGCGGCAAGCTCTGGAAGAAGGCCGGTTGGCGCCTGAAGGGGAGTTCGTCGCTGGCCACGGCCTGGGGCGACGGAAACTACAAGCTGCCATTCCGGCTCAAGTTCGACGAGTTCGAGGACACGTATCCCGCGATTGCCGGGCAGCGGTTCTTCGGCTTCCAGGATCTGTCGTTCTCATCCGGTCGCAGCGACAACTCGCTGATCCGCGAGAAAGTCACCGCGGATCTGCTTCGCGCCGGGGGAATTCCCGCGGCTCGGACCGCGTTCTACCGCGTGTATGTCGACTTTGGCACGGGCCTGCGGTACGCCGGGCTGTACACGGCGGTCGAGGTGATCGACGACACGATGATCAAGGACCAGTTTGGCGAGGACAAGGGCAACATCTACAAGCCGGTGTCACGCCTGGACACCTTCGTGACCGCCGAGTTCGAGAAGAAGAACAACAAGGGCGCGGCCGACTACTCGGACGTGCAGGCGCTGATCACGATGCTTGGCAGTCCGCTCCGGACGGCGAATCCAGCCCAGTGGCGCGCCGGCCTCGAGGCCGTGTTCGACGTCCGGCACTTCGTTCGGTGGCTCTCCGCGAACACCGCCATGGTCAACTGGGACAGCTACGGCACGATGGCGCAGAATTACTACCTGTATGGCCACAGCGCCCGGGGGCTGGTCTGGATTCCGTGGGACCACAATGAGGCCCTGACCGGCAGCCCGGGGATAACCGGCGTTCCACCAGCCCCGGGCACGCCCGGGGGAACCCAGCGGGGCTTGTCCCTTTCAATGAATGAGGTCGGGGCTGACTGGCCCCTGATCCGGCACGTGCTCGACGACCCGGTCTATGGTGGGGAATACCGACTTCAGCTCCGGCAATTCGCCACCGGTGCGTTCGCCGCAACCGCGACCACGGCGCTGTTCGACAAGTACCACGCGCTGGTCGCGCCGTATGTGATCGGTCCTTCAGGAGAGCAGCCAGGCGCAACGTATCTCCCTAGCCCGACGGCGTTTACGTTCGCGCTGGCCGACCTAAAATCGCATGCTGCCGCCCGCCGGGCGTTGATCGCGTCATTCGTTCCGTAACCCCATCCCGGGGTGTCGGTTTGCGTCGCCTCCGGGCCCGGCGACCGAAATGTTACTGGGCTGGAGGGTCCGCCGTCGCTACATTTGGCAATGCTCTCAGTTCCCATCAAATTCGGCGTTCGTTCCGACTTCCGAAAAGAGTTGCACGCGCGGGTTGATGCCTACCTGGCCAGCTGCGGCCGGCGTGTGCGCGCCCCGTTTGCGATGTATCGCAAGTCGTTCGTGCTCTTCACGTGGATGGCCGCCTCGTACATCGGGCTGGTCGCCGTGAGCTCCACCTGGTGGCAGGCGCTGTTCTTTGCCGTCTCCCTCGGACTGGTCATTGCGGGTATCGGGTTCAACATCCCCCATGACGCGAGCCACGGCAGCTACTCCACCAATCCGGTCGTAAACCGGACGATGGCGTTTGCGTTCGACGTGCTGGGAGCGAGCTCGTATCTCTGGCACTGGAAGCACAACGTCCTGCACCATGGCTTCACCAACATTCCGGGCGTGGACGACGACATCAATGTCGGGGCGCTCGGGCGGTTGGCTCCGACGCAGAAGCACTACCGGTTCCACCGATTTCAGCACTTCTACCTGTGGGTGCTGTACGCATTCACGACGATGAAGTGGCAGCTCCGGGACGACTTCGAGAACCTGATCACCGGCAAGATCGGGATGGCCGACATTCCGCGGCCCAAGGGTGTGGAGCTGGTGCTGTTCGTCCTTGGGAAGCTCTGCTGGGCGTCGTTCTTCTTCCTCGTGCCGCTGCTCTTCCATTCGCTGGGCACGGTGATCCTCTGGTACCTGATCGTCAACCTGGTCCTTGGCATCACGATTGCCGTGGTGTTCCAGATGGCGCACACGGTGGAGGAGGCTGAGTTCGTCGCCCCACCGGCCGGCGCACCGGCGGAGCGCGTCAAGAACGAGTGGGCCGCGCACCAGGTGGAGACGACGGTGGATTTCGCGCCGAGGTCTGCGTTCTGGACCTGGTACCTTGGCGGACTGAACTACCAGATCGAGCACCACCTCTTTCCGAGCGTGAGCCACATTCATTATCCCGACATCGCGCCGATCGTCGAGCAGACGTGCAAGGAGCATGGCGTGAGCTACAACAAGCATCCGACGTTCCGCGCCGCGATCGCGTCGCATTTCCGGTGGCTGCGCGAGATGTCGCGCCCGCCGGAAACCGTCTCGGCCTAGGGGCAGAAGCAAAACGACGCGGGCGCCGGCATCACGCCGGCGCCCGCGTTCGTTTGTCCGTTCAGCAACTGGGGTATCGCGGATCGGCGCCCGCGATGGCGGGCCTGTCCTTTCGCTGCGCGATTGCCCACATCACGTCGTAGATGAACCGCCCCACCCGCGCCGCGTGGTCATACTCGATGTACTGCGGTTCGTCCGTGGCCTGATGGTAGTCCGGTGCGTAGCCGGTGGAGAAATACGTGACCGGGACGTTCTTCCGTACGTAGTTCACCTGATCGCTGCGGCAGAACCGGTTCATCGGGTTCTCGAAGACATCCCAGGTCTTGTCGATGGCCATGGTCTCGGACCGCACGGCGTTGACCGAGTCGATGATGTCACCGAACTCGCGTGACAGCCTGCGGGCTCCGAGCATCTGGATCGACGAGGGGCCGCCGAACTTCACGTACTCGGGGCGCCCCTTGCCAACCATGTCCATGTTGTGCGCGGCGACCACCTTGTCGAGCGGGATCGTGGGATTGTCGGCAAACCACCGCGAGCCGAGCAGCCCGCCTTCCTCGGCCTGGTGCGAGACGAAGATGATGGAGCGCGCCGGTTTTTGCGTGGCGAAGCGCTCGGCGATTTCAAGCATCACGACGGTGCCCGAGCCGTCGTCATCGGCGCCGTTCATGATCGAATCGCGGCGGGGCGGGCGAATGCTGCGGGCCCTCGCGATGATGGAGTCGATGGAGCGCTGTTGCGACTCCGTGGGCCGGCACACCGGATCGTTCGCTCCCTGCCGGCGCGTGACCCAGTTCACCGCCCGCAGGGAGTCGTGATCGACGCCAACCGCGTTCGTTCCGACGTGGTCGTTGTGTGCGCCGACGAGCACGTACTCACCGGCGCGCGCGGGGTCGGATCCCGGGAGAATCGCGATCACATTCCGCGCTGGCGACGTGGACATCCGCCACTCGTAGCGCCAGCTCGCCGTGACCGCCTGGCCAACGTCGCCGATGGCGAGCTGCTCGAGGGGCTTACCGAAGAGCCGCGCAGCGGCGGCGTTTGAGATCGTCGCGGCGCCGGGGCCCGGCGCTGGTGCGGCCGTCGGGCGCATGCCCCCGCGGCCATTGAAGGCGCTGTTCACGGTGGCGACGGGAACGGATTCGAGGCCGGCAAAGAGAACTGCCACGGCCCCGGCCGTTGCCGCGCGGCGATCGACGGCCGGTGTGCCGCCACGTCCGCCGCGCCCGCCGCGCCCGGCCCCACCTGCCCGGCCCGCGGCGATGACGGAATCCGTGTAGGCGGCCATGCGGGCGCCAAAGCGATCGGGGACCGAATCACAGCGGAGCAGTGCCGCGCCGCCACGTCCGCCGCCACCCGGCGCCGCCGCCGGGCCACTTGAAAACACGGCGACCTTTCCGCGGAACACCGATGGATCGAGCATCACCGTCGAGTCATTCCAGCGTCCTGCGTAGACGACGGGGACGTTGGTGATGTCGGCCGTGGCACCGACCCCGGTCGCCGCGGACGGAGCCATCGGAATCCAGTCGGATTTCTGCGCGAGCGGCGCGCCCGCCGCCATCAGGCGCGACGAGGTGCTGTCGAAGCCGATCGGGCCGAATGGAAGTGTCTGGAAGTAGGTGCCGTCGTCGCCGGCTGGCTTGAGGCCGAGTCGCTTGAACTCGTTCGCGATGTACGTGGTGCCCTTGAAATTGCCCGGCTCGCCGACGCGGCGGCCGGCCATCGAATCGTCCGCGAATTGGTACAGTCGGGTGCGAAGGTCGTTGGCCGTGATGGCTGCCACGGTGGCGCGCGGCGCCCACTTCCGGGGTCCTTCGTCGGGCCAGACGGTGCGTTCGGCGGACGCGTTGGCAGGGCGTGACTGCGCGAGCAGTGGCGTTCCCGATGCCGCCACGACGGCTGCGGCGAGGATGGGGTACTTCACGATGGGCACTCCTTGGATCGGTCGTAGAGATCGACGATGCTGGGACAATTCTCGCCTTGCGCTGCGCGTTGGGCAATGCGTTTCTGCCGACTACCTTGACGGGCTACCCGCGGGGCGGAACTTATCCCGGGCTTCCCACTCTCCGTGCCATGACGACGCCCGCCCTCATCTCGAACCGCTATCGCCTCGTCGAAGAGATCGGCGAGGGGGGCATGGGCGTGGTGTACCGGGCGGAGGACCGGCTCACGCGCCGCCAGGTGGCGCTCAAGCGAGTGGTCACCGAAGCGCCGCTCGCCCTCAGCCGATCGCAGGAGTGGAGCATCAGCGCGAGCGGGAGCGGCATGTTCACCGTGGTCGGATTCGGCGTTGACAGTGCGACGGACGCCGACGCGCTGGCGCTGGCGCACGAGTTCCGGTTCCTCGCGTCGCTGCGGCACCCGAACATCATCAGCGTCCTCGACTTCGGGTTCGACGACCACAACCGTCCGTACTTCACGATGGACTGGTTGCCCGACGCCCAGGACATCGTGAGCGCGGCAAAGGGTCGCGACGCCGCGGGCAGGGCAGAACTCGTGGTGCAGTTGCTCCGTGCGCTGGTGTACCTGCATCGGCGCGGGATCGTGCACCGCGACCTCAAGCCGAGCAACATCCTGGTCGGCACCGACGGACAGGTGAAGGTGCTCGATTTCGGAATCTCGGTGCAAGCGGAGGTGCAGCGTCAGGAGGTGGGCGTGGCCGGCACCGCCGCTTACATGGCGCCGGAGATGCTCGGCGAGGCGCCGGCGTCGGCGGTCGCCGACCTCTACTCGGTCGGCACGATCATGTATGAGATGTTCGGCGGCCGGCACGCGTTCGACACGCGCTCGATCAGCCGCCTGCTGGCGCAGGTCGTGAACGTGACGCCCGACTTCTCGTTGCTGCAGGGATCGGGTTTCGACGACGCACTCGTGCCGATCATCACGCGGCTGATGTCGAAGGCGCCGGAAGCTCGCTACCGTACGGCCGGCCAGACACTGCTGGCGGTGGCCGAGGCGATCGGCACGCCCGAAGCGGCCGAGACCCACGACTCGCGCGAGAGCCTTCTGCAGGCCGCGCGGTTCGTGGGTCGCGCCAGCGAGCTGGACCAGCTCAAGAGTGCGTGGCGCGAAACGCGGCGCGACAACCGCACGCGGTTCTGGCTGGTGGGTGGCGAGAGTGGTGTCGGCAAGTCGCGCCTGATGGACGAGTTCCGCGTGTACGCGCTGGTGACCGGCGCGCTCGTCATTCGTGGGCAGGCGGTGAAGGATGCGAGCGCGTCGTACCAGCTGTGGCGTGAGGCGGCACGCTACCTGGCGTTGCAGGAAGAGCTGACGCCACTCGACAAGTCGGTTCTCCAGGCCGTCGTGCCGGATATCGCGCAGATCGTGGGTCACCCGGTTCCTCCGGCGCCCGACCTCGAGGCGCAGTCGGCGCAGGAGCGGCTGCAGCGGCTGCTGGTGCGCCTGCTCAAGCGGTTCACGCAACCGACGCTGCTGATCCTCGAGGACCTGCAATGGGCCGGCACGGTCAGCCTGTCGTTGCTGCGGCGAGCCGCCGAAGAGATCAGCGACCAGCCGCTGATGATCGTTGCGAACTACCGTGCCGACGAGGCACCGCAGATCCGGGACATGTTCGTGCAGGCCCGTCACATGGCGCTCGACCGGCTGGCCCGCGAGCAGATCGCGAACCTGACGCAGTCCATGCTCGGGGAAGGCGACGCGAGCCACACTGCGTCGATCGTCGACCTGCTGCATCTGGAGACGTCGGGCAACGCGTTTTACGTGGTCGAGGCGATCCGCTCACTGGCGGAGCGAGCGGGCGGCCTCGAGAACATCGCGCGCACCTCGATCACGCGCGACATGCTGAAGGGGGCGCTGAAGAACCTCGTCGGCGACCGGCTCAAAGGTGTCGCGCCCGACGTCGGCCGGCTCCTGCAGCTGGCGGCCGTGCACGGGCGGGAGCTGGACATCGCGGTGCTGACGGCGCTGGCCGAATCGCCGGAAACGGTGAACCGACTGCTGGGCGCCGCGATCGAGAACAACATCATCACCGTTGCGGAGAACCAATACCGGTTTGCCCACGACAAGATCCGGGAGGGTGTGCTCGACGCCGTTGGCGCGCCGCAGCGCGCCGCGATGCACGAGCGGCTGGCCGGCGCCATCGAGTCGGTTCACGCGGACACATTGCCGGAGTGGGCGATCGCGCTGGCCTACCATTGGCGCGAGGCGGGAACGAACCGCGACAAGGAGGCGGCGTATGCCGCCGCGGCGGGCCGCCAGCTGGTCGAGCGCGGCAGCTATCGCGAAGCGATTCCGCAGCTGACCCACGCGCTCGACCTCTACCGGACGGTTCGGACGACCGACGAGCAGGTGGCGGGTCTCGAACGGGCGCTCGGCGAGGCGTATTTCAGCGACGGCCAGATGGACCGCGCGCGCATTCATCTCAAGCGAAGCGCCGGACTGCTGGGCGCGCCGTTCCCGGTCAGCGGCGCCGGCGTGCTCGCCGGGCTGATTGGTGAGACGGTCAAGCAGGTGGCGCACCGGTTCCTTCCCCAGGGATGGTTCAGGCGGCGGCCCGCTGCCGCGGCGCGTGCGCTGGAGGCGTCGCTGTGCTACGAGCGGTTGTCGCACATCATCTTCTTCGACAATCAGACGGTGCCGCTCCTCTACGCGTCGCTTCGGTCGCTGAACCTGGCGGAGAACGCGCCGCCGTCGGCCGAGGCGGCTCGGGCCTATGGCACGATCTGCTACAGCGTCGGGCTCGTGCCCAACTACCCGCTGGCGCATTTCTACGACCGCAAGGCACTCGCGGTGGCGTCGCTGCTGGAATCGCAAGGCAAGCCGGTGGATCCGTGGGTGTGGGAGATCACGGCCTACTTCTATTCGTCGAAGGGGGATTTCGCCACGGCGGTCGAGCGGTACAAGAAGGGGGCGGAGTCGGCGCTCGAGATTGGATTCCTCTCGCGCTGGCTCGAGTGCACGACGTTGCTGGAGATGGACTACTACCAGATGGGGCTCTTCGAGAAATCCGCGGAGCTGCGCGAGGTGGTGCACGAACACGCGCTGAAAACGCAGAACGAGCAGGCGATGGGGTGGGCGTGGCTTGGCATCGCCGAGTATGCGCTGCTACAGGGCGACGTTGCGAAAGCCGACGAGTTCCTCGTCAAGGCGCGGCGGGTGACGCACCGGATGGGGTTCACCGAGCGGGCCTGGATGCACGGTCTCGTGGCGCGGCTGCACACGATGCGCGGCGACTACGCCGGAATGAAGGAGGCGACGGGCGCCGCGCTGTCGCTGCTCCGTGCCGTTCCGCTGCCGAACGCGTACTACACGCAGGAGGGGTACACGGCGGTCGCCGAGGCGTGCCTGGCCATGGCCGAACACCCCGAGCTTCGCGAAGCGGACAAGCCGCAGCTGCGCCGCGACACGCGCCTCGCCATGCTGCGCCTGCTCGGATTCGGCTGGTCGTTTCCGGCGAGTCGCGCGCACGTACGCCGGATTCGTGGCTGGCGGGCCTGGCAGCGTGGCAAGCAGACGGCGGCGCGCAAGCACTGGGAGCTCGCGCTCACCGAGGCCGACAAGTTCGGGAAGGTCTTCGAAAAGGGACTCGCCCACCTCGACATGGGGCGGTTCCTGCCAGACGGGCACGGCCACTTGCAGGAGGCGCACGACATTTTCACGCGCCTCAAGTTCGAGCACCATCGTTCGCTTGCCGCCGCGCTGATCGCCGGCCGCCGCTAGCGGTCGGCGCCAGCGCACGGCGTCAGCGATCGCCCTCCCAGAGGTCGGGCGACTCGCCGATGATCCGTTCGGGATAGCCGCAGATCGCGCGGGAGGCCATCATCCCGGACATGACGGATGCCTCGACGCAGCCCGAGTTGAAATGGTTGTCCGTCCAGTCGCCGGCGAGGATGAGATTGGCGTAGCCGCTCTGGTCGGCCTTGAGACGGTACTTGGTGGAGCCGGCAGTTGAGAGCGTGTAGCGCTCGGTCGCGGTCCAGTTGGCGCGAACGAACTGCGCCTCGAAGCGAGCCTCGCCCTTCCGGTTCGTGGGATCCACCAGCAGGTCCCAGTCGACCGTGCCGTCGTCCTTGCGCAGGTTGCGCCAGAGTCGCGGCATGTCGTTGACGAGGTTGTCGAGCGAGTTCTTCCGGGCGAGCGCGTCGGCGTCGGCTTGCGTCGGCGTGTCGGCCATGGCGCCGCAGAAGTACGCAATGCTCTGCACGTCCCAGCCGGGGGGCGGATTCTCCACGGGGATCAGGTGCGTCATGTCGGCGTATGTGTCGATCAGCTCGACGTATGTGCCGAGCACGGGTGAGTTGGCGCCCTCGATCCAGCCGACGGACTCCAGGTTCCGGTTCATCCAGACCTGGTAGCCCTGTGTCTGGACGGTGGCGACGTTGTCGCACATCGCCTTCCACTCCGGCTTCGCGGCATTGGCACAGAGTTCGGGCGTGATCGCAGGGAGCGCAGCGACGGGAATGCCGAGGATGACGATGTCGAAGTCCTCCCCGCGCCTGAGGGTTTTCGGCTTGCGGCCGACATACGGCGTGACGACCTGCTCGAGGTTGACGCCGTCGGCCTGGAGTTTCGCGCCATCCTTGACCTGTTCCCAGCGCGGCTGGTTGGGCCAGCACGCGAGCCCCTTCACGTCCACGATCGGGTCGTAGTCGTCGCCGACGAGATCCACCTGCTGCATCACGTCGATGGTCTCGATCTGCGACTTGGTGGCGTCGAGGCCGAGGTTGGTGACGCAGTTGAAGAAGTTGAACTTCACACCGCGCTTCCTGAGCACCTGGTAGAATGGCGCGAAGATTGTGTCGCCCATGCCGCCGTTCATCTTGTACATCAGGTGACCCTTGTAGGTGAGGATCATCCTGAGGAGCCAGAGGAGCGACGTGCCGGCGGCGGCGTTGGGCTTGTTCCGGTCGCCGTTCTCGTACGCGAAGATGTTGTCGTAGAGCGCACGCACGAGCGGGCAGGTGAGCGTGACGGGGTTGGCGCCGTGTTTCACGAGCCAATCGGTGAGTTCGACGTCGTCAATGCTGAAAATGCCGTTGGTGCGCGTTTCATCGCGCATCATGCCGATCATCACGGTGAGCGTGGCGTCGGCAATGACGAGGCATTCGCGCGCCTTGTCGGTGTCGACGTGGCAGCCGTACTGCTCCCACAGCCACGCCCTGTACTTGGCGAGCATGTCGCAGAGGGCGAGCTCGAGTTTTCGTGCGAGCTTCGCCTCCCACGATCCCGGCCGGTCGCTGAGCGCCTGCAGTGCGGCAGCGGCGGCGCCGAGCAGGAGGCCGGCCGGCACGACCTCGAGCGCGTGCAGGCGCTGGTCGACGTCGCGCACGAATTCCTTGACGTGGTCCCACCAGCCTTCCTTGGAGTGGTCGTGCGCGCCGGCCGTGGCGGACGGGCACGGCGCGTGCGGGCCGATCAGGCCGCTCTGGATGAACAGCGCGAGCCCGCTGATCGCGAGGTACGCCATCGTCCAGAACGAGGGGAGGTCACTTCCCTCACCGGGCACGCCGTCGTTGACGGGAAAACTGTACACCCACGGCGATCGCCAGCCGCCCTTGTACCGATCCATCAGCACGACGTAGTCGTGCGGAGTGAAGGCCTGTTCGATGGTGGCGAAGGGCGTGCCGGGTGGTCGGTCGAGCTCCTCGTATGCGGCGCGCATGGCCTTGAACGCGTTGTCGTAAAAGCCGAACCAGATGTGCAGGCCGTGCTCCTCGATGCGGTCGCCCATCGCCGCGTTCCGCCCGCTGGCCCCCTTGCCGCCGCATCGCCATCCGGTCTGGTAGAACGTGACGTCGTACTTGTCGCGGTTCTCGGGCAGCTGGGTGAGTTCGAACGCGGCGGAGATTGATCCAACTCCCGATCCGAGTACCGCGACCTTCGTCTTCTTTGTCGGTGTGCCCTTCGAGTCCGGTTGCATGGTCGGCGAGGTGGAAGGTGGAATCCGTCGGGGTGAGCCCGACGTCAGTCAGCCGGGCGCGGTCCAGTTGGTCTTTCCCGTCCCGAGCACGAAATCGGCGTAGATCCAGAATGCGAACGACACGTCCTGGGCGCCGAGCTTGAGGCCGGTCTCCTCGGCCACCGGGTGGGTGGCGAGATCCTCGAGAATGAACGAAAACTTGTCGCCGAGCAGCGACGCGGCGCGGAAATGCTTGAGGCCGAGGGGCGCCTCCACGATGGACTGGAAGATGGCGCGCGTGGGATCCCCGATGTCGCGGAACTGCTTGAGTCCGAGCGCCGGCACGTTGAACCCGTCGCGCAGGAGATTGAGCGCGATGATCCACTCCGCGTGGAAGTTGGACATCAGTCCCTTGAAGGCGCGCTCCATCTCGTCGAGCAGATCCTTGATGCCGCCGAGCGGCGTGTGCGACGCGCCCGCTCCACCAGTGCGCTGGATGGTCCAGATCCTGTTGCGAATGGACTGCAGGGTGGCGCTGCCGCGCTTGTAGCCGGTCACGTCGGCGGCGAGGTCACCGAGGAAGTCCGGCGTCTGCGGTTCGACGAACCACCCCATCTCCTTGGGAAATCCGTACATCTCCCGCCCAGTCGCCATCGTGGACGAGTTGTCCACGATCATATAGATGGGATACATCTTGAAGGTCGGGAGCAACCCGCCCTCGCTCCGGTCCAGCACCGGAACCCACATCGCGATGTCGCCGTATGCGGCCCAGCCCTGCGCGGGATCGGCGGATGAAAGGCGATCCACGTGCGTGAACATCAGGGCCACGTGATCCCAGAATGCCTCGTATCGCACGGCGCCGCCGCTCGGCGTGTTGAACAGGCGATCCATCAGGCTCTGAAGGCGGGCCTGATCGGCTTTGAGGAGGAACACGTAGAACTGTGATCCGTCGAGCGCGCACGGCGGAATCAGTTCCTGCTCACCGCCCCGCGACAGGTACGTCGGCATCGACCGGCTGGATGTGTCGGCCACGAATGTCTCCCCGCTCGAAAGAAGGCGCGCCGGCCGCTGTGGCCGGCGCGCCGGGCGAATATACGGTTCGCCGTGTCGTTCCGAGAGGGTGTGCGCGAACCGGTGTTCAGTCGGCGCGGAGGGCGAGGTTCGGGTCGGCCCTCGCCGCCCGCCGAGCCGGCGCGAGGCTGGCAGCGACCGCAACTGCGAGCAGCACCAGCGCAACGCTGCCCATCACCACGGGATCTCGCGCCGGTTGCCGAAAGAGCAGCGGCTCGATGCGCGTGCTGAGCGCGAGGGCGATGGCGATGCCGGTGGCGATGCCCACGGCGGCGACCACGACGGCCTGGCGGAGCACAAGCCGGAGCAAGTCGCCGGATTGTGCGCCCAGGGCGACGCGAACGCCCAACTCGTGCATGCGCTGGGCCACGTTGTACCCGATGACGCCGTACAAGCCGATTGCCGCGACCACCAATGCCAATGCGCCAAACGCGACGAACATCGTGGCGCCGAACCGCCACGCGCGCTGCTGACCGGAAATGATTTCACTCAAGGGGCGCGTCGTGACGTAGGCCTGGCCCGGCATGAGGGGCTGGAGCGTCTTGCGGATCGTTTCGCCCATTACCGCGGGGTTGCCGCGCACCCGGGCGATGAGATAGCTGCCGCGCGCCGGCCGGTACTGCGCCATCGGCATGTAGTAACGGAACCGGTCGTCACCGTTCAGCTGCTGCTGTGCCGCGTCCTCGGCGATGCCGACGACCGTCGTGTAGCCGGCGGTGTCGCTGCCCACGCGGATCTGCCTGCCGATGGCGTCCTGGCCGGGCCAGAGCACCTTGGCCATGGCCTCGCTGACGACGGCGACACGTTCCGCTCCCTCACGGTCGGCGTCGGTGAACGGCCGCCCGCGAATGATGCGCGTGCCCATCGCTGCGAAGTAGTCCGCTGTTGCGGTCTGGTAGCTGAACCGTCCCAGGCGACCGACCGAGTCGATGCCGCTGACGAAGAGGCTGGTGGACGACGTGCTCCAGAACGGCACGCTGCTCACAACGGCGGCGTGCTCGACGCCGGGAACGGCCTGCGCGGTCTCGAGCAGGCGCCGGTTGAGCGCGACGGATTCACTGTCCGGAAGGGAGAGGCCGCGGAGGCTGCGGCTGACGAGCACCGCCGGATCGGCGTCGAAGCCGAGCCGCAGGTCGCGCACATTCGCGAAGCTCTTCACGAACAGCCCGGCGCCGACGAGCAGCACTACCGACATCGTCATCTGGGCCACGAGCAGGCCGGTGCGCAACCGCGACCGATGGTGGGTGCCGTCGCGTGCGCCGGCCTTGAGGTCGCCGGCGACGCCGGAACGGCTCGCCACGAGCATCGGGACGACGCTGGTGAGCGCTGCAGCCACAATGGCGAGTGCCGCCGAGACGCCGAGTGTGCGCCAGTCGGTTGCAACCGGAATGGCGGCGCCGTTGCCGACGAAGAGCTGGCGCAGGGCAGCGCCTCCCCACTGCGCGATCACGATTCCTGCGGCGCAGCCGAGCAGCGCGAGGACGAGCGCCTCGCTGAACCACTGGGCCATGAGGCGGCTGCGGGCCACGCCGAGGGCGATGCGGACCGCCGTTTCGCGGCGGCGTCGCAGCGCCCGCGCCAGCATCAGGTTGGCCACGTTGGCGCATGCGATCAGCAGCACGATCAGCGCGATCCCGGAGACCCAGAGCACCGTTCGCGCTTCCACCGTCGGGTCGGGACCCGCGGCGGTCTTGACCGGTCCGGCGATGGCTGCCGGCCGGGCGAGCGCCGTCGGCGTGTTGCGCGGTTCCTGCGCCACCATCGCATCCCAGCTCTTGTGAAACGCCTGCGTGAGGTCGGCGGATGCGGCCTCGGTGCTCACGTCCGGCCGTCGCCGGACCAGCATGTCCATCCATCCCCAGTTGTACCGTGTGAAGTACGTCTCCCGGTCGCTTGCGTTCGAGTTCGAACCGGCGTAGGTCGTGATGGGGATGTACACGGCGGGCGGTGTTGCGTCGAAAATGCCGACGAACCCCTTTGGCGCCACGCCGATGATCGTGCAGGTCACGTTGTTGACCTGTAGCGTTTCACCGCGCACATCGCGTCCGCCGTACTGCGTCATCCAGTACTCGTAGTCGAGCACTGCCACCTCGGCGCCGCGCGGGGTGACATCCTCAGCGGCCACGAAGAAACGCCCGAGCGCCGGCTTGGCATCGAAGAAGTCGAAGAACGACGCACTCACGAGCCCCACGCGCCGCTCGGCGGCGTCGACTCCCGTACCGACCGCCAGCGTGAAGTTCGCGAATCCTGCCGACTGCGCGAACGTCGTGGTGAACTTCTGGAGGTCCAGAAAGCGCGTGTACTCGCTCACGCCTCGCGTGTTGCGCTGGTCGCGGAATGTGGACTGCAGGTACACCCGGTGTACCGACGCCGGGTCGCGGAGGTACGGGAACGGCTTGAACATCAGCCGGTCGATGATCCCGAACATGGCCGTGTTGGCACCGATGCCCAGTCCGAGTGTCAGGATCACCGTCGCGGCAAACACCGGTGAGCGTCGAAGGCTGCGGACGGCGTAGCGCACGTCCTGGAGGAACGTCTCGGTCCACGCCGGGAGTTCACGGCGCCGTGCGCTGGGGGCGGAGTGGGTCATGTTCATTTGGATGCGACGCACGCCGGAATGGTTAGAATCGCCCCCGATGCAAACCCGGGCAGGGCGTCCGGGTGTCGTATCTGGCTAGCGGCCGTCCCTCGCGGCGTGGCGTTCCTGATTGAAACCCTGCGGCGGGGAGGTCGTACATCGAGGTGAGACCAACCTTTCCACAGGCCTGGCGAATGCAGAACCTGAAGCTGGCGGTGCGCGCGCTCGGAAAGTCCCCGTTCGTCACGGTCATCGCCGTGGCGTCACTCGCGCTGGGCATCGGCGCGAACGCCGCGATGTACTCGATGTTCAACCAGCTCCTCTTGCGTGACGTGCCCACGGTGCCGAACGCCGGAGAGCTGGTGAATTTGGGCGCGCCGGGCCCCAAGCCCGGCAGCACCAGCTGCAATGACGCCGGTCCGTGCTCGGTGGTGTTCAGCTACCCGATGTTCCGCGACCTGGAGAGTCGGCAGACCGTCTTCACCGGCATCGCCGGGCACAGCAGCTTCGGCGTGAACCTGACCTACAACACCCAGACGGACAACGGACAGGGACTCTATGTCACCGGATCGTACTTCCCGGTGCTCGGCGTCAGGCCACACCTCGGCCGGCTGTTCACGCCCGAAGACGACCGCAACATCGGCGGGCATTCCGTCGTGGTGCTCTCGTATTCGTACTGGGAAACACGGCTCGGCGCGGACAGCAGCATCGTGGGACGCGACATCCTCGTGCGTGGGCACCCAATGACCATCGTGGGCGTCACGGCGCCGGACTTCAACGGGGTCACGGTCACGCAGCGTCCCTACGTGTACATCCCGATGACGATGCGGTCGGTGATGTCGCCAACAACGCGGCCCCACTACGAGCGCCGAAACGCCTACTGGATGTACGCCTTCGCGCGTCTCAAGCCGGGTGTCAGCATCGAGCGCGCGCGGGTGGCGTTGAACGAGCAGTACCGGACGATCGTCAATGACGTCGAGGCGCCGTTGCAGACGGACATGAGTCCCGAGACGATGCAGCGGTTCCGGTCGAAGGAAGTGACGGTGCTGCCCGGGCGCATCGGGCAGAGCAACATGGAGCGTGAGGCCCGCACGCCGCTGCTGTTCCTGCTGGCGACCACGGGCATCGTGCTGCTGATCGCGTGCGCCAACATCGCCAACCTCCTGCTCGCGCGCGCCGCGGACCGGTCCACCGAACTGGCGGTCCGGCTCTCGCTCGGCGCGTCGCGCCGGCAGCTGATCGGGCAGTTGCTGACGGAGTCGTTCGTGCTCGCGGCGGTCGGCGGGGTGGCGAGCATCGTGGTGGCCTACTGGACGCTGGGCCTCGTGTCCAGCTTCATGCCGCCTGAAGTCGCGGCGACGATGGAATTCCGCCTGCAGCCGGCGGCGCTCTGGTTCACGGCGCTGCTCGCGATGGCCACGGGGCTTGCGTTCGGCCTCTTCCCCGCGCTGCACAGCACGCGCCCGAACCTCGACGGCGTGCTCCGGGCCGGATCGGGGAAGATGGCGGGTTCGCGAACCGCATCACGCTTCCGCACGTCGCTGGCCACGGCGCAGCTGGCGCTATCCATGGCGCTTCTGATGATGGCGGGCCTCTTCGTGAAGAGTCTCAACAAGCTGGCCAAGGCCGACCTCGGCGCCGATGTCACGCCGGTGGTGACGTTCGCGGTCAGCCCGATCCTCAGTGGCTACGGACCCGACCGGAGCGGCCCGCTGCTCACGCGGATCCACCAGGAACTTGCCGTCCTCCCCGGAGTGACGAACGCCGCGTCGGCGAGCGTTGCGCTCATGGCCGGCAACAACTGGGGGACCGACGTGAGCGTTCAGGGATTCGAGCGCGGACCGGACACCGACGCCAACGCCAACTACAACCTGATCAGTCCCGATTACTTCCGGACGATTGGCGCAACGCTGCTCGCTGGACGGGAGTTCACCGAAGCCGACGCACGTGGCGCGCCCCGGGTGGCCGTCGTCAACGAGGCCTTCGCGCGAAAGTTCGGCCTGGGCCGCGACCCGGTGGGCAAGTTCATGTCCACCCGGCGCACGGACTCGCTGGACATCCAGATCGTGGGAATGGTGCGCGACCTGAAGTACAGCGAGGTGAAGGATCCGGTGCCGGCGGTGTTCTTCACGCCGATCCGACAGGATACGGTGATCGGCAACGCCACGTTCTACGCGAGGGCCGCGGGCGACCCGTCGGGGCTCTTCGCGTCGATCCGCGCGATGATGCAGCGCGTGGATCCCACGCTTCCCCTGACCAACGTGATGACGATGCCGCAGCAGGTACAGGCGAACGTGTTCGTTGACCGCATGATTGGCACGCTGTCGACGATGTTCGCCGGTCTCGCCACGCTGCTGGCCGCCGTCGGGCTGTACGGGGTGCTGGCGTATTCGGTGGCACAGCGCACGCGCGAGATTGGCGTACGGATGGCGCTTGGCGCCGATCGGGGCAACGTCCGCGGGCTGGTACTGCGGCAGGTCGGCCTGATGGCGGCGATCGGCATTCCGATCGGCCTCGGCGCTGCGCTCGGGCTGGCCAAGGGCGCCCAGTCCATGCTGTTCGACATGCAGGGGACGGATCCGCTCGTGATGGGCGCATCGGTGTCCGTGCTCGCGCTCGTCGCGCTGGCCGCGGGGTTCATTCCGGCGCTCAAGGCATCGAGGGTGGACCCGATGCAGGCGCTGCGATACGAGTAGCGGGACGCGGCGGTCCCGACCGCCCCGCGCCATTCGTCGCGCGGGGCACGCGGGTCAGTTCCGGAGGGGCTTTCCCGTCTCGAGCATGTGCTTGATGCGGGCCTGAGTTTCGGCCGTACCGAGCAGCTTGAGGAACGCCTCGCGCTCGAGTTCCAGGATGTCCTGCTCGGTCACGTCGCGCGGGGGGCCGTCGCCGCCCGACAGCACGTACGCGATCTGATTCCCGATGAACACGTCGTGGGCGCTCGCCTGTCCACCCTCCTGGAAGGCGAACAGTGCGTACTTGAGGTTGCCGAGTGATTCGCGACCAAGCGCGCGGATCGTCTGCATCGTCGGCGGCACGTAGTCGGGCGCCAGGTCGAGCACGCGCGCCTTGGCGTCGGCGATGAGCAGGTCGCGGTTCATCGTGATGCGGTCGGCGACGGGGCGGAGCAGGCCCATCTTCCGCGCTTCGTGCGCGCTGGAGCTCATCTGCCCGAGCGCAATCATCTTGAATGCCCGCTTGACCGCCTCGAACGGGTCGGCTTCCTCATAGGGCGCCAGCGCCCTGGTGAACCGGAACAGCAGCTCCTTCGTGCCGCCGCCGCCGGGGAGCAGCCCGACGCCGACCTCGACGAGCCCCATGTACAACTCGGCGTGGGCCTGAATGCGGTCGGCGTGGAGCGAAATCTCGCAGCCACCGCCGAGTGTGAGTCCGAACGGAGCGACGACCACCGGGAATGGAGCGAATCGCACGCTCATAACGGCGTCCTGGAACCGCCGGACCGCGGCATCGAGCGTCTTCCAGTCGCCCGCCGCGACGACCTGAGCCACCTGTCCCAGGTTCGCCCCGGCCGTGAACGTGCGCGGGTCGTCATTGCCGATCACGAGGCCGGCGTACTCCTCGGACGCAATCCGGTCGATCGCGCGGGCCAGGACATCGAGCACGCCGCTGCCCATCGTGTTCATCTTGCCGCAGAATTCGAGGCAGAGCACCCCGTCACCCAGGTCGAGGCAGCGGGCGTCGTCGTTGGCGTCGAGCACCGGACCATCAGGTCGCAGGCCCGCCGTCGAGTCCGGCCCAAGGGTGTGTCCGCGCAGGGTGGCGAGATCGATCTGCCCGGGCACCGGCTCGACCGGAACGCGCTTCGGCAGCATTGTCACGATCGTGCCGTGTTCGTCGGTCCCGAATCCCGGCACCATCACGCCCTTTCGGCCGGCCTTGTAGAACCCACTGCCGGCGGCCGCGAGCAGCGGCGGCTCACCAAGCTTCGCATCGCCCATCTCCTTTCGCAGCCACGACAGGCCCACGGCGTCCATCACCTTGAACGGCCCGATCTCCCAGGCAAACCCCCACTCGAGTGCGCGGTCCACCGAGGCGATGTCGTACGCGACTTCGAATGTCGTGTCGGCCACGTAATGCGAGCTTTCGACGAACAGGCGGCGAATGAAGTCGCCGTGCCGGCCGCGGATGCCACGCGCCCTCCGCACGCGCTCCGCGGCAGGCAAGCGGAGGATTTCCTCCATCGTGGGCGTGGCCACCTTTTTCTGCGGCTTGTAATCGAGCGACTTCCAGTCGAGGGTGTGGATGTCCTTGCCGACGCGCTTGTAGAATCCCTCACCGGTCTTGGCGCCGAGCCGTCCCTGCTTGACGAGCTCGGCCACCCAGGGCGGCATGGAGAAGTCCTCGCCGGTCGCCTGCGAGAGGCCGGCGGTCACGTGGGCCAGCGTGTCGATGCCCGACAGGTCGCCGGTGCGGAACGTGGCGCTCTTGGCGCGGGCGATCAGCGGCCCCGTGAGCGTATCCACTTCGTCGATCGTGAGATCCATCTCCATCATGAGCCGCATCGTGGTGGCCCAGCCGGCCACGCCGATGCGATTGGCGACGAACCCGGGGGCATCCTTCGCGACGACGATGCCCTTGCCCAGGACGCGTTCGTGGAACTGACGGATCTCGGCGACCACGTCCGGCGCGGTGTGCGGCGTCGGGATGATCTCGAGCAGGTGCATGTAGCGCACCGGGTTGAAGTAGTGGGTTCCGCAAAAGCGCTTCCTGAACGCCTCGTTGCGACCCTGCAGCAGCACGGCCATCGGGATTCCCGACGTGTTGCTGGTGACGATCGCGTGTGGCGCGATGCGCTCGAGTCTGGCGAACAGTTCCTGCTTCGGCGCGGGCTTCTCGATGATCGCCTCGACGATCCAGTCGCAGCCGGCGAGCAGGCCGAGGTGGTCGGCCGTGTTGCCGACGGTCACCAGCGCCGCCCGGTCCGCGTCGAGGAACGCGGCCGGCTTTGCCTTGATCGCCTTGTCGAGCCCGGACTTCGCCGGCTTCGAGCGGTCCGGCGACTGCGGATCGTCGGAGCCCGGGATGTCGAGGAGCACGCACGGAATCCCCACGGACGCGCAGAGCGCCGCAATGCCCGCGCCCATTATGCCGGCGCCCACCACGCCCACCTTTCTGATTCGCATACGACCGCGTCTCGGCTCTATGGGTTGACCACTGCACGCGGATGCAACCGGGTGCCGCGCATCCTACAGTCTAATCCGCGGCACCCGCCCACATCTGTCACGGAACCGAGCTCCCGTCCCTCCGGTCAGCGATCCTGCGTAACCGCCTTCATCGTGCCGCGCGCGTTCTGCTTGAACCAGTCGCGGATGTACAGTTGCGTGCGGATGAAGTTCGACGGCTTGGAACTGGTGCCGTGCCACTCGTCGTTGAACCGCACCATCTTCGTGGGCACCTTGAGGACCTTGAGGGCCTCGTAGAACTCCTCGGTTTGCGCGATCGGCGTGCGGAGATCGTTGACGCCGGTCATGAGCATCGTCGGC
>CAZLAU010000001.1:119322-134203 GCA_964557615.1 uncultured Gemmatimonas sp.
TTCACGTTGCCGACGTACATCAGGGGCGACCGCTTGAGATACTCGGACGGATCCTCCCACGGGAGCTTTTCGAAGTTCCGGTACCAGTTCGGGCTGTCGGTGTTGCCGACGAAGCTGAGCCAGTTGATGACCGGGCAGTTGGCCGACGCAGCCGCAAACCGGTCCGTATGGCCGACGATCCACGCCGTGAGCACGCCGCCGCCGCTGCAGCCGTACACGAACATGTTGTCGGTGTCCACGTACCCCTTGGCGATGACCTCGTCCACGCCCTTCATCAGGTCGTCGTAGTCCTTGCTCGGGTAGGCGTTCTTGATGGCGTTCCCGAACTTGCTGCCGTATCCCGTGCTGCCGCGCGGATTCGTGTAGAGCGTGATGAACCCGTTCGCCGCGTTTTCCTGGTACGAGAAGTTGAACCCGACGTTGTACATGCTGTGCGGGCCGCCGTGGATGGACAGCATGAGCGGGTACTTCTTGTTCGGGTCGAAGTCCGGCGGCTTCACGATCCAGCCCTGGATGCGGAAGTTGTCCACCGAGGTGTACCAGATCTCCTCGACGGCGCCGAGCTTCTTGCCGAAGAGGACGTCACCGTTGACGTCGGTGAGCTCCCGGATCTGTGTCGGCGTCTTGAGGTTGAAGGTGACGACGTCGCCCGGCTTGTGGGGCGAGGTCAGCGTGCCGACCGCGACGCCGCCCGGGTGGATGTCCGACACGGTGAGCATGTGCTTGCCGTCGGTCACCTTCCGCGCCTGACCCGCTGTGGTGACGAAGTGCAGGTTCTGGGCACCTTCACTTTGCACCGTAAAGTAGATTCCGCTTCCGTCCGCGGCCCACGTGAGATTTCCAGGCGAGCGGTCGATGTCGAGGAGCAGTTTCGAGCCGGAGCCGTCGATCGCCATCAGGTAGAGCTTGGAGTCCACCCACGTGTCGGTCGTGTGGTCGTATCCGGTGTAGGCGATCCACTTGCCGTCGGGAGACACGGCTGGGCTGTTGTCGGGGCCCTTGCGCGTGGTGAGCTGCCGGATCGTGCCGGTCGCGACATCAACCGAGTACACCTCGGATTCGCGCCACTCGTAGTCGGCGTCCGGAATGCGGGGACCGGCGGCGTACACGAGCGACTTGCCGTCGGGCGTCCACTGCGCGGCGCCGGCGCTCCATTCCCCAGAGGTGATCTGGCGCGGGGTGCCGCCGTCGGCCGGCACGACAAACAGGTGCTGGGTGGCGTCGGCGGTGAAACCCTGACCGTCCTGCCGGTAGTCGAGCTTCTCGACGACGCGTGGCGCGGCGGTCCAGGTCGCCCCGCGCGGACGGAACTGGCCGAGCTGGCCTTCGGCGCGCGCCGTCGGCGAGTTGTTCGGCACCTGGGTGGTGAATGCGAGCGACTTGCCGTCAGGCGACCATCGCACGCTACCGGGCGCGGACGTCAGCCGCGTGACCTGCGTGACGGCGCCCTCGGCGTCCATGTACCGGACGAATATCTGCGTGGTGTTGTTCGGCTCGCCCTGCGTGGTGTAGGCAATGCGTGAGCCGTCCGGCGACCAGACCGGCGCACTCCCGTCGACGAGTTTCCGCGGCTTGGTACCGTCGGCGTTCATGATGTACACCGACGACTGACGCCGGTCATTCAGCTTGTCGATCCAATTCCGCGTATAAATGATGCGCGTCCCGTCGGGTGAGAGCTGGGGGTTGGACACGCCCTCCCACTCGAGGTAGTCGGCCAGCGTGATGCGATCGGAGTTCTGTGCGGCGAGGTCTGGCGCGGCCGCGGCGACGGCAACGGCGGCGGCCAGGGCGAGCATCCGGGACGGGCTCATTGGTTCCTTCCTTATTAAATGGCGGGATGGCCGATAATATGAAATCCGTGTCCGGCCAGCCAGCCTCCCGAAGCACCACCCGCGACGCCGTGGTCATCCTCGCGGCGCTCGTCGTCGGGCTCGCCATCGGGGCGATCATCCAGGCAAGCGCCACCGCCGGCTTCGTTGCGGCCGCGAAGAATGTCGAGATGATCGGAACGCTGTGGATCAACGCGATCCGGATGACCGTGATTCCCCTCGTGGCAACGCTGACCATCGCCTCCGTGGCGACGTCAGGTGAAGCAGGAAAGGTGGGCCGGCTGGGTGGGTACGCCGTGGCCGTTTTCACTGTCATCCTTCTGGCCGGCGGCTTCTTTGCGCTGCTGGTTGCGCCGCTGTCGATGGACCGGCTCGAGATTCCGGCCGACGTGGCCGCGCGGCTTCGTGAATCGGCCGGTGGTGCCGTCGCTGCGCCCGCGGCGATGCCATCGCTGGCGCAGCGCATCGTGGACATAGTCCCCGTGAACCCGGTGAAGGCGGCCGCCGACGGGGCGCTCCTGCCGGTGGTGGTGTTCGCCGTCGCACTCGGCCTCGCGCTCACGCGTGTCGCGCGCGACAAGCGCGAACCGTTCATCGAGGTGTGCCGCGCCATATCAGACGCGCTGGTGGTGCTCGTGAAGTGGATCCTGGTCGCCGCACCCGTGGGCGTGTTCGCGCTTGCGCTGGGACTGGGCGCCAGGATGGGCGCGTCGTCGGCGGGAGCGCTGGCGCATTACATCGTCACACTCGGTGCGGTGCTGTTCGCGTTCACGCTGCTCATCTATCCGCTCGTGGTGATCGCCGGGCGGGTGCCGCTGCGGCGTTTCGTCACCGCCGCGCTGCCTGCGCAGGCCGTGGCGTTCACCACCCGGTCATCCCTCGCGGCGTTTCCGGCGGAAATTTCCGGCGCGCGCGACGTGCTCCGGCTCGGGCCCGCGGCAACCGGATTCACCATTCCGCTTGCCGTGTCGGTGTTCCGGCCGAACGTGCCGATTGCGTGGGTCGTCGGATTCCTGTTCCTCGGCACGCTGTATGGCGTGCCGGTGGGAATTGGCGCGCTTGCAATGCTCGTGATCACCTCGACACTCATCTCGTTCAGCGTGCCGGGAATTCCGTCGGCAAGCCTCTTCCTCATCTCGCCCGTGCTCGTCGAGTATGGAATCCCGGCCGAAGGCGTGGGCATCCTGATTGCGGTGGACGCGATACCGGACATGTTCAAGACGCTGCTCAATGCCACATCGCACATCGCCAGCGCGGCGCTTGTGGCGCGCGCAGAGGGTGCGGACGCCTCAGGCGCCCCGGCCGAGGTGTGACGCGACGTTCTGCACGGCGAGGTCGAGCCCCGCGGCGATGACCTCGGGGGTGTTGCCGGCGATGTGCGGCGACAGCACGACGTTCGGCATCCGGACCAGCGGATCGGTCGGTGGCACGGGCTCGTCGTGGAAGACGTCGAGCGCGGCGCCGGCGATTCGCCCGGAACGGAGCGCGCCGACGAGCGCCTCGTGATCGACGAGTGCGCCGCGTGCGGTGTTCACGAGCACCGCGGATGGTTTCATCAGGCCGATCTGCGAGGGTCCGATGATACCGCGGGTGCCGGAATCGAGCCGGAAATGCAGGCTCACGACGTCGGCCTCGGCGAGCAACGCGTCCAGCGGCACGTGGCGCGCTCCGATGGCTGCTGCGCGGCCATCATCGGGCCCGCGTGTGGTGGCAATGACGCGCGTGCCGAAGGCGGCGGCGAGCGCCGCGAAGCGAGCGCCGATCGCGCCGAGCCCCGCAACACCGACCGTTGTGCCCTCGAGCTGGTGGATTGGCGTGCGCGCCCAACCCCCAGTGCGCATCCCGGCGTCGAGCGCCGGAATCCGGCGCAGCACGGCGAGGGTGAGGGCGATGGCGTGTTCGGCGACGGCGTGGGCATTCACACCGGCCGTGCGAGCCACGACGATTCCGCGCTCCCGGCACGCCTCGAGGTCGATGTGATCGGTGCCGGTTCCCCAGACGGAGATGATGCCGAGGTTCGGGCAGGCGTCGAGCACGCGGCGCGAGAACTTCGCGTGCGCCCGGATGTTGACCACGGCAACAGCGTCGCCCACGCGCCTGGCCAGCTCGGCTTCGTCGTCGGCGCCGCGCTCGGTGTAGATGGTCACCTCGCCGAGCGCGCGCAGGCGTTGCTCGGCGCGGGAGCCTGAAAGGACCGATGGGAAGTCGTCGGGGACGACGATTCTTGTATTCACGGATGACCCGGAGGACCCTTTGGAAGGCGGAACATAGGGGTTAGCCAGCGCTCGGGCATATCCCGGTCGTACAATTCACGCCATGAACCCACGCCTGATTCTTGCGCTGCTGGGGTCGGCGGCGCTTACCCCGTCGCTGTCTGCCCAAGCTCGCCCCGCCAGCACCTCCGCGTCCGCCCGCCCGGTTGCCGAGGTGACGGCAGCGCCGCGCCCACCGGGCGCGCGAAATCCCCGAGCGGCAAAGTCCCTGACCGCCGCCGCCACGACCGACCGCATCTCGATCGACGGCGCACTCGACGAGCCGGCGTGGGCGCGCGCCGAGGTGGCGGGCGGGTTCGTGCAAAGCGAGCCCCGAACCGGCGAACCGGCAACGGAAGCGACCGAGGTGCGCGTGATGTTCGACGCGGACAATCTGTACATCGGCGCCTACCTGCACGACAGCGATCCCCAGGCGCTGATCGTCAGCGAGATCCGCAAGGACTTCCGTGAGGAGGATCAGGACGACTTCGAGGTGATCCTCGACACGTTCCGCGACCGGCGCAACGGCTACGTGTTCATCACGAACGTGGAGGGCGCGCGGGCCGACCGGCAGGTGGCCAACGAGGGCCGCGAGACGAACGCCAGCTGGGATGCGGTCTGGCACGTGCGCACGCGGCGCGTGGCCGACGGCTGGACGCTCGAGATGGCGATTCCGTTCCGCGCGTTGCGATTCGATCCGGCCGGCGAACCGACGTGGGGCATCAACTTCTCACGCAGGATCCGCCGCAAGAACGAGATCACCTTCTGGTCACCGATTCCGCGCGAGTACAACCTCGCGCGGGTCTCGCTGGCGGGCGATCTGGTGGGCGTGCACCCGGAACGGGCGACGCGCGACCTTCGCATCAAGCCCTACGGACTCGGCCGGTCGGTCCGCGGGGTTGGCACGTCGCCGTTCACCTCGACGGGCGACGCCGGACTCGACATCAAGGCCGGAGTCACGCGGTCGCTGACACTCGACCTGACGGTGAACCCGGACTTCGCCCAAGTGGAAGCCGATGAGCTGCAGGTGAACCTGACGCAGTTCTCGCAGTTCTTCCCGGAGAAGCGCGAATTCTTCCTCGAGAACTCCGGCACGTTCTACGTCGGCGATGCCGCGCGCATGAATCGCGTGTTCCAGCCGCCGACGCAGGACGAGGACATGCTGCTGTTCTTCAGCCGGCGCATCGGCCTGACCTCCACGGGGCAGCCGGTGACGATTCCCGTCGGCGGGCGGCTGACCGGCAGTGCCGGCGGGTTTGGCATCGGCGCCCTCGCGATGCAGGCCGAGCGCACCGGCGCAACGCCGGCCAACCTGTACAGCGCCGTGCGCGTGCGTCGCAACGTGGGTCGCGGATCGGACCTTGGCGTGATCTACATGTCGCGGCACGCCACGGACTCGACCGACGACTACAACCAGGTGTACGGGCTGGATGCGAACATCCGGTTCGCCGGCAAGGTGGACTGGAACTCGTTCGCGGTGGCGTCGAACAGCCCCGACAAGTCCGGCGGCGAGTACACGTGGCGCACGTCGCTCAACTACGAGGGGCCGTTCTTCCACGGCAAGGCCGCCGTGCTCGAGATCGGCGACGGATTCGACAACGACCTCGGGTTCTACCGGCGCACCGACGTACGGAAGTCGTTCCTGGACGCGGGGGTCCGGCCGCGGTGGGCGTGGTGGCGCGAGCGCGGCGTTCGGGAGATCCACCCGCACGTGACGTGGAACTACTACACCGACCTCAGCGGACGCACGATCGGCAAGAGCCTGCACAACGGCAACAGCTGGTTCTTCAGCAATGGCGGATTCATCGAGATCTCCGGCAACGCCAAGTTCGAGCTGCTGCGCGACTCGCTGCGCCTGAACCGCGGCAACCCGCAGGCCCAGCGGCTCGCGCCGGGGAGCTACAACTGGTTCGAGTGGATGGTGCGCGGCAACACCGACGCGAGCCGGCGCGTGTCGTTCAACTATTCAGCCGCGGTCGGGGGCCTCTGGAGCGGCGATCAGCGCACGGTCAACGCCTCCGTGAACCTCCGGCCGAGCCACCGACTGCGCCTGTCGGCCGGCGCGCAGCACTCATCCGTGTCGCTCGACGTGCCGCGGCAGGACTTCGAGGCAACGGTGTGGACGGGCCGCGCGAACTATTCGTTCACCACGAACATGTTCCTCGACGCGCTGGCCCAGTACGATGCGGCGACGAAGCAGCTGAACAGCAACATCCGCTTCAACGTGATCCACCACCCGCTGTCGGACTTGTTCATCGTGTTCAACGAGCAGCGGTTCACCACGCCGGACGCACCGATGGCCGGGCGCAGCGTGGTGGTGAAGTTCACCCAGATGATGGCATTTTAGCGATCCAGTGGCGCTCGGCACTCGGCGCCGCCGGACCTGCAAGGCAGCACCCGTCCCACGTCACGCAGCACCAGTCCCGAGGAGCCGATGCGTTTCCCCACCCGTTTCATCCTCGCCGCGTCCATTGCCGGCGCCTTCGTCCTTGTGCCGGCGGCGCCGGCGCTCGCGCAGCAGGCGCAGCAGCCGCGACACACGCCGACCATCCAGCAATACCTCGCGCCGGGGTATCCCCAGTTCATGGTCGCGGCGAAGAAGGCTGACCGGATCGCCTGGCAGGTGTACGAGGAAGGGAGGCGCAACGTGTACTACGCAGCCGGGCCGGCATTCACCCCGCGGCGGCTGACGAGCTTCCTCGCGGACGACGGCGTCGAGCTCACGAACGTGAACATCTCGGACGACGGCTCGGTCGTCGTATTCGTCCGCGGCCTGAATCCGAACAGCCAGGGGTGGGTGGCAAACCCGACCGCAGATCCGGACGGCGCGGAACGGGCGATCTGGGCGGTGCGGACCACAGGCGGCGCGGCGTGGCGCCTCGCCGAGGGCGGCAACCCCGTGCTCTCGCCGAACGGGCGCTGGGTGCTCTTCATGAAGGATGGGCAGATCCATCGCGTGGCGGTGTCGCAGACGCCGCAGACGTCGGCGCGCGACAAGGGGCTCGAGCCGTTCATCAAGGCGTGGGGCACATCGAGCAACCCGGTCTGGTCGCCGGACGGCACGAAGATCGCCTTCGTTTCGAATCGCAACGACCACAGCTACATCGCGATCTATGACATGGCGAAGCACTCCGTGCACTACATGGCGCCCGACGTGGACTTTGACGCGAGCCCGACCTGGTCCGCGGATGGCAAGCAGATCGCGTTCACGCGGCGGCCCGGCCTTCCGTTCGGTCAGATGGTGCAGCCCACGGGCACGGCGGCCGGCGGCGCGCCGGTGTTGGCGGGGCGTGGCGGACGCGCCGGCGGTGGCGGGCGTGGAGCAGGGGGCCGGGGGGCAGGCGGCCGCGCGGGCGACGACCGGCCGGGCCTCTACAGCTCGGCGTTCGAAGACGGCTCGACGCTCAAGATCATGATCGGCGATCCGGCAACCGGCGAGGCGCGCGAACATTGGCGCAACGGTGCTGGCGACCGGATCTACGCTGCAATGAACGGGATCACCTGGGCCGGCAATGCGTTCCTCTTCCAGCTCGAGCCCGAGGAATGGATCCGGATGTACTCGCTGAGCGCCACCACGCCGCGCGCAGAGCCGGTCGTCCTCACGCCTGGTGACGGGCAGATGGAACACACCGGCATCTCGCCGGACGGGCAGTGGCTGTTCTATTCCAGCAACGTCGGCGACATCGACCGCCGTCACATCTGGAAGGTGCCGACGGCGGGCGGCACGCCCGTGCGCGTGACGACGGGCGAGATCACCACATATCCGCTGCCCCTCGCGTCGGGCCGGTACCTGGCGACGCTGTCGGCGACGGCGATCCGTCCGCAGAGCGTCGGGATCTGGCCGACGGACGCCAACTCACCGGCGACGAGCGAGAAGATCGTCTATCCGACGCTGGGCAAGGACTTCCCGACGGACGCGCACGTGGTGCCGACCAACGTCACGCTTTCAGCGCCCGACGGCCTCAAGTTCAACAACCAGCTCTTCGTGCCGAAGGACGTCAAGCCGGGGGAGAAGCTGCCGGCGATCGTGTTCGTCCACGGCGGTCCACGGCGACAGATGTTGCTTGGCTATCACTACCTGTCGTTCTACCACGTGTTCTACGGCGTCAACCAGTGGCTGGCGAGCCAGCGGTACGTCGTGCTGAGCGTGAACTTCCGCAGCGGGATTGGCTACGGAAAGAGCTTCCGCGAGGCGCCGAACACGGGGGGCAACGGCAAGTCCGAATACCAGGATGTGCTGGCGGCGGGACAGTGGCTCGCGTCGCATCCGAATGTCGACCCGAAACGTGTGGGCATCTGGGGTCTCTCGTACGGCGGGCTCCTCACGGCGGAGGCGCTGGCCCGAAACTCGGACCTGTTCATCACGGGCGTGGACCTGGCGGGCGTCCACCTGCAGGGCAACTCCCTCGACACGGCGTCGGTGAGCTACAAGTCGAGCTCGATCTCGCAGATCTCGAAGTGGAAATCGCCGGTGCTGCTGCTCCACGGCGACGACGACCGCAACGTGGCCTTCGGCCAGACGGTGGGGTTGGTGCAGCTGCTCCGCGCCAACAAGATCTACTACGAGCTGATGGTGATCCCCGACGATGTGCACGAAACGTTGCTGCATTCGCGGTGGATGGTCTTCTTCGACAAGATGGAAAGTTGGCTTGACAAGTACCTGAAGCGGGCCGAGAAACCGCCGGTCGCCAGCGACGGCAACCCGCGGTAGTGGTGTTTGTCCCTCACCGCTCTCGCGGCTGACCACTGATGGCCGGGAGCCATCGGGGAATTGCATGATCGTCGTCAGGGAGCTGACGAAGAGCTACGGGTCGCTGAAGGCCGTGGATGGCCTGTCGTTCGACGTACAGCCAGGCGAGGTGCTTGGCCTGGTCGGGCCGAACGGGGCGGGCAAGACCACGACGCTGCGCGCACTGTGCGGAATCGTCGCGCCGACGACCGGGCAGGTCGAGGTGGGCGGGCACGACATCCAGCGTGATTCCGTTTCCGCGAAGCGGAGCCTGGCGTTCATTCCCGATGAACCCCACCTGTTCGACTACCTCACGGTCGAGGAGCACCTCCGCTTCATCGCGCGGTTGTACGGGGTGGCGGACGCCGAGTCGCGCGTGGGTCCACTGCTCGCCGAGCTGGAACTCTCCGACAAGCTGAAGGCGATGCCGGGCGAGCTGTCGCGCGGGATGAAGCAGAAGCTGGCCATCGCCTGCGGCTTGTTGCACGACCCGTCAGTGCTGGTGCTCGACGAGCCGCTCACCGGCCTCGACCCGGGCGGGATGCGCAAGATGCGGGGAACGATTGCGGCACGGGCCCGCGCCGGCGCTGCGGTCGTGCTGAGTTCCCACCTCCTGACCCTCGTCGAGGAGCTCTGCTCCAAGCTCCTCTTTCTCCGCAAGGGGCGCGCCGTGGCGTTCGGGACGCTCGCCGACATCGTGGCCACGCGACCGGAGCTCGCGGGGCTCTCGCTGGAGGATGTGTTTCTCGCCCTCACCGGCGATCCGGCGCCCCAATGACCGCGCACGCGGGGACGTTCGCGTACCTGATCGTGCGTACGCTTCGCAACCGGCTGGTCACGATGGCAAGGCGCCTGCGCCGCCCGAAGTATGCGCTCGGCTTCGTGATCATCACGGCGTATTTCGGCGTGCTGCTTTATGGAAGCACGCGCGGCGGCAGTGGCGGAATCAACATGTTCGCCAACACCACGGTCGAGCAGATAGCACCGCTGATGCTCCTGCTGATCCTGGCGAGCTCGTGGCTGGTAGGTGGGGCGCAAAGCGCGCTCGCGTTCACGCAGGCCGAGGTTTCACTGCTTTTTCCGGCACCCGTGAGCCGGCGCCAGCTCATTATCTACAAAATCGCCGGGGCCCAGCCGCCGATCGTGCTGAACGCGTTCATCTTCGCGTTCCTGTTCGGCAACGGCCCGCAGGCGATCCCGCGGTGGCTGGCCGTGGTGTCGCTCTGGGTGATGTTCTCGACGCTCGGCCTGCACCGGCTGGGCGCGGCGCTCGTGCGGTCGGCGACGGTCGAGCACGGCGCATCGGGCGCACGTCGCACCTGGCTTTCGCAGGCCGTGGGCATCGTGATCCTGGCGGTCATCGGCGTTGCGTTCGTCGCCGAGGGACCGGGACGGTCGCCCGACTCGTCCATTGCCGGAATCATCGCGCGGGTCACGGCGGTCACCTCGCTGCCGGCAGTGCAGGTCGTGCTGTTTCCGTTCTCGCTGATCGTGGCGCCGACCTTTGCGAAGTCCCTGGGTGCGTGGGCAGTGGCAATGGGCCCCGCCGTCGGCGTGCTGTTGTTCCACGCGGTCTGGGTGCTGCGGACGCAGGTGGCGTTCGAGGAGGCCGCGGCCGAGGCTTCGGCCAAGCGTCACGCGCTGCTCGAGTCGGTGCGCAAGAAGGGAATCCACGCCGCACACGACACGGCGCCGAAGGCCAAACGCACGCTGGCGCTCCCGCCACGCGGGCACCCGGCGATTGCGATCCTCTGGAAGAACGCGCTCAACCTGATCCGGACCTGGCGCCCGACGCAGTTCATCGGTGCGATGATCATGCCCGGTGTCATTGCCGCCATGTTGTCGGTGAAGTCGGGAGACCCGGCGGCGTCTGTTGCCATTGCCGCCGCGATGGTCGCCTTCATGCTGTTTATGACCGGCGGCATGTCCGTGCGAAATGATCTCAGGGCTGACCTGCTGAACCTGTCGGTGCTGAAGACGCTTCCACTGCGCGGGCGCGAGATTGTACTGGCCGAGGTGGCGTCGTCGGCGCTGCCGCTCGCAGCGATGCAGACGCTATTGCTCGCGATCGCCGCCGGCGCCTTGCAACTGAGTGCGCACCCGATGCCCGGATCCGTGGCGCTCGCGGTTGTAGTCACGATGCCGATCGCACTTGTGGCCCTCAATCTCTGCATGGCAACGCTGCAGAACGGGGTGGCGGTGACATTTCCCGGGTGGGTACAGCTCGGCGGGGCGGGCCAGGGCGTTGGCGGGATGGAGGTAATGGGTCAGGCGATGCTTGGGATGCTCGCGCTCTTCGTGAGTTTCCTGCTCTGCATGATCGCCCCCGCTGCCGTGGCGTTCATCGTCTTCTCGATGGTGCAGCCGCCGGCCGTGGTGGCGGCACCGTTCGTGATTGTCGTGGGCGCGCTGGCCGTGGCGGGCGAGTCGTACGCGATCATGCTCTGGCTGGGTCGCGCGCTGGAGCGGCTTGAGCCGTCGCAGGTGGGATGACGGCCGGGCGGGGCGCTGCGAATCACCCGCATCCGTGCCAGATTGATGCCCAGTCCCACTCCAGCGAATTCCCCCAACGAGGCCACTCTCGCCGATGACGCCCAAAGCCTGGCTTTTTCTCGCACTCGGCCTGTTCGTCGCGTACTACGCCGTCTCCTGGGTCCGCGGAGTCGGCAACAGCGCCGCCGCAGGCAACGGTGACGCGGGCGCACCGCCCAAGGGCTCGTCCGTGCCCGGGGTCGTGATCGGGATCCTCATTGGCGCGGTGTTCGGCTGGATCGCCGGTGGTGGCGTTCAGGTTGGCGACGGTCCGGTGCAATTCGTCTCGCCGTTCGGGGCGGGCGCCACGCCCAGCATGTTCGTGTCCATTGCGACGCTGGGAATGCTCGGCATGACGATCGCGCTGCTGCTGCACCGCGGGCGCACGGGGTGGCCCAGGCCGATCGAGCTGGCGATCGGTTTCGTAACGAACTTCTTCGACACGCTCGGCATCGGCTCGTACGCGCCGACGACGGCCGTCTGGAAGGCGATGAAGATCGTGGACGACCGCGTGATTCCCGGCACGCTCACGGCCGGGCACACGCCGTCGACGATTGCCCAGGCGTTCATCTTCATCGCGATCGTCGAGGTGGACTTCACGACCCTCGTGCTGCTGATTCTCGCCGCCGTGGCCGGCGCTCGGCTCGGCGCCGGCGTCGTCGCCAAATGGTCGCGGCGCAGCGTGCAGCTGGGGATGGGCATCGCGCTGCTGGCCGCGGCGACGCTCTTCATCATCAAGAACCTCGATGAGATGCGCGGCACGCCCACGATTCCCGGAGGCACGGCCACGGTGCTGACCGGCGCGCTGCTTGCCGTGGGCATCGTCGGAAACTTCGTCCTCGGCGCCCTGATGACCGTCGGCGTGGGACTGTACGCGCCGAGCCTCATCATGATCTCCCTGCTCGGCATGAACCCCACGGCGGCGTTTCCCATCATGATGGGCTCCTGCGCCTTCCTCATGCCGATTGCCAGTGCACGTTTCGTGAAGGAAGGGAGCCTCGCGCTCCGACCTGCCCTGGGGCTCGCGCTGGCCGGCATACCCGCCGTGCTCATCGCGGCCCTGATCGTGAAATCGCTGCCGCTCACCACCGTGCGGTGGCTCGTCGTGATCGTCGTGCTGTACACGTCGATTTCCATGCTGCGTTCGGCGCGCGAGTCCAAGCGTCTCGCGCAGTAGGTCGTTCTCGATTCCCCCCAACCGAGAGGCAGTCGTGTCCCACTTTTCGCGTGCATTCGCCGTCACCACCGCGGCATTCTCACTTGCGTGCTCGCCCGGCGAGCAACCGCCGGCCGCGCCGGCCGCGCCGAACACCGTGACGTTCCACGCGGTGGATTATGCGTTCCACGGTCCGGACACGATTCCGGCGGGCATGACGAAGTTCGTGCTCGAGAATGCCGGACCCGGATATCACCACCTGCAGCTCGTGCGACTCGACAGCGGCAAGACGCTCGCCGACCTCGAGGCGGCGTTCAAGACGCCGGGAATGCCGCCGGGGTGGGCGGTGTTCATGCCGGGGCCGAATGTGCCGGACCCCAAGATGTCGTCGACGCTCACGACCAACGTGGACGCCGGCAACTATGCAGTGATCTGCGTGGTGGACGTTCCCGACGCCATGCCGCACACGGCGCGCGGGATGGTGAAGGCGCTGACGGTGACCCCGGCAACGGGGGCGATGGCGGCGGCGCCGACGGCGGATGTCACGATGACGATGGCGGACTACAACTTCGTTCTTTCCAAGCCGCTCGTCGCCGGCCGTCAGGTAGTCGAGGTGCTCAACTCGGGGCCGCAGCCGCACGAGGTCTTCGTGATGCGCCTTGCACCGGGCAAGACCATGGAAGATTTCGGCAAGTGGATGGCGAAGATGGACGGTCCTCCGCCGGCGACCGCGCTTGGCGGCTCCAGCGTGGCGCTCACCGGTTCACGGTCGTGGATCGAGCTCGACCTGACGCCGGGCGACTACGCGCTGCTCTGCTTCGTACCCGATGCCAAGGATGGCAAGCCGCACCTGGACAAGGGGATGATCCAGACATTCAAGATCGAATGAATCGTCGGCGGTACCGCGAAGGACACGCAACGGAATGAAATACCCGCACGTTCGGAACTATGTGGACGGCAGTTTCGCAGTGGCGGAGCTGCCGGAGATCGATGTGTTCGACCCGTCGGCCGGCTCGGTCATCTCGCGCGTGCCGATGTCGGGCACGCGCGAGCTCGATGCCGCCGTGGCGGCGGCGAGGCGCGCGTTTCCCGCTTGGTCGGCGCTCCCGATCAAGGAGCGCGTGCAGGTGTTCTTCCGGTACAAGGCGCTTCTCGAGCGGCACATCGACGAGCTCTCGGCGCTGATTTCCGAGGAGAACGGCAAGATCGCGTCCGAAGCGCGCGCCGAGGTCCAGAAAGCCGCTGAGCTGTGCGAGTTCGCCTGCTCGCTGCCGCAGATCGCGACGGGCGAGGTGCTGGAAGTGAGTCGGGGCGTGGAGTGCCGCATCGAGCGATTTCCGCTCGGGATCGTCGCCGGCATCACGCCGTTCAACTTCCCGAACATGGTGCCGCACTGGTCAATCCCCAACGCGATCGCGCTGGGCAATTGCTTCATCCTCAAGCCATCCGAGCTCGTCCCGCTGTCGGCGGGTCGCACCGCCGAATTGCTGGCCGAGGCCGGGCTGCCAAGCGGCGTGTTCCAGGTGGTGCACGGCGGCAAGGAGATCGTCGAGGCGATCTGCGATCATCCGGAGATCCGGGCCATCAGCTTCGTGGGGTCAACGAAGACGGCGAAGGCGGTGTACCGCCGGGCGACGAACAACCTCAAGCGTTGCCTGGCACTGGGCGGGGCCAAGAACCATCTGATCGTGATGCCCGACGCCGATCGCGAAATGGCGGCCGGCAACATCGTGGCATCGATGTCCGGTTGCGCCGGCCAGCGATGCATGGCCGCGTCGGTGATGGTGGCCGTGTCGGCGACCGACCACGTGATCGCGCGGATGGCGGAGATCGCCAAGGCGATGATTCCCGGCAAGGACATCGGCCCGGTCATCTCGGCCGAGGCGAAGGCGCGGATTGTCGGGTACATCGATGACGCCGAACGGCAGGGCGCAACGGTGATCGTGGACGGGCGGAAGACAACGGTTCCCGGACGGGAGAACGGGTATTTCCTCGGACCGACCATCATTGACCACGTCACTCCGGAAATGAAGATTGCGCAGGAGGAAGTGTTCGGCCCCGTGCTCGTCATCATCCGCGCAAGGGACGTCGACGAGGCGATCGCCGTGGAGAACGCGTCGCCCTACGGGAATGCCGCGTCGGTGTACACCGAGAGCGGCGGCGTGGCGCGCAAGGTGATGGAGCGCGCCAACGCCGGAATGGTTGGCGTGAACGTCGGCGTTCCCGTGCCGCGCGAGCCGTTCTCGTTCGGCGGATGGAACGAATCGCGCTTCGGCGTGGGCGACATCACGGGCCGTGGCTCGATCGAGTTCTGGACTCAGTCGAAGAAGATGACCACGAAGTGGAACCGCGAGGCCGGGACGAACTGGATGTCATAATTTGT
>CAZLAU010000002.1:0-25559 GCA_964557615.1 uncultured Gemmatimonas sp.
GGCGAAGACGTGCGTGTAGTAGAACGCGCGCTGCCGGATGTTGCGGCTGTCGTTGGTGAGCGACCACGTGCGGCCGGCGTCGTTCGAGCTGAACAGCCCGCCGTGCTCGTGCTCGACGAGCGCGTACACGCGGTTCGGGTTGGCGCCCGAGACGGCGACCCCGATGCGCCCGACCACGCCTGTGGCCGGGAGACCGGGAGCGCGGGTGATCTCCGTCCAGGTTTCGCCGCCGTCGGTGGACTTGAAGAGCCCCGATCCCGGGCCTCCGCTCGACATCGTGTATTCCTTGCGGAACGCCTCCCACATCGCCGCGTACATCACGCGCGGATCGGTGCGATCAATCGAGATGTCGATTGCGCCCGTCTTGTCGTCGCGGTACAACACCTTGCGCCACGTCTTGCCGCCGTCAGTGCTCTTGTACACGCCGCGGTCGGGATTGGGCGCGCTGTGCTTTCCGAACGCCGCGACGAAGATGATGTCTGGATTCAGCGGGTGAATCCGGATCTTGGAGATGTTTTCGCTCGACGCGAAGCCGACGTGCGTCCAGGTCTTGCCGGCATCCGTGCTCCGGTACACGCCATCGCCGGACATGATGTTGCCGCGAATGCACGTCTCGCCCATCCCGATGTACACGAGGTCGGGGTTCGTCTCGGACACGGCCACGGCGCCGACGGACGCGCTGCGAATCTGGCCATCGGTGACCGGCGCCCACGTCGTCCCGGCGTCGGTGGTCTTCCAGAGGCCACCGCCCACCGCACCGAAGTACGCCTCGTTGGGGCGGCCTCGCACGCCGCTCACGGCGATCGACCGGCCGCCACGATCCGGCCCGATCGCGCGCCACCGGAAGTTGCGCATCAGCGCGGTGTCCAGCGCCGACGGCGCAGACGCTGCCGTCGTGCCGTGCGCCTCCGCCTGACGATCCGCCCGCACCCCGGCGGCGAGAACGAGCATAGCCGCCGTCGCAAATGCGACGGCGGTCTTCGGGTGACGTACACGCATGTCCCGCACTCCTGTCAGTTGGACCTGCCCGCGCTTACCTGATCGGCGCGGGTACCGTAAGCGTGATGTTGTGGCTCTTCAGTGTGTTGCTCATGGCGTTGGCCTTCGTGAGGAAGGCATTCGCCTCGGAAATCGCGCGCGGCAGTGCCGACTTTGCATCGGTGTACTGCTTCATCGTCGCGGCGCTCGGCGTTTCCCAGAACGCGCCGACCGCGTTTCTCGCGAGTGCGACCTTGGCGACGACGTTGTCCGGGTCGACGGCGCCGCCCCCGCGGCCACCGCCGCCGCCACCACCACCGCCACCACCACCGCGCCCACCCGCGGGCGCCGGCGCGCTGACGGCGCCGAACTTGCGGCCCACCGCCTCCCATTCCTTCGTGAACGCCTCCCAGCGCGTCTTCACGTCGGCCGGGATCGACGCGCCATTTCGCACCATCGGCGTCGCGGCGTTCACGCTCGTGTTGAGCGCGTTGAGGGCGCTCTGCGCGGCGAGCGCGCGCCCCTGCAGCGTGTGCAAGTCGTTGGCAATCTCGTTGTAGCGCGCCCGTTCGGCACCGGCGATGCGAACCTCCGGGTCACCGACGATGCGAATCGGTTTCGAGTCGAGCACGGTGTTGTTGGCCACGAGCTGCACGGTGTAGTTGCCGGGAATGACGTGCGGCGCCGCGGCAGGATTCCCGCCGCGTCCGCCGCCGCCTCCACCACCGCCGCCACCGTCCGCGCAGGGATTGCTCGGCAGGTAGCCGGGCGTCGGCGCCGGAACCGGAATTCCCGGCACGGCCGGCGTGCCACCGCCGCGTCCTCCACGACCGCCGCCGCCCGCGAACTGCGCCTGCAGGTTCGCGAGCGCCGAATCGGCCGGCAGCGGCTCGCCGCGCTGATCCCAGCACGTCGTCTGGATTCCGGCGACGTTCTTCGCGGCGGAAACCGGCATGTTCCGGATCGTGCGGCCACTGCCGTCGGTCACCCGCAGCGCGAGACCCGGAACCGTGCGCTTCAGGTAGAACGACACCACGGCGTCGAGTGGCGGATTCTCGCCGACGAAATACTGATGGCCCCAGAACTCGTCGTTTCGGTTGTCCATGTTCTTCCACTGCAGCGCCGGGCTCGGCGAGAACACCTTGCCGTCGGTGCTCGCCGCCACTGCGGCCGCGTATTCCTGGATCGGCGACAGGTCATCGAGGATCCAGAGCGAGCGGCCGTGCGACGCCACGATCAGGGCGTTGTCGCGCGGGTGGATCGCGAGCTCGTCAACACGCACCGTCGGGAAGTTGGCCTTCAGCCGCCGCCAGCTCTGCCCACGGTCTAGCGTCACGAAGATCCCCGTTTCCGTACCCATGTACAGCACGTCGGCATTCTTGAGGTCTTCCGTCAGCGTCCGCGTGACTTCGCCGGCCAGGCCGTTCGTGATGCGCGTGAACGTCGCACCGGCGTCCTTGCTCACCCACGCGTGGGGTCCGTAGTCGTTCTCGCGATGGTTGTCGACGGTCACATAGATCGTGGCCGCGTCGAACTTGGACGGCACCACTCGCGAGACAAATCCGCGCGCCGGGAACCCGGGGAGGCGGCTCGTGATGTTGGTCCACGTCCGCCCGTTGTCCCGCGTCATCTGCACGTTGCCGTCGTCGGTGCCGGCCAAGTACATCCCCGCCTGCCTCGGCGATTCCGCGAGGGCAACGATCGCCGGCCACTGCGAGATGCCGTCGTTGCGCGCGATGTTGATATCGGCGCCCTTGACGCCCATCGTCTCGATCGTGTCGCGATTCGCGCCGGTCGTGAGATCCGGACTGATCGCCGTCCACGAGTCCCCGCGATCAGTGGAACGGAAGACCCGGTTGGCCGCCGTGAGCAGCTGGCCGGGGTCGTGCGGCGAGAACATCATCGGCGTGTCCCAGTGGAACCGGTACGACGGCTCTCCCGGGGTCGCGTTCACGACGTTCGCGGGCGTTGGGCGAATGCTCTTGGACTCACCCGTCACCTTGTTCTTGCGCGTGAGGTTGCCGTCCTGCGATTCCGTGTAGACGATGCGCGAGTCGCGCAGGTCGGGAATGGCGACAAATCCGTCGCCCCCCTGGATCTGGAACCAGTCGTAGTTCATGATCCCCGGCGTGTGCCGCGAACGGCTGGGTCCACACCAGTTGTAGTTGTCCTGCATGCCGCCGCACACGTTGTACGGCGTCTCCATGTCGAACCCGACGTGGTAGAACAGGCCGACCGGCAGGTTCGGGATGAAGGTCCACGTCTTCGCCCCGTCGTACGAGATTGCGACGCCACCATCGTTGCCCTGGATCATGTGATCCGAGTTCGCCGGATTGATCCAGAGTGCGTGCAGGTCGTCGTGGATCATCAGCGACGCATCGGGCTCCCACAGGCGACCGCCGTCCATCGACATCTGGAGCCCGACGCCACCCATATAGTTGCGATCGGAGCTATTCGGGTCGATGCGAATCTGGCTGAAGTACATCGGGCGCGGGTTGTTCGTGCTTGTCCGGCGCCACGTGAGCCCGCCGTCATCGGAACGGTAGGTGCCGGGTCCGGCCGCCGGCTGGTCGGGGGATCCGGTGGTGGGCGCACCGCCACGGCCGCCGCCAGGGGCTTCGACGCTCACGAAGATCATGCCCGACGAGCGGCGGTATACATCGAGGCCGACACGGCCGAGCGCGCCCGACGGAAAACCGGGAACCGCAAGGCGCGCCCACGTTTCGCCGCCGTCGGTGGACTTGTAAACGCCCGAGCCCGGGCCACCGCCGTTCATGCAGCACGTCGTGCGACGCCGCTGGTACATCGCCGCGTACATGATCCGCGGGTCGGAGTGCGACACCACCACGTCGTTCGCCCCGGTGTCCTGATTGCCGGGCAGCACGTTGCGCCACGTGCGCCCACCATCGGTCGACTTGAAGATGCCCCGGTCGCCACCGGGCCCGTACAGCGGGCCCGCCGCGGCGACAAACAGCGTCTGGTCGTTGGTCGGATCGAGGACGATCCGGCCGATGTGCTTGGAGTTCACAAGGCCGATGTTGGTCCACGTCTTGCCGCCATCGGTCGTCTTCCACATGCCGTCGCCCCACGATCCGCTCTGGCGATTGTTCGACTCGCCGGCGCCCGCGTACACGAGGTCCGGGTTGCGCTGCGACATCGCGATCGCGCCAAACGACAGCAGGCCCTTGTCCTGCGCCAGCGGAATCATCAGCGCGCCATTGCTGGTCGTCTTCCAGATGCCGCCGTGCGCGGTCGCCACGTACCATATGGCGGGGTTCGCCTCATAGACGGCGAGGTCGGCGACGCGACCCGACATTGTTGCCGGGCCGATTGACCGGAAGTGGAGGCTGTTGAACTCCGTCGCGACCGGCGCCTGGGCGGCAAGCGGCACTGCCGCGAGCGCGAGAACGAGAACGAGCCGAAGGGCGGGGGTGAACCTTGACATCGTACCTCCAACTGGAGCGGGGCGGCCGGGCGGAAAAACCAGGGCCGTGACAGGGTGAAGATGTTAACGTCGAAGTCGCCGGGCAGCGAGCGAATCGGCACAGACGCCTGCCCGCCAAGCGAACTACGCGAACAGCCGACCGGACGCTGCCGATCCGGCTTGAACTGAGGATTTCCATGTCGCAACCGTCCGACCCGGCCGTGCCGGCCGCCTTCGTCCCGCTCTCGAGCTACCGCGAGTATCCGCCGGACGAGATGCTCGCGCGGAGTCGCGCCTATGCCGCCGAGATGCAACGCCGCCGCACGACGCGCCACTTCAGCTCGCGGCCTGTGGCGCGGGAGATCATCGAACGCTGCATCGAGACGGCGGGCACCGCCCCCAGCGGCGCGCACCAGCAGCCGTGGCACTTCGTGGCGGTCAGCGACCCTGAGGTAAAGTCCGCCATCCGCCGCGAGGCGGAGGTCGCCGAAGCGGAGTTCTACAGCTCTGCCCCGGCTGAGTGGCTCGCCGCCCTCGCCCCGCTCGGCACGGACGAGCACAAGCCGTACCTCGAGAGCGCGCCGTGGCTGATTGCGGTGTTCGCGCAGCGCTATGGCGTGGCGCCGGACGGCAGCCGCATCACGAACTATTACGTGAACGAGTCGGTTGGCATCGCATCAGGGTTCCTGCTGGCCGCCCTGCATAACGCGGGCCTCGTGTCCCTGACCCACACGCCAAGCCCGATGGGGTTCCTCAGCAAGGTGCTCGGCCGGCCGGCGAACGAAAAGGCGATCATGCTCGTCGTAACCGGCTATCCCGCCGAGGACGCCCGCGTGCCTCGCCTCGCGCGCAAGCCCTTGCACGAGATCGCCACATTCCGGTGAGTCGCGCATGACCGCCGCGCCACGGTCGCTCGCCGAACTGGACGAACGGCTGTCGGAACCCGGACCGGGCGCCGAGGCGGCGCTCCGCGCCTGTCCCGGCGACGTGATCGTACTCGGAGCGGGCGGCAAGATGGGCCCGACGCTCGCACGGATGGCAGCCCGCGCCGCGCCGGGGCGCCGCGTCATTGCCGTCTCGCGGTTTTCGTCGCCTGGTGCCGAGCGCGCGCTCAATGACGCGGGGGTCGAGACGGTGCGGTGTGACCTGTTGGACCGCGACGCGGTCGCCGCGCTTCCCGACGCGCCGAACGTCGTCTTCATGGCGGGCCAGAAGTTCGGAACGGCCGACGCACCCGACCGGACGTGGGCGCTCAACGTCACCGTGCCCGAATACTGCGCTGACCGGTACCGCGACGCCCGCATCGTCGCGTTCTCGACGGGCAACGTGTACCCGCTGGTGCCCGTCACGGATGGCGGGGCGCGCGAGACCGATCCCGTGGCCCCGAGGGGCGCGTACGCCGAGTCGTGTGTGGCGCGGGAGCAGGTGTTCGAGGCTGCCGCGCGTCGTGGCACCCGCGTGTCCATCATGCGGCTCAACTACGCCGTCGCGCTCACCTATGGCGTACTGACTGACCTGGCTGCTCAGGTGATGTCGGGCACGCCAATCCCCCTCGCGATGGGATACGTGAACGTGATCTGGCAGGGCGACGCCAATCGTGCCGCACTCGAACTGCTCGCCCACGCGTCATCTCCGGCGTGCGTCGTGAACGTGACGGGCCGCGAGACGCTCGTGGTGCGCTCCCTCGCCGAAGCACTGGGGTCGCGACTTGGCCGCACTCCGGTATTTGGCGGCGCCGAGGCGCCCGACGCACTGCTCAGCAACGCCGGGCGCATGCACGAGCTGCTGGCGCCGCCGGTCGTGTCGCTCGATCAGATGCTCGATTGGACCGCCGAGTGGGTCGCGGCAGGCCGCCCCCTGCTTGGCAAGCCGACGAAGTTCACCGTTCGCGACGGACAGTTCTGAATGGACACGGCCACGCGGGCACTGCTCGAGAAAGGCGTCGTGATCCCCGCGCACCCGCTCGCCCTCGATGCGGCACGACGGTTCGACGAACGGCGCCAGCGCGCGCTGACCCGCTATTACGTGGCCGCCGGCGCGGGCGGCGTGGCTGTCGGCGTGCACACGACGCAGTTCGCGATCCGGACCCACGGACTCTATGAACCGGTGCTCGCGCACGCCGCCGACACCATCCGCGCAGAACTCGACGCCGCGCCGCGGCCGTTCGTGCGCGTCGCCGGCGTCATCGGCACAACGGGTCCGGCAGTTCGCGAGGCAGAGGTCGCCGCACGACTCGGCTACGACTGCGTGCTGCTCGGCCTCGGCGCGCTCCGCGATGCATCCGACCGGGAACTCGTGGACCACTGCCGCCTGGTCGCCGACGTGCTTCCCGTGTTCGGGTTCTACCTGCAGCCTGCGGTGGGCGGCCGGCCGCTCAGCTACGAGTTCTGGCGCGCCTTCGCGGAGATCGAGAACGTGTGCGCCGTGAAGATTGCTCCGTTCAACCGGTACCAGACGCTCGACGTGGTGCGCGCGATCATCGACTCGGGGCGAGACGACATCGCGCTCTACACGGGAAACGACGACAGCATCGTGGCCGACCTTGTCACACCCGTCACCTCGCGCGGACGGACGCGCCACATCGCAGGCGGACTGCTTGGCCAGTGGGCCGTCTGGACCTCGCGGGCTGTCGGCATGCTCGCGCTGGCACACGAGGCGCGTGAGCGCGGGGCCGTGAATGCCGGGTTGCTCGACGCAGGCGCCGCGATGACCGCGGCCAACGCCGCGATCTTTGACGTGCGGAACGCGTTTCGCGGGTGCATTGCCGGCATCCACGAAGTGCTCAGGCGTCAGGGGCTGCTCGAGGGCACCTGGTGCCTTGACCCGGGTGAGACGCTGTCGCCGGGCCAGGGCGACGAGATCGCCCGGGTGTGCGCCGCCCACCCGGAGCTCACCGACGACGCATTCGTCGCAGAACACCGCGATCGCTGGCTGGCGTGAACGGCGCGCCCGGCGCGCCATTCACGCGATGAGGGATAGCCCGTCGCGATCCACCTGAAACGGAACGAACTGCCCGAGCGGCCCGACCGCGGCACGAACCGTTTCCACGTTGTCTGCGGCGGCAAGCACGAAGACACATCCCCCGCCCGACGCGCCCATCGCCTTCCAGCCGCGCGCCCCCGCGGCGTGCGCCCGCATCACGATTTCGTCAATGCGCGCCGTGGCAATCGCGGGGTGCAGGGACCGCTGATGCAGCCAGTGCTCGGCGATCAGCGCGCCAAGCAGGTCGAGGTCCCCGGATTCCAGCACGACCACCATGTCGCGGGCGAGCGTCTTCATCGCGGCGAGCGCGTCGCACACGACCGGGTCGCGCTCGCGATACGCGCCGAGCACGGCGCGGATGGTGATGTCGGAGATGCGCGACTCCCCGGTGTACACCAGCAGCCCGCGCCGTTCGAATTCGGCCACTGTGGTCGCGCTCAGGGGGATGGGCCGCACCCGGACGGAATCAGTGAACGTGAGGCCCAGGGCACCGCCGTGTGTTGCGGCGTAGTGATCCTGTCGGCCACCGGCAATGCCGAGTGCGTCCACCTCGACCCGGCGTCCCTCCTCGGCGATTCCCGGGCGCGACCATTTCACGCCGCGCCAGGCGTCGAGTGCGCCGTGCACGGCGGCCAGCGCGGCGGACGATCCGCCAAGCCCGGCACCCATCGGGAAGTCGCTCGTGAGGTGCAGCTGGATTCCGGGAATGCCGGACCGCTTCATCGCCGCAGCCGTCAGCGCGTCCGAAGTGCCGCTGGCTGCTCCGTCGGCTCCCGCGCGGTACGTTTCGTCGGCGCTGAGCGTCGCGACCGCGTAGCGGTTGATTGCGACGTTGCAGACGAACCCGCCTTGTTCGTCGCAGTACGGCGGGACGTCCGTCCATCCGCCGCCCAGGTCGATTCGCGTGGGCGCGCGGACGGTAACGGACCGATGGGGAGTGACCGGGGAATCCACGCGACGGAAAGGTATCGTGCCTCACGAAGACGACACAAAGCACGGACGGCCGGACACCGAGATGGCGCCGGTGGCGATCCACGTCGTGTCGCACACGCACTGGGACCGCGAGTGGTACCTGCCGGCCGCGCGCTTCCGCCAGCGGCTTGTCGCGCTCGTCGACGAGCTGATCGACGACCCGCCGCCCGAGGGATCGAGCTTCCTGCTCGACGGCCAGATGGTCGTCATCGAGGACTACCTCGACGTGAAGCCGGAGCGCGCGGCGGTCGTGACCGCGATGCTCGCACGTGGCGCCCTCGAGGCAGGTCCGTGGTACGTGCTGGCCGACGAGCTCATTCCGTCTGGCGAATCGCTCGTCCGGAACCTGCTGGCCGGTCGTCACCTGATGGCGAGGCTCGGCGCCACGGCGCCGCCGGTGCTGTACTGCCCTGACTCATTCGGCCATCCGGCAGCGCTTCCCGCGCTCGCCGCGGGGTTCGGCCTCCCGCTCACGATTCTCTCGCGCGGATACGGGAGCGCGCGCTGGCCCCAGGGCGACGCCGCCCGCTGGACTGCCCCGAACGGGGATGGCGTGCTGCTCTACCACCTGTCACGAAAGGGGTACGACATCGGCGAGAACCTCCCGGCCGACGCCGCTGGCGCTGCGGCGCGCTGGGCCGAACTCCGCGATGACCTGCTTGGTCGCTCGCAGCTCGGCGTGGCGCTGCTGCCGAACGGCGCGGATCATCACGCCCGCCAGGCGTCGCTTGGCGCCGCACTCGATGCGCTCCGGTCGGCCGCCCGTCCGCACGATCTACGGCCGGCTTCACTGTCCACGTTTGCCCGCGAGGCCGTTGCACGCGCACAAGGGATGCGCCTGCCGCAGGTGCGCGGGGAGTTGCGTGACTCCTACGGATTCACCTGGACCCTGCAGGGCACATTCGGCACCCGTGCACACCAGAAGAGGCGCAATGCGCAAGCGGAGCGGCTGCTCGTCCGCGACGCCGAGCCGTGGGCCGCCCTCGCGCGTCGTGGCGCGGGCGTCGATCGCTCGGCCCTGGTGCGCGCGGCGTGGAAGTCCCTGCTCCTCTGCCATCCACACGACACGCTGTGCGGCTGCTCGACCGATGACGTCGCCCGCGCAATGGATGCTCGGCTCGACGATGCGCTCGCGCAGGCCGTCGGCGTGCGCGACGACTCGCTCCACGACCTGATCGGCCACGTGCCCGATGCCGCGCGCACGCAGCGAGCGGCGTGGCGCCCCGTCGCCGTCGTGCGGAACGCCGCTGCCCGACCGCGCGGTGGCATCGCCACGATCCGCCTGACATCGTTTGTCGCCGACGTGAAGGTCGGCGCGAATGCGTCGCCAGGACCGCTCGAGACGGCCACGCCGCGCGCGCCGGCGCTCCGCGGCGTTGGCACGCTCCAGATCCTCGGCCGGACGCTTGCCCACGAGCGGACCGAATCGCCGCGCCACTACCCCGACAACGACGTCGTCCTGGTGTCGGAGGCAGTCGCGTGGATTCCGGAAGTTCCGGCGTACGGCGTCCGCTGTTTCCCGCACCAGTCGCGGACCCGCCGCGCCGATCCCCCAGACCCGGCGCGTGCGGACGGTCACACGATCGCGAACGGGATGCTGTCGCTGTCCGTGGGCGACGACGGGCGCGTCTCGGTCACCCAGCGCGCCACGTCGCGTACGATCCACGACGTGTTGCAGTGGGACAGCGCGACGGATCGCGGAGACCTGTACACCGCCTCGATTCGCGAGCAACGCCTCGACGCCACGTTTCGCGGGTCGCGCGTGCGGCACAAGGGTCCAGTGCGCGCGGCCGTGGAAACCCGATGGACGCTGCGGCGAGGCCGCGAACGCATCGATGCGACCGTCGAGTTCATCGTCGACGCGGGGACGTCGTTCGTCCGGGTGCGCGTGAACGGAACCTCGAGCATCCGCGATCACCGGCTGCGCGTTGGGTTTGCCACGGCCGTTCCCGAGGCGCGCGTCTTTGCCGACGCCATGTTCGGTCCGGTCGAACGCGTGCGGCCGGAGGTGACGGACGACGACGCGGCGATGGAACTGCCGCCGCCGACGGACCCGCTCCACCGGTACGTCTCCTTGTTCGACGACGAACGCGGTGCAACCGTCTTCTCCGACGGGCTTGGCGAGTATGAAGTGCGCGGCGACGGCGTGGTGATGGTCACATTGGTTCGCTCGGTCGGCGAGCTGTCGCGCAACGACATGCCCGAGCGGCCGGGACATGCCGGCTGGCCGACGCCAACGCCCGAGGCGCAGTGCATCGGTCCCTTCGAGGCCGAGTTCGCGCTGTTGCTGCACGGCACACGTTCGGCGCAGACGATCGACCTGATCGAGCACACCGCCGATGATGTCCTCCTGCCGCTTACCGGCGCGACGCTTCGCTCGGCGTTGCGCGCACCCGACGAGGTGCCCGGCATCGCGCTCGAGGGTCGCGGTCTCGCCTGCTCGGCAATCGCCGACAGCCAGGACGGCGCGTGGATCGTGCTGCGCTGCGTGAACGTCACGGACGAAGCGCGCGAAGGCGCCTGGCTGCTGCCCTTCCAGGTCGTGGAGGCACGCGCGTCACGGCTCGACGAAACACCCGGAGCGGCACTGCCGCTCTCCACCGACGGCAAGGTTGCGTTCTCCGCACCGCCACGCGACATAGTCACCGTGCTCGTCCGCTGAGCGCGCGCTTGCCGCCCGACGCCAAGCCCGCGATTCTTTCGTAGCCGTTTCGTCACAGCCCCGACCGGGACCATCCATGATGCCGTCCGTTCGCACGACCGTCCGCCTCTCCCTTGGGATCCCCGGACTCGCGGCGTCGCTTGCCTTGCACGCGGCGGGCGCGCAGGCCCCCACGACAGCCGTCTACTACCCGCCACCCGGCGACGCGTGGGAGCGTCGCACGCCGGCGCAACTCGGGCTCACCGCGCGAATGGTGGACAGCGCGGTGGCGATCGCGATTGCCAACGAATCCACTACGCCGCGCGACCTGCTGGAGGCACACCGCCGGTCGTTCGCCCGCGAACCGTTTGGCGAGGCGACGGGACCGTTTCGGGAGCGCGGACCGGCCGCCGGCATGATCGTGAAGCGCGGGTACATCGTCGCCGAGTGGGGCGACCCGCACCGCGTGGACCAGACATTCAGCGTCACGAAGAGCTTCGTGACCACGACGATCGGCCTCGCATACGACCGCAAGATGATCCGCGCCATCACCGACCCGGTGCGCGGCTACATGGCGCCGATCGTCGCGTTCAAGGGAACCCCGGGGCCGGTCGCGCCGCTCGCCGCCGTGCCCTCGTCGCGCATGGGCGCCGATTCGGCGGCGACGCAGAAGACCGTGGCGTTCGATGCGTTCGAGCTCCTTGAGCCGTTTGAGTCAGAGCACAACCGCAGGATCACGTGGGAACACCTGCTCCGGCAGACGAGCGACTGGCAGGGCACGCTGTGGGGCAAGCCCGACTGGGCCGATCGCTTCGCGCGCACCACGACCGACACCGCTGCGGTGATCAACCGCGCGCGCACGGAACCGGGCACCGTGTTCAGGTACAACGACGTACGCGTGAACGTGATGGCACTCGCGTCGCTCAACGTGTGGCGGCGGCCGCTCCCGCAGGTGCTCAAGGAGTACGTGATGGATCCGATCGGGGCGTCCAACACGTGGCGCTGGTACGGATATGACAATTCCTGGATCGTGATCGACGGGCAGTTCGTGCAGTCGGTGGCGGGCGGCGCACACTGGGGCGGCGGCATGATGATCAGTTCGCGCGACATGGCACGCTTCGGGCTGCTCGTGCTTCGCAACGGAAAATGGGGAAACCGGCAGCTGATCTCGGAGGAGTGGATCCGGATGTCGCGCACGCCGGGCCCGGCGAACAACACGTACGGGTTCGCCAACTATTACCTGAACACCGGCCGCCGCCCCCTGCCGAGCGCGCCGGAGCAGGCGTTCTACCATGTCGGGAACGGCAACAACCTGATCTACGTGGACCCGGTGAACGACCTCGTGATCGTCACTCGCTGGCTCAACACGACGCGGTCGCTCGATGCGATGGTCAAGGTGCTGACCGACCCGAAGTAGCGACACCGTGGTCCGCGTGGCGGCCCACGCACTGGGGCGCTACGCGCGGTCCGCGAGCGCGCGCGCGGGAGCGTCGCCGGCGAGCTGATCGCGCCAGGCGTCGCCAAGGATTGTCGCGGCGACGACCGTGACGATCAGCGCGAGGCCGGGCGCGAGCGCCACCCACGGCGCCGATACGATCAGGTCGCGTCCGCCGGCGATCATGTTGCCCCAGCTGGGAGCAGGCGGCTGGATTCCGAGTCCGAGGAACGACAGCCCGCTCTCGAGCATCACGGCGCTGCCGACGCCGAGCGTGGTGGCGACGATCGCAGGCCCGATTGCATTGGGCAGGACGTGGCGCCACAATGTGCGCGGCACCGACACCCCGAGCGCGCCCGCAGCCTCGACGTAAGGCCGCACGCGCGCCGCCGCGACTTCCGAGCGCACCATTCGCGCCACGCCCATCCAGCCGGTGGCGGCCAGCACGATGACCACGGTGGTCGTGCCTGGCTGCCACAGTGCCGCACACACCAGGAGGAGGACAAGACGGGGCACGGCGAGCACCGTGTCGGCAATGGCCATCGCCACGCGGTCGATCACGCCGCCATTCCACCCGGCGACGGCACCAACGACTGTTCCTGCCAGGGCTGCCAGGACCGAACCCAGCACCCCGACGGCGAGTGAGATGCGCCCGGCAAGCATCATGCGGACGAACAGGTCGCGCCCAAAGCGATCAGTGCCCAGCAGGTGAAAGCCGCCGGCATCATCGCGCGACAACGGAGGCAACAGCTTCAGCGCAACGACGTCGCCGATGGCCAGCGGATCCGCCGACGCGAACATCGGGATCACAGTCGCCCCTGCCGCCAGCACGGCGAGTGAAACGATGGCGACGCGGCTGGCGCCGTCGAGGCTCGTCCACAGCGCGGGCGACTTCACGTTGCCGACCCCCTGCGACGCGGGTCGAGCAGCGGCAATGCGATGTCGGCAGCAAGGTTGGCGACGATCACCGCGCCGGCATACCAGATGCCTGCGCCCAGCACCACCGGGTAGTCCCGCGCCGCGATTGCCGCGAGCGTGAGTCGCCCGAGCCCGGGCCACGCGAACACCGACTCCACGAACACGGATCCGGCCACGACGCCCGGCAGCGTCAGGGCGAAGAGCACCACGAGCCCCGGCAGCGCGTTCCCCGCGACGTGCCGCACGACGACGCGCGCTTCGGACACGCCGCGCGCACGCGCCGCGCGCACGAAGTCGAGGTCGAGCACGTCGGCAAAGTTGGTGCGCGCATAGCGCGCCACACCCGCTGCGCCGACGACGGCAAGCGTCAGGACGGGCAGGATCGCGTGGCGGGCCACGTCAAACACATCGGCCCACCCGGTGAGTGACAGGCCGGGCGTGCGCACGCCAAGGGCCGGCAACCGGAGCCAGCCGGGCAACCCAAGTGTTGCCGCGCCATACGTGAAGAACGCGACGAGCGCCAAGGCGAGCCAGAATGTCGGGGCGGCGAAGACCGCCGCCGTCGCCACCGTGGCAGCGCGATCGGTCACGCGGCCCCGTCGCCTCGCCTGAACGAACCCCAGTGGCACACCGATCGCGAAGGTCAGCAGGATCGATGCGATGCCGAGGCCCACCGACACCGGTGCCGCATCGGCAAGGGCTCGCGCGACCGGCATCTGGAGCGCAAAGCTCTCGCCCATGTCACCGCGGAGCAGTGCCCCTGCCCAGCGTGCATATTGCACGGCCACGGGACGATCGAGACCCAGTTCGGCGCGCAGCCGCTCCGTGTCCTCCGCCGTCGCTGAAGGCGGCACGAGCAGGGTTGCCGGGTCGCCGGGCGCCATCCGCACGAGCGCGAAGATGAGCGTAACCACGAACCAGAACAGCATCGCAGCCCCGGCCAGCCGGCGCACGATCAGCGAGATGGACACGCGTTGATAATGGAGCCCGGCACGCGAACGTCAATCGGCGAACCGACGCTCACGGCCCGACCGCCCGCGCGGACGCTCCTCGCGTGCGCCGTGCTGCTGGCCTGCACGACCGCGTCCGCATGCGGCCCGCCGGCCCGCCCACCAGGCGTGGTGGTATTTGCGTCCGGCGCCGACCTCGAGTCGGCAAACCCGCTGGTCACCGTCCACGGCCTCTCAAGGCAAGTGCAGCGCTACGCGCTCTTCACCACGCTGGCGCGATACGACAGCACGCTGTCGCCGGCGCCCTATCTCGCCCGCATTTGGCAATGGTCGGACCGCCGCGCGACGCTGACCTTCGCGCTCCACCGCAGTGTGCGCTGGCACGACGGAACGCCCACGACGGCGCGCGACGTCGCATTCACGCTGCTCGCCGCGCGCGACCCGCGCACCGGCTATCCGCGCGCGGCCGACCTCGCCGCGATCGACACGGTGATCGCCCGCGACGACAGCACCGTGGTCGTGTCCTTCGTCGCGCCTCAGACGGTGTTCCCGCTGGTTCTGTGCGAGCTCCCGGTGCTGCCGGCCCACCTGCTCGGCGACATCCCGCGCGCCGACATGCGCCGCGCGCCGTTCAACTTCGCGCCGGTCGGCAACGGCCCCTTCCGGTTCGTCGAGCGCGCACCCGGCCAGCGGTGGGTGTTCGAGCGGGATTCGGCGTTCCCGGTGACGCTTGGCGGGCCGCCGTTGATTGAACGGCTCGTGATCGCCGTCGTTGACGAACCCACCACGAAGCTCGCCGGCCTCACCAGCGGCGACCTCGACTTTGCCGGCATCGCGCCTACGATGGCGGCGCTCGCGGCGCGCGACCCGACGGTGCGTGTCTTGGATTACCCGATCCTCCTGTCAACGGCGCTCGTGTTCAACACGCATCGCCAGCCGTTCGACGACGTTCGTGTGCGCCGCGCCATCAACTCGTCACTCGACCGTGGCCGGATCGTGCGCGCTGCACTCGCCGGATACGCCCGGCCGGCCGCGGGACCGGTGCCGCCGGAAAGCCCGCTCGCCGACGACGCCTCGCCGCACCACGACGTTCGCCTGGCCGATTCCCTCCTCGACGCTGCCGGGTGGATCCGCGGCACCGACGGAAGGCGCGCGCGTGGAAACGCGGTCCTGGCGTTCGAGTTGCTGACCGTAGGGAGCGGCGACAACGCGGTCGAACAACTCGTGCAGGCCGATCTCGCAGCGCGCGGAATCACGGTGACCATCCGCCAGCTCGAGATGGGCACCTTCCTCACACGGGCCCGGGCCCGGCCCAAGGAGTTCGACGCGCTCGTCACCGGCGTGCCCGGGGACATCTCGCTGTCACACATCGCCGCGATGTACGACGGACGCCAGCGCGGCGGCGCCCTCGACTACGGCGACTTTCACACACCAGAACTCGACTCGCTGTTCCGGCGCGCACGACTGGCCGACACCGGCCAGCGGGCGGCCGTCTGGCACGCAATCCAGTTCGTGCTTGGGCGCGAGCTTCCGGCGGTGTGGGTGTACCATTCGCGCGGCCTGCAGGGCGTGGCCTCGCGTGTGCGAGGCGTGACGTTCGACTTGCGAGGCGAACTCGAGTCCATCACGCGCTGGCACGTGGAACCGCGCTGACGATGCTGCTTCTTGGTGCTTCACAGCTTGCCGAACGGCGCCGGGTCGTGAACCGTGAGCTGCAGCCATTGATGGTGTCGCTGGCCGGCGACCTGGCACCGCTTCTCGGGTCGCCGCCGTACATCCCGACGGGCAAGGCGCTCCTCTCGCGCATCGGCGGCCGGTGCGAGAGTGACGGGACCGACCTCGCGTTCGATCCGCATTCGCCGCACACTCACCGGTGTCCCGCGTGCGGGCGCGAACATTCCGGCGACTGGCACGACCGGTGGTGGCTGTATCCGTACCATCTGTGGCTCGCGGAACGCGCCGTGCACGCCGCAACGCTGCACGCGCTCGAGCCGGACGAGGGCCACGCCGCGCTCGCCCGCGACATCCTCACCGGGTACGCGGCGCAGTACCTCGACTACGCGAACGAGGACAATGTACTGGGGCCGTCGCGCCTCTTTTTCAGCACGTACCTCGAGTCGCTCTGGCTGCTGCACATCACGATCGCCGCCGACTTGCTCGACCACGCCGGCGATCCCGCCACGGCCGAAATCGTTCGCGACCGGATTGCCGAACCGGCCGTTGCGCTCGTCGAGACGTTCCACGAGGGCACGTCGAACCGGCAGGTGTGGAACAACGCCGCGATCGTGTCGGCGCGCGCGCTGCTGGGCGAGCCGGCGGACTCACCTGCAATTGCCGGCGCGCTCGCCGACGCCGAGTCAACGCTCACTCAGGCCACGGGCGACGACGGCGCGTGGTACGAAGGCGACAACTACCACCAGTTTGCGCATCGCGGGATGTGGTACGTGTTCGCACTGGGCGACCGGCTCGGCTACGACTTCCAGCAGTCGTCGGTGGCGCGATTCAATGCAGGGTTCGCGGCGCCCTTTCGTGCCGCCCTTCCCGATTTCACGTATCCGGCCCGCAAGGATTCCCGGTACGCCGCGTCGCTGCGCCAGTGGCGCTTCGCCGAGTCGTGCGAACTCGGCCTGGCCCGCACGGACGATCCCCTGCTGCGATGGGCGCTCGGTCGCATGTACGCCGACGACCTGCCGCCAGGCGACACCGGCCGCGCGCGCTCCAGTGGCGAAGCCGAACGCCACGTCGCGCCGGTGCGCCTTTCGCGCGCAGACCTCGGATGGCGATCACTGCTGTTCGCACGGCCAACGATTGCGGCGGGCGGCGACGCCCCGCCGTCGCTGACCATCGAGTCGCAGGGACTCACCATCCATCGGCGTGACGAGGGCTCGGTGTACGTGGCGCTCGACTGGGGCGAGAGCGGCGGAGGGCACGGGCATCCCGACCGCCTCAACCTGCTCTTCGCCCACGGCTCCACCCGCTGGCTCGACGACCTGGGCACGGGCTCGTACGTGGATCCGTCGCTGCATTGGTACCGGAGCACGCTCGCGCACAACGCCCCACTCGTGAATGGTGCGTCCCAGCGTCGCGTGAACGGCGAGCTGCTCGCGCACGGCGGAGGACGCGGGTTCGACGTGGTCGTCGCGCGCGCGGACGGCATCGCCCCCGGCGTGCGCGTGGAGCGCACCGTCTTGACCGGCAGTGCGTACTTCATCGATGAAGTGCGCTGGTGGGCCGAGCGGTCCGTCCGGTTTGAACTTCCCGTGCATTTCGACGGTGACGCCGCCGGGCTGCGCTTCACTCCCGCCGCCCTCGACGGCGCCGACGGCATCGAGGACGGATTCGGGGCGGTGCGTGACACGGAGCGCGCCATCGTGCGTGCAGGCACGCCGGTTCGGATCGCCGCCGAACATCCAGACGCCAGCGCTTCCGCCACGGTGTGGAGCAACGGTGCCATCGAATGGTTTCGTGCGCGCGCACCTGGGCAGCCGGCACACCAGCTCCGACGCTTTCAGGTGCTTCGGCAAGTCGGCACCCACGGTGTCATCAGAACCGCATGGAGCTGGCACCGCGACGCGGAAGCTGTGTTCGGTGCGACCGGCGTCGAGGTGACGGTTGCCGGCGCCACCGACAGGCACGACATCTCGGACCGCCAGTGGCGTGTGCAGTGCGCGAACGGCAATGAGATTCGGCTCGACCGTCCCGATGATGGCCCCGCGGCCGGTTCCGCCAGGCCGGCGGTGGCTGGGCCGGCCGAGCGCGCCGAGGTCGCACCTCCCGATGGATCCTCCGACGAGGACCGGCTGGAGCTGGCGGCCTCCGCGTCGTCACGTGAGTGGTTCAGCGACGCGCTGCCCGAGTCGCGGGCGGCCTGGCAGGTCTTCGAGCTCGGGAAGGAGCACTACCGTCAGTCCGAGGAACCGTGGCAGGCGGCGGGCCGGCCGGCGGCCCGGGTTGCCATTCGCGCAGAGAATGACGCGGTGGTGATCGAGGTCTTTGTTGAGACGACCCGTCCGACGTTCGTGCCGGCCGGCGCCACGAATCCATACGACAACGAACACGCGGACATCAACGGACACGGCGTGCAGCTCTACTTCGGCGCGCCGGACGAAGTCGGAGGATGGATGCTCGTGCCCGAAGCACCGGGACCAGCCGTTCGCGTTCGCCGGTTGAGCGGCTGGGGGAGAGCCAACGATCCCCATGCCGACTGGCGCGAAGTGCGCGGCGGATTTGAGCTTCGCGCGCGGATGCCGTTTCGCGGCGCGCGCGGCCGGTCCTTCGTGCTCGACGTGCTTGTGAACGACGCATCGCCGGAACGCACGCGCAGGCGCGGTCAGCTGGTGCTGAGCGGCGGCGGCGGCTTCGTCTACCTCCGCGGCGACCGGCACGACCCGTCAAGCCTGATTCCCTTCCGCGTCACTTGAACCGCAGCCCCGCCATCCCTCTCTTTCACGCATGGTATTCTCCCGATTCTTCAAGCAGGCTCCCGGACCCGGGAACGACGAGCGCGCGGCCGCTGACACGACGGTGGACGAGGCCGAGGCGATGGACGGCGATGCCATCGACGGCGAGGACGGCGAGGACGCCCCCGACGCACTTCCCGATCAGACCTGGCACGAACGGGCCGTGGCCGTGCTCCCGACCGGCAGCTCGACCGGCAGCAAGCGGACCGAGGCGCTTTGGGGGGCGGCCGATGCCCACGCGCCCTCCCATTACCTGAGCGCGTCAGGTTGCCTGGTGACCACGACGGATGACGAAACGCTCATCGATTGCACGATGGCGCTTGGCGCCGTGGCCCTGGGCTACGCGGACGAGCGCGTGACGAGCGCCGTCGTCGCCGCCCTGACGGGCGGCAATGTTGCTGGACTGCCACACGCACTCGAAGTGGACGTCGCGGAACGGTTCTGCGAGGCGGTGCCGTGCGCGGAAAAGGTGCAGTTCCTCAAGAGCGGCGCCGAGGCGATGGCGGCAACGGTTCGCCTCGCGCGGGCGCACACCGGGCGGTCGCGCGTCGTCGGGTGCGGCTATTTCGGATGGCACGATTGGAGCGCCACCGACGCGGGCGTGCCGGACGCCGTGCGTGGCCTGTATGCCAAGGTGCCGTTCAACGACATCGCCGCGCTCGAAGGCGCCGTCACCGACGCGGGTGGTGATCTCGCGGCGATCGTGCTCGAGCCGGTGGTCGAGACGCTGCCGTCGAAGGAGTGGATCGCCCGGGCGCGCGACCTCGCCACGCGCGCGGGCGCTGTGCTGATTTTCGATGAAATGAAGACGGGATTTCGACTCGCCACTGGCGGGTACCAGGAATACTCGGGCGTCACCCCCGACCTCGCAGCGTTCGGCAAGGCCATGGCCAACGGCTTCCCGCTCGCGGCCGTCTGCGGAAACGCGGCGCTGATGGACGGAGCGCAACGCACGTGGATTTCCTCCACGCTTGCCGGCGAAACGACGGCGCTCGCCGCGGCACGCGTGGTGCTGCAGCTCCATGCCGAGCGCGATGTGTGCGGCGACCTCGCGCGGGCGGGCGCCGACATGCGGACGGCGGTGTCGAATGCGGTGCGTGCAAGCCGCGTCCCCGGCATCGGCTTCGCCGGCATCGACCCGATGTGGTTCCTCACGTTCGACACGCCGGCGCTCGAGACACGATTCCTGGTGGCGGCGGCCGCGAACGGCGTGCTCTTCAAGCGGGGCCCGTACAACTTCGCGTCACTCGCCCACGACGCCGCGACCAGCCACGAGATCGAGGCGCGAACCAGCAACGCGCTGGTGACCATGCGCGACGAAGGCGACGCGTGAACAGTCCGCTCATTGACGCCCACGCGCACTTCCTCCACGCGGGGTGCGGCCGGACCGACTGGGCGGAGGTCAACGCCGCACGATTCCGCGCAGGCGAACGCATCGGCATCACGTGCCACGTGGCCTCGGTGCTGGGCAGCTACGGTTTCACCTCGCCGACGTACTTTCCATCGCCCGCCGACGTCACCGCCGGCAATGACGCGATGCTGGCGATCTGCGGAGCAGAGGGTGCGCGGGTCCGCATGATGGCGACAGTGAACCCGAACTACACGGACCACGCCCTTGCCGAACTGGAGCGATGTGTGCGGCACGGCGCCGTCGGCGTGAAGCTGCTCGCGAGCCGGCGAGCGGACGACCCGTTGCTCGACCCGATCTGCTCCTTCGCGGCCGCACACAGCTTGCCGGTGCTGCACCACATCTGGCAGCATCGCACGCGCGAGTGGCCGAATCAGGAGATCTCCGACGGCGCCGACCTCGCACGACTCGCCGCGCGGCATCCCCGCGTGTCGTTCATCCTCGCGCACATCGGCGGCGGCGGCGACTATCAGCATACGTTCCACGCGATCCGTGACGTGCCGAACGTTTTTCCCGACATCTCGGGCAGTGGCGTGGATCGCGGCATGCTCGACGAGGCGCTTCGGGCCCTCGGCGCGCGCCGCCTGCTCTTTGGCACCGACCTGACGATGGAAACAGGACTCGCCAAGCTGCGCGCGCTGGATGCCACCGGTCTGGCGACACCGGACGACGTTGACGACATCCGGTGGCGCAACGCCGCGCGCATCTTCGGCGCGGCGCGCCTCGGTGTCGCATGACGGAGCACCGATGACACATACCGATCCATCGGTCTTCGTCGGGGCGTACCCGTTTCGGCATGTACCGCATCCCGACCCGGACGTCCTCCTCCGCGTGATGGACCGCGAGGCGATCGGGCGGGCGTGGGTGGGCCACCTCCCGACGGCGTTTCATCGCGATCCGGCGCCGGGCAACGCCGAGCTGTATCGCGCGCTCGAGCCGCACCGCGAGCGGCTGGCGCCCGCGCCCGCCGTGCGGCCGGATTTCCCGCACTGGGATCGCGCCCTCGCCGACGCCGTGCAGGCAGGCGCCGCGGCGATTCGCGTGTATCCGCCGCAATGGCAGCTGCGTGCCGACCATCCGGGCCTCCGTGAGCTGGCGTTCGCGTGCGGCGAGCGGCGACTTCCCCTCGTCCTGACCGTGCGATTCGAGGACCTGCGGCAACGCCACCCGATGGACACCGCGGGTGATCTCACCGCAGCCACGATCCGTGCACTCGCCCGCGCGGGCGACGGCGTGCGACTCGTGGTCTGTGCGGCAGGCAAGGACACGATCGAGGAAGTGCACTGGGGCCTCACGCCGGACGAGCAGCGCCGAATCCTCTGGGACATCAGCTGGATCTGGGGCCCGCCCGAGGACCACCTCGCCAAGCTGTTCCGCACCGTTGGTGCGTCACGATTTGCGTTCGGTTCGCAGTGGCCGCTCCGGCTCGTGCAGGCGCCTCGCGCGAACCTGGAGCTGCTTCCGGACGACGTCCGCGGGTTGCCCCTTGGCGATCCGGCCACCGTGTACGACTGATGCCGGGCACTGCGCTGCAGGACGTGCGTGCACGCGTGGAGGCGGGAGAGTTCGCGCTCGACGCGGACATGCAGCTCGCGGTGATCGGCCGCGTGGATGATCTCATCGCGGCCGTGGGGGCTGCCAACCGCGCGCTATCGAAGGTGCCGCAACCCGATATTGGCGCGGCCGCTGCGAAGATGGCGCACGTGTTCTACATCAGTGGCCATGGCTGGCGCCGGTACCTGGCGGAAAGTCCGCAAGCGACCGCCGCGGGAGGGGCGATTCACGAAGCCATGACCGCGGGTGTCGCGTCGCTGGTGGACCAGCTCGATCGCTCCATCGCGGCTCGGCCAACGCTTCCCGTGACGCGGCGCAGCGACACGCTGTTCGGCATTCCGTGCGCGGCGTGCGACGGCGATGCCGTGACGCTGACGCGCACGAGCACCAGCCCCGCCGAGCCCGAACAACTCGTCGTGAGCAGCTTGTCGCCCGTCACGGTATTCCGCCCGGTTGCAGGACCGCGCATGCACGATGTGCTGGTGCTGCTTGCCGCTGGCGACGCTGCGGCCGTAGTGAAACACCTGCGCGAAACGCAGCCGGCGGGCTGCGACGCATATTGCCACGCGTGCAACCGTGTGTACTGCCGTGAGCACTACGCCATCGAAGCCCAGTGGAGCGGCAGCTGGCACGAAGCGACGTTCGTCACCTGCCCGCTGGGCCACGAGCACGAGATCGACTGACGCCCGCGCGTCAGCGGCGGGCCACCTGCTTCGCCGTCACGTAGTAATTCGCGTCAACGGTGAATCCCTCGAGCGTCGTGAGCGGTACGCTGTCGGTTTTCCATTCCGTCGTGGGTTGCAGCCGCACGGCGCCGCGCCCCGGAATCTCCACGAGCACGGACATGTCGAATCCCGCCACCACGTTGGTCCAGCGGTAGCGCAGCCGACCGCCCTCGAGACCGTACTCCAGCTCGGGAATGCGCGTCGTGCGGAGGTACTGGTCGAACACCTTGTCGAGCTTGACGCCCGACTCGCGCGCGATGTACTGCTCGACCTGCGGGCCGGAGATCGTCTGGTGCCGGAACGTGGACTGCAGGCCGCGCAGGATGCCCTTCCACCGTGCGTCGTCGCCGACGAGCTGGCGCACGGTGTGCAGGAGGTTGCCGCCCTTGTAGTAGTGGTCGTTGGCGATCTCATCGTTCACGCCACGCACGCCTTCGATCGGCCGGTCGTTGAGCACGAGTGGGCGCGTGCCGATCACGTACTCGGCGCCCGCCTTCTTGTCGCCCGTCTGGCACTCGACGTACAGGTTCTCCGCGTAGTTGGCGAAGCTCTCGTGGATCCAGGTGTACGCACCGTCATTGGCCGTCAGGCTGTTGCCCCACCACTCGTGCGCGCTCTCGTGGATGATGATGAAATCCCACGTCAGTCCACGGCCGGTCCGCGAGAGGTCTCGACCGAGGTAGCCATTCTGGTAGCCGTTGCCATAAGCGATCGCGCTCTGGTGTTCCATCCCCAGATGCGGCGTTTCGATCAGCTTGAATCCGTCGCGGTACCAGGGGAACGGACCGAACCAGCTTTCGAAGCACGACATCATCGGCGTGACCTGCGCCCACTGGCGGCGCGCGTCGGCGAGGTGATGCCGGAGCGGGTAGTAGTCGAGCGACAGCGTCCCGGCCTCACCCTGATACACGCCGAAGAACCGCTCATACGTGCCGGCGTTGACCGTGATGCCGTAGTTGTTGATCGGCTCGTGCACGAACCATTCGTACGTCGTCGTGCCGTCTCCGTGCCGCGTGCGCGAGCGGAGTCGGCCGTTCGACACGTTCACCATCGAGTCCGGCACGGTGATCGCCACTCGCTGGCTGTCCGGTTCGTCGGCGAAGTAGTCCTTGTTGGGCCACCACACGCTGGCGCCGAGCCCCTGGTTGGCCGTGGCCACCCACGGATTGCCGAGCGAGTCGGTACGCCAGATGAACCCACCGTCCCAGGGCGGTCGCACGGCCGCCCGCGGACGGCCGTGATAGTACACGACGACCGTCTTGGTCTCGCCCACGCGCTGCGGCTCGGTGAGCGTCAGGAATACGGCGTTGCCATCGCGCGAATGCGTGACGGTCCGTCCGTTCTGGCGAACGCTGTCCACGACGAGCGGCGTTTGCAGGTCCACCTGCATCACCTGGCTCGCACCGAGCACCCGGTACGTGATGCCGTTCCACCCCACAATCGACGAGTCTCGCGGCGACACCTTGACGTGCAGGTCGTAGAACGTGGCGTCCCACCACGCACGTGCCGGCCCGTTGCCGCCGCGCAAGGAGTCGGCGCGCGTGAACTGGCGCGGCGCCTGCCGCTGCGCCACGGCTTCACTGCCCGCGAGCGCCGCAGCCGCGATCGCTGCGATCCAGAGTCGGCTCACGGCGTGACCGGCCGCCCGATCTCGTAGTTCTTCGGCGGTTCGGCGCCGAGCAGGTGCTGCACGAAGTAGTCCCACCGGCGGCGCATCATGTAGTTCGACGCCGCTCCGAACCCGTGCCCGGCATTCGGGATCATCAGCAGGTCGAAGTCCTTGTTCGCCTTGATGAGCGCATCCACCACCATGAGCGTGTTCTCGGGCGGAACGTTGTTGTCCATCGTCCCGTGCGCGAGCAGGAGCTTGCCTTTCAGGTTCTTCGCGAGCGTCTGGTTCGCCTCGACCTCGTAGTTGTCCGTGCCGTCGGGGTTCTTCACGAGCAACCCCTGATATCGCTCACCCCAGTCGTCCTCGTAGAGGCGCTGGTCGTGGTTGCCCGACTCCGAGATCCCGACCTTGAAGAAATCCGGATACCGGAACATCGCGCCGGCGGTGATGAACCCGCCGCCGGAGTGGCCCCACATCCCCGCACGGTCGATGTCAATGAACGGATACTGGCGCGCAAGATCCTTCATTCCCGCCACCTGGTCGGGAATCGTGTTGTCGCGGCCCATCTTGCCGTAGTAGTGATCGTGGAACGACTTCGAACGGCCCGGCGTGCCGCGGCCGTCAATGGACACCACCACGAACCCGAGGTCGGCGAGTGCCTGCCGGTCGCCGCGCGTCACACTGAACGCACGCGATCCCACGCTGCCGCTCTGCGGCCCCGGGTACGCCTGATTGACGATCGGATACTTCTTCGTGCGATCGAGGTTCGACGGCACGAACATCACGCCGTAGAGGTCGGTCTTGCCGTCGTCGGCCTTGACCTTGATCGGGGTCGGCGGCTTCCATCCGGCGGCGACGAGCTTCGAGATGTCCATTTTCTCGAGCGGCATCACCAGCTTGCCGTTGCCGTCCCGCAGTGCCACGACCGGCGGAACATCCGGCTTCGAATAGGTATCCACGAGCCACTGCCCGCTCGGCGAAAGCTGAACGGAATGCGTGCCGTCGTCCGGCGTGAGTGAGACCTGCGGTCCCTTGCCGTCGAGGCCGATCCGGTACGCGTGGGAGAAATACGGATCCTGCCCGGCCTCGCGGCCGTTGGCCGCGTAGTAGATGACGCGCGCCTTCTCGTCCACACGAAGGATCGAGGTCACCGGGCCTTCCCCGCTCGTGATCTTGTTCTTCAGGGCGCCCGTGTTCAGGTCGTACAGATAGAGCTGGCCCCAGTCGTCGCGCTGCGAGTACCAGAGCAGCTCATTGGTCGCCCAGAGCACCTGCCAGCCCGTGACCGACTCGAAGTGCGTCGCGACCTTCTCTTCCATCACATCGCGCACGTCACCGGTCACGGCGTCGGCCACACGGATCAGTGCTGCCTTGTGGTCGCGCGGCGTCGAGGCGAGCGCGAGTTTCGTCGCGTCGGGGCTCCACTTGTAGTCGTTCATGCTGATGTTGTCGCCGAGCGTCGCGCGATGCACGTCGGGCGGCATCTTGAGCCGGATCACC
>CAZLAU010000002.1:25659-29973 GCA_964557615.1 uncultured Gemmatimonas sp.
TCGCGGACCCACAGGTTGTAGTCCTTGATGAAGGCGCCGAGCTTGCCGTCCGGCGACATCGTGAGCGGCGGACCCGCGTTCGCTCCGCCGCCCCGACCGCCGCGCCCGCCGGCCACGCCACCGCGGCCACCCGGCGCGCCGCGCCCGCCACCCGCTGCCGCGTTCGCGGAGGCCGGGACACCCGGGCAGTTGCTGAGGTCGGCTGCGCACACGACCCGCGTCTTCTTCGCGGGGTCCACGAGGATCACCTCGGCGCCGCCCGGCGTAGCGTTGCGATACCACATCCGTTCATCGGGAAGCCAGTTCGCCACCACCGACCCGCCCGACACCAGTGGGTTCAGCGTCTGGGCGAGCTTCCGTTCGGCGCGTGCATACTCGTCGGCCGTGACGACGCGCGGTGCGTACGGCTGCTGGGCGGTGACCGGCGCGGGGATCGCCGCAAGGCTGACGACACCAGCGCATACGAGATGGCGAAATCGCATATTCATCCTCTGGAAATGACCCACCGGCCGGTGGGCCGAGCCTGCGCAAGTTGCCCGTCAGGCGGCCGTTCGGCAACCGCAATGCACACCGGGAGGCACCGTGCTCACCGTTGACCAGCCCACGATCTTTTCGCGCAACCTCGTGGTGTACCGCGGCGACTCACCCGTCGGCGAGATCCGCCATCGCGCGTTCAGAGGCGGAGCCACGGTCGACGTCGGCGGGCGCGAGTACACAGTGAGCCGGACGGGCTGGTTTTCGGGGGCGTATCAGTTGACCCACGACGAACGCGTGCTCGCTACCGCGAGCCCCGCCGGTTTCTGGAGTCGGCGCTTCGACATCGAAGCCGACTCGCTCCACGTGTCGCTGCGCCGCCAGTTCGGGTGGTTCGTCACGCGCTGGGAGTTGGTGGACGGCGACCAGGCGATCGGCAGCGTGGAGCGGCGGGGCTTCTTCCAGTCGGCGACCGTCGCAGATTTCCCGGATGCGATCGCCATCGAGATTCAGGTGTTCATCATCTGGCTTGCGAACGTCCTCTGGCAGCACGACCAGAGCGCATCCGCGGGGTAACGGATGAATGCGCGGCTCGAGCGAGTCCGGCGCATCGCGTACTGGATGGACTCGGGCATTCCCGTGCCGTTCACGGATCGCCGAATCGGCCTGGACCCGATCATTGGACTCGTGCCGGGCGCCGGCGACTCCGCGGGCGCGGTCGTCGGCGCCTGGATCCTGATGGAAGCGGCCAGACTCGGCGTGCCGCCCGCCACGCTGCTTCGAATAACCGGGAACATCGCCGCGGACGCACTGGTCGGAACCGTGCCCCTGCTTGGTGATTTGTTCGACATGACGTGGAAGGCGAACACGCGCAACGTGGCGCTGATCGATCGGCACTTTGCCGATGCGCCCGCAGCTCGCGCCGCCGACGGCCGTCTCGTGGCGGCACTGATCGGCGGCGTGTTGCTGCTCGGTGTGGGACTTGGCGTCGGCAGCGTGTACCTGGGCGCCCTCATCATCCGGGCGTTCACAGGATAGCTGAGCACTCCCAACGATGTTGTACGGCGCAGCCCACTCCGCTCGCTAGCCGCCGGTTCCGTCCGTCCGCACGTGCTCCATCCGGCCCGAGAAATAGTCCTTGGTGAGCTTCGCCACCGTGCCGCTGAGGAACGCGAGCGCGATCAGGTTCGGGAACGCCATGAATCCGTTCAGCAGGGTGCCCAGCGCCCACACCAGCGGCACCGATACCACGGAGCCGACGAAGATCAGCAGCGTGAAGATGATGCGGTACGGCTTGATCACGCCGGGCCCGAACAGGAACTCGATGCACTTCTCGCCGTAATAGCACCAGCCGAGCAGCGTCGAGTAGCCGAAGAGGAATGAACTCAGCGCCACGATGGCGGAGGCGTACGGGATGGTGGTTCCCATGGCGGCCGCTGTCAGGTCGCCGCTGGCTCCCTGATACGCGGCGTCCGTCCACATCCCCGATTGCAGGATCACGAATGCGGTCATCGAGCAGACGACGATCGTGTCCACGAACACCTCGAACACGCCCACCACGCCCTGCTCTGCCGGATGCTTGACGTTGGCGATGCCGTGGGCGATCGGGGCCGAGCCAAGGCCCGCTTCATTCGAGAGCACCCCGCGGCTCACGCCAGCCGCGACGCCCTGGGCGATGCTCGCGCCGATGAACCCGCCAACAGCCGCGGTCGGCGTGAAGGCGTTGGATACGATCAGCGCGAAGATGTGCGGCAGATCCACGGCGTGGATCACGATGTATGCCGTGGCCGCGAGCACGTACACCACGATCATTCCGGGAACGAGCTTCTCCGTCACCTTCGCGATCCGGTGAATGCCACCGATGAGCACGAGACCGACGGTGATCATCGTGAACAGGCCGGGCACCCAGAGCGGCACGTCGAGTCCGAGCACGGTCCGCGATGCTTCGACAAAGGTGCGGGCCACGGTGTTCGACTGGGCCATGTTGCCCGTGCCGAACAGCGCTGTCGCCGCACCGAAGAAGGCAAACATGATCGCGAGCCACTTGGCGAGTTGCTTGCCGGGAACGCCGCGCGAGATGTAGTACATCGGGCCGGACGCCAGCTCGCCGGTCTCGCGCCTCACGCGGAAATGCACGCCGAGCACTGCCTCCGAGTACTTCGTGGCCATGCCAAGCGTTGCCGTCATCCACATCCAGAACACGGCGCCCGGCCCGCCAATCAGGATGGCCGTGGCGACGCCGCCGATGTTTCCGTTGCCCACGGTCGCGGCCAGCGCAGTGGAGAGCGCCTGGAACGGGGTGATGGTGGACCCGTCGCCCTTGTCCTTCGCAAAGGCGCCCTTCATCACCATGCGCAGTGCCATCGGGAACCGTGCCACCTGCACGAAGCCGGTGCGAATCGTCAGCCACGCGCCCACGACGAGCAGGACGACCGGCATCGCGAAGGGCTGCCACACCCAGTCGTTGATGGCGAGCAGGTGGTCGGGCAGCTGGTTCCAGAAGCTCACGATGATCCTCGTGCGTTGTCCGAAGTGGTCGTGCAGGCCTGAAGGCAGGCAGTCCGCGATGAACGACCGGGCAAGTTACGGAACCGGCCGGCCCTTGAGCCACTGGTCGAACCACTGCCGCTCGTTGAGCATGCGATGCACCACGTTCCAATTGCCGCTGATTCCGTGCGGCATGCCCTCGTAGCGGATCATCTTTGCCGGCACGCCCTGCTTCTTGAGCGCGACGTACAGCTGCTCATTCTCGGTGAAGGGCACGCGGCGGTCCAGTTCGCCAACGACGAACAGCGTCGGCGCGCGCGCGCGGCCCGCGTAGGTGATCGGCGACTGGCGCAGCATGATTTCCCGCGCCTCCGGCTCCCACGGCTTGCCGAAGAATTCCGTTTCCTTCGTTCGAGCGATGTCGGCGTTGGCGTAGTCGCTCATCCAGTTCACGATGCCCGCGCCAGACGCAGCCGCCGCGAAGCGGTCGGGGTACTGGGTAATCAGCCAGTTGGTCATGAACCCGCCGTACGAGTGGCCGATGCTTGCCACCCTGGCGCGGTCGAGCCGGTACCGTGCGAGCACATGATCCACGCCGGCCATGACATCCTGGCCGTCCTTCGTGCCCCACGCACCCCACGTGCCCCAGAGGTGCTTCTCTCCGTAGCCCGTTGAGCTGCGGAAGTTCACCTCGAGGACGGCGAACCCGTTGGCGGCAAAGTATTGATTCTTGAAGTTGAAACCATACGTGATGGCGGCATGCGGGCCGCCGTGGTTGCTCACGATCAGCGGATATGGACCTCCAGTCGGCGAGTAGCCGTGCGGCAGCGTGATCCACCCTTCGATTGGAGTACCGTCCGCACTCGCGAACTGGAGGCGATGCGTCTCGCCCACGCCGACTTCGCGCAGGAAGTCGCGATGGACCGACGTCACGCGCCGTTCGCCAGAACCGTCGATGTTCGCGGTCCAGACGTCGGCAGGCGCGTCGAACGTGTTCGCCGTGTACGCAATGCGGGTCATCTCTCGGTTGAACTGGAGGTCGCCGATGCGCCGCTCGCCCTTGGTGAGCTGTGCCACGGCGCCGCCTTCAGGCGACACGCGAAAGAGGTGCACGGTGCCGCCGACGCCGCCCGTGAAATAGATGTGCTTGCTGTCGGGACTCCACTGCGCTCCCGCCGGCAGGTAGTCCCAGTCGGCGGTGAGGTTTCGCTCGGCGCCGCCGGACGACGGGATCACGATGAGGTCCGTGGCGCCGCCGTGGTTGAGCTTCTTCGCGATCACGTAGTCCGTCGTGAGCTGGCGCGTCGCGAGAATCCACCGCCCATCCGGCGAGTAACGCGCATTCTCATAGTC
>CAZLAU010000002.1:30073-50906 GCA_964557615.1 uncultured Gemmatimonas sp.
GCCGGATCCTTGGTGTTCGGCAGCGGGTACGCTGCGCCGTCGCGCTGGTAGGCAAGCCAATCGAACTGCACGCCCTTGAAGCGTTCCTGGTGGCGCCTGTCGAAGTCCGACTCGTACGCGCGCTCGCGCTTGGGTGGCGGCACATCGCGAACCACGAAGACCCATCCGCCGTCGGGGCTCTGGACTTCCGTGCCGGCCCCGCCACCACGGCCGCCTGCACCGCGCCCGCCGCCCCCACGACCGCCGCGACCTCCGGCTCCCGCAGCGGCCGGCGTCCCTCCGGCCTCGACGCGATCGGGAGCCGACGGATCGAGCGTCATCGGCTGCCCGTCGGCCGTGAACACCAGTCGTCCGTCGTCCCGCCACCATTGCATCCCGGCATTCACGTTCGGCGGGCTCACGCGACGCGCCTCCGACGAGCCGTCGAATGGCACGAGCCACACCTCGGTCGCGTTCCCGTTCGACTCCTCGACCCGGGTGCTCACGCTGAAGCTCACCCAGCGCGCGTCAGGCGAGAGCGCGAGCGATCCCACCGAGCGCATCCGGTAGTAGTCCTCGATCGCGAGGGGGCGACGCGTCGAAGCCTGCGCGCCGAGCGCGGCGGCGCTGGCGAGCACGCCGCCGGCCACGGCACCGGCGACCACCGCGCCAGCGGCGATCGTTGACGCCGCGCGACCGCGAACGGACGGCGACCAGATGGAGTGCACCAGCCGACTGAAGGCGCGCATCGGACTCTCCGGAAATGGGCGTTTACCGCGCTCCAACTTCGCCGTTCGCGACAGCCGGCGCCATATTCCCGTTCCTGCCAGCCGTGAGTCCACCTGCGATGCCGAAGAAGGACCCCCGCGTTGACGCCTACATCAGGAAGGCGCGGCCGTTCGCGAAGCCGATCCTCCGGCACCTGCGCTCCGTGATACACGCGGCGTGTCCCGACGTCGTGGAGAACCTCAAATGGGGCGCGCCCAGCTTCGAGTACAAGGGGCTGATGTGCGGATTCGCGTCGTTCAACACGCACGCCACGTTCGGCTTCTGGAAGCACTCACTGATCCTGAAGAAGCAGGACGACAAGTGGAACGACGCCATGGGCAGCTTTGGACGCCTTACGTCCGTGAAGGACCTGCCGCCGAAGGCGCGCATCTCTGCCTACGTCAAGCGCGCGATGGAGCTCAACGACGCCGGTGTAAAGGCGCCGCATATGGTGAGACGCAAGCCACGCAAGCCGCTCCCGGTGCCGGCCGATCTCAAGGCCGCCCTTGCCCGGAAGCCCAAAGCCCGCACCGCGTTCGACGCCCTCGCACCGTCGCACCGGCGCGAGTACATCGAATGGATCACGGAGGCGAAAATGCCCGAAACGCGCGCGCGGCGCGTCACGACCGCCGTGTCCTGGATGGCCTCCGGCAAGTCGCGGAACTGGAAGTACGAGAAGCGCTGACCGCGATCACCGAAACGGCAACTGCTTGTTGACGGCGATCACAACGGAAAACGACGGAAACTGCGGATGACGACAACTGCGTCATTAATGTGAACTGCGCTCACCATTTCAGCATGGTGAGCGCAGTTGCAGTGAACCCGGTTCTTGCCGTGGCCCGTATCCGTTCTGATCCGTCGTTCTCTTGTTATCGCCGTTAATGCAGTGATCCGATCTACGGAACGATCGGTGCCGGCTTGGGCTGGTTCGCGTTCTTCACGTACACGTCGAGCCACGCGACCCAGCGAGCCCACAGGTCGAGGTTCGTCTCCTTCGTGGCCGGTCCGTGGTCCTCATAGGGGTACATGTAGAGCGACGAGATCTTTCCGTTCGCCCTGAGGCCCTGCATCATCCGGATGGAGCTGATCGGCGCGGTGCCGACGTTCTGGTCTTCGATGCCGTGGTACATCAGCACCGCCCCCTGGATCTGGTCGGCGTAGAAGAACGGCGACATCTCCATGTACGTGGACTGCGCCTCCCAGAAGTCGCGCCGCTCGCTCTGGAACGCCGTGGGCGTGAGCGACCGGTTGTACATGCCATCGCCGGCAATGCCCGCCTTGAAGAACGGCGTGTGCGCGAGCGCGTTCATCGTGCTGAAGGCGCCGTAGCTGTGCCCGCCGATTCCCAGGCGCGACCGGTCGATGTACCCCTGCTTGTCGAGCTCGTCGATCACCGCCGAAAGGTTCATGCGGAGGTCGGAGACGTAGTTGTCGTTCATGCGCCCTGTCTGGCCCACGATCGGCGGGTCGAAGTTCGCCACTGCGTAGCCAGCCTGCGTCAGGTACTCGATCGTGCGCGTGCCCGCATTCGGGAACGTGTTGACGTTCTCCGTACGCAGGGTGCGGTCGTAGTTCTCCTGGGACGTGTACTCGTACGGGTAGAACCAGAACATCCCTGGCAGGCGCGTGCCGGCCTTGTAGTCGGCCGGGAGCGTGAGCCGCACGATGAAGTTGAAGCCGTCCGGGCGCGTCACCGTGATGCGCTTGCGGATCGCGTTCGTGAACTCCGGCGTGTAGTCCTTGTTCGCCGTGAGCTTCGTCATGGTGCCGGCCTTCATGTCGCGCAGGAAGAAGTCTGGCACCTCCTTTGGCGACTGGCGGCTCACGACGGCGCGCGTGAAGTCGTCGTCAAGCGGCGCCGACACCGTTTCGACCGCGTCGCGGGCGCTCTCGAACAACCGCGTCTTCGCGCCAGTCCGGATCTCGACACGATCCACGAACTGCCGTGGGGCGTTGTTCAGGAAATCGGGGTGATATTGCGTCCCGGTGAGGAACACGGCGCCGTCGCCCGACACCATCGCCACCTGCCCGCCCTGCGTGCCGCGCCGGGTCATCAGCGCGCCGGGATTCGCGTAGAACTGCAGTGAATCGTCGGCGGCCGCGGCGCCCCGCCCGCCACCACCACCGCCGCCACGCCCACCAGCGCCGCCGAACGACGGCGTGTACGCGCGCTGCCGCACGATCGTGTGCTTCTCGGCCGGCGTGGCGAGGTTCACGTGGTAGATCTCGCCGACGTTGTTGGTGGACGTGCCGACAAACAGGTCCTTCGCGTCGTCCGTGAACACGAGCGACGCAATGGCGCCATCGGCCTCGTACAGCGTCGTGGTGTCGGACGGGCCATACGGCGGCATCCACTTCACCACCCGGTCACGGCGCGCGCCGCCGCCGCGGCCACCCCGGCCCGCGGCAGGCTGCGCCGCGGGTGCGCCCCCAGCACGGCCACCGGTTGCCGCCGAGTCGGTGCCCGGCACGTAGTACATGCCGGGACCCGCCGGCATCCAGGCAAGGAAGCGCTTGTTTGTGAGACCTCCACCACCGCGGCCACCGAATCCGGCGCCGGCCTGCGTGGAGTCGGGCATCTCCCGCAGCGGTCGCTTCTGGAGTTCAGCCAGCGCCTTGCCGCTCGCATCCCAGATCTGCTCGACGTTGCCGAAGCTCGTGTACTGCACGATGTACGAGAACGGCTCCAGCATCGTGCTCACGCGGAAATGCTGGCCATCGGGTGACGCATCCACGCTCTGGATCATCGCCGGCGCGCCAATCTTGCGCACAGCCTTCGACTTGACGTCGATCACCGCGAGCTGGCCGGTCGTGTAGTACTTGAGCTGCTCGAACTCCCACGGCTCGCTCATCAGGCTGAAGAACTGGCGCTGCGGCGACTTCACCGGCTGCAGCCACGTCTGCACCTGCGGGCCCGTCGCGATGTCGGGCTTCTTCGGCTCGGGACCACGGCCGTCAGGAAGCTGCACGACGATCACGTTCTTGCCGTCCAGCGTCCAGTCCACCTGCGTGACGAGCGTCGCCAGCAGCGGGGTCCGCGTGACCTGCACCGACTTCGTCGTCGCGATGTCGGCGACGAACACGTGTGACGCGGTCTCGAAGTTCGCGATGTAGGCGAGTTGCTTGCCGTCCGGCGACCACGCCGGGCTGCTCACCGTCGCGCCCTTCGGAATCTCGATTGACGTGGACTTTCCGGTCGTCGCATCGATCAGCGAGAGGCCGATCGATCCGCGCGTCGTGAGCGTCCGCGAACGGTTCGCCGCGGGGTCAACCTGCAACCCGCCGTAGTAGTTGTGCGGCTTGCCGAACGTCTGCACGCTCGGCATGCCTTCGCTTTCCTGCTTCAGGAAGTGCCGCCGGTCGGGACTTGGCTGCGCGAGCGATACGTTCAAGTGCCGTGGCGCCGTGACGAGCTTCGCGATCTCCGATGGTGGCACCTGATAGCCTTCCTTCGCCAGCAGCGCCCGGTCGGCCGCGATCTTGCCCGCGACGTCAGAGTTGCCCTGGGCGACGACCGGCCCGACGGCGAGCGAGAGCCCGAACGCCGCCGTCAGCGCGATGCCGATGAACCTTGTGAACCGCTTCATGAACCGTTCCTCGCTGGATGGGACCTGAGCGCCCGAAGCGCCCTGAAAGTCATCCAGAACTTACGGCTCGCGGGGCCGGTCTGCTGGCTCCGGCCGCTGCCTCGCGATACCATCCCCCGACATCCCGCCTTTGCAGGCTCCCGTGGCCACCGACCGACTCTACTACCGCGACTCGTACCTCACCGCGTTTGCCGGCACCGTGGTTTCCGTGGACGGCACCCGCGTCGTCCTGGACCGGACGGCCTTCTACCCGACGTCGGGCGGGCAGCAGTTCGACACCGGCACCCTGGGCGGAGTGCGGGTTGTGGACGTGATCGATGATGAGTCGGGCATAGTCCACGTGCTTGATGCCAAGCCTCTGGTGACCGCCGGCTCGGACACTGCCGGCACCGTCGACTGGCCTCGCCGGTTCGACCATATGCAGCAGCACACCGGCCAGCATCTGCTGTCGGCGCTGTTCGAGGACTTGGCTGGCGCGCCAACGGTCAGCGTCCATTTCGGCGCCGAGTCGTGCACACTGGACGTCGGCGCCGAGTCGCTGTCCCGCGCTGCTGCCATCCGGGTCGAGGAGCGGGCCAACGCCGTGGTCGCCGAGAACCGCGTCGTCCACGTCTCGTTCGAGGATGGCGCGACAGCGACGGACCTGCGCAAGCCAACCGATCGCGCCGGCGAGCTGCGCATCGTCACGATCGACGGCATCGACCGGAGCGCGTGCGGAGGCACGCACGTGCGCGCCACCGGCGAGATCGGGGCGATCCTGATCCGGAGACTCGAGAAGTACAAGAAGCTCACGCGCGTGGAATTTCTGTGCGGCGCGCGCGCCACCCGCCAGGCGCGGCGCGACTACGAAACACTCGCGGGGCTCGCCGCCACGCTCACCGCCGGCATTGACGAGCTTCCGGCGTTGGTGTCCGCGCAGTCGGATGCCGTTCGCGCGCTCGAATCCGAGAAGAAGAAGCTCGCCGAAGCACTCGCAGGCTACCGCGCCTCGGAGCTCCATGCGGGCGCGTCGCCGGCACCCGATGGTGTTCGCCGCGTGTGGCACCAGTGTGCCGGGCCTGATGATCTGCGCGCCCTCGCCCACGCGGTCGCAGCGCTCCCGCGCGTTGTGTTTGTCGGCACCTGCACATCGCCGCCCACCGTGACGGTCTCGGCGTCAGACGACAGCGGATCCGACGCCGGCGCGCTGCTCAAGCCGGCGCTCGCCGCGCACGGTGGGCGTGGCGGGGGAAACGCGAGGATTGCCCAAGGCACGGTTCCGGCGGCCGACGCGCTTGCCGAGGTGGCGCGCGCCATTGTGTCGCCCGCGCACTAGCGCGAGCGGCTACGAGATCGTCAGCGTCGCACCGTCGGCGCTCACGGCGACGTGGAATCGCTCCAGCGCCGCTTCGGCCGGCCCCTGAATTGCCGCACCGGCGCTGTTGAACCGCGACCCGTGGCACGGACAGGTGAACCCGCCCGAGGAGATGCCGACGTCACAGCCCGCGTGCGTGCAGATGCGCGAGAGTGCGACATACGATGCCTCGCCGGCGCGTACCACCGCGACCGGTTTCACCCCCAGCGTGCCGACCGCAGCGATTCCTCCGACCGCGGCGAGCGCCGGGAACGATGCCAACGTCACCAACAGTGTCGAGCCGCTCGTTCCTGGTGCCGGCGCCGGATTGGGTGACGACGGAGCAAACACATCGGAACCACCACCCGAACAGGCAGCCAGCACCGTCGCGACAGCGGCAAGCGTCGCCTGAGACAGGAATTCCCGCCGCCCTTCGTCAACTGGCCCGATTCGCTCGTCGCTCACGCCTGAACCTCCGTCATTGGTTCGGTTTGTCACCCGGACTGCGCGTAGGTGCCGTCTGTGTCAGGCCGCCGTCAGTTCGATGAGACCCCGCACCTCGCGAGAATCTCCCGGGGAGCCGCCGCCTTCGGAAACAGCTCCCCTGCGTTCTTCGCGTGGTGGACCGCCAGCCGGCAGTTACCCCGGGCGGAGAGCAGTTCGGCCGCCCGCATCTGGATGCGATACGATCCAGGGTCATAGGTCGCCGCCGCGCGCACGGAATCGTAGGTCCCCTTGGAGTACGCCCGCATCGCTTCGAGTTTCCCGGCACTCAGTCCTGTCGCCACCAGCCAGGCGATCGCCGCTGCCAGCAGGAGGTACACCCGTGCGCGTGGTCCGGTCCGCCACGTCGCGACCGGCCGCCCGGCCGGAATCAGCGCGCCTGCGGCCCCCCAGACCAGCACCGATGGAAAGGCCAGCAGCGTTACGGCATCAAAGCTTCCCTCGACGATCGCGATGCATACGGCACTGCCACCGGCCAGCGCGGCGAGCCGCTCGGCCGACGAGTACACCGAGTCGCGCCAGCCGCGCCACGCGTTCCACACCAGCAGCAGCAGCAGCGCGGCCAGCGAGAGTGCAGCCGGTAGTCCGCGCTCAGCCACCGCCGCCACCCAGTCACTGCTCGGCCACGGGTTGGCGGTCATACCGGTGGCGTCCGAGAGCGACGGATCGTTCCGGGCCGCATATCCCGGATATTCCGCAGCCCAGTTGCCCGGTCCCACGCCCAGAACCGGGTGCGCCCGCGCGATCTTCAGCGAGTTGGTGTACTGTTTCAGCCGCCCCGCACCGCTTCCCTCGCGGTAGTTGACCACCCCTCGAACCGAATCGAGATAGGGTGAGTCGCTGCGCCAGTCGAGCGTGTTCGGCGCCAGCAACGCCAGGGCGAGCCCCGCCGCAAGCGCACCGCCAAGCAGCATGCCGCGTCGCGGTGGCAGCGCCGTGCGAATCACGCCACGGCCCTGCCAGGCCAGTGGAAGCACCAGCACGAACCAGACGGCTAGCGCAAGCCAGGCCGCACGCGTCCTCGAGAGCACCAGCGCGGCGGACATCGCGAGAATCGCCAGCGCACCCGCAACCGTGCCGACCGACGTGCGCGCCGTCGCCGCCAGATACACGAGCAGCGGCAACCCGATCGCCGCCACGTGCGCCACGAAGTTCCGGTTGCCCAGCAGGCCGCCCGGCGCCCGGTTCGTCGCGAAGACCTCGTGCTCGATGCCGTACGCCTGGGCCAGCGACGATGCCACAGCGAGCGTCGCGGCGACGGCGAGCGCGAGCACGACGTCCCGGCCTCGCCCGGCTTCGCGCAGCACGGAGGCGCCCACGAACACCACCGCGGCGCTGAGCGAAATGGAAAGCGCCCGCATCGCGTGCCAACCGCTCGTGGCCATCACGGCGGACGCCGCCGACAGTACGATCCACGCCGTCAGTGCCAGATCGGCGCGACTGAAGCGTCGCTCGCCGCGGCGCGCCGCCAGCACCAGCGCCATTGCGAAGGCCCCGACGTGCAGCGCCAGCTCTTTCGGCACGAAGAACCGGTCAAGCTCGAACGAGCGAAACGTCGCGGCGGCGGCAGCCGTGGCCACGGCCGCGACCCAGAACGCGGCAACCAGAACGGCGCTGGCCCAGCGGCCAGGGGCGTCCGACGACACGGGTGCGGCCTGCGCGTCCACGCGGGCAATGTGAGCGACCGGCTCCCGCGAGAGAAGGCCCCCTTTCCGCCCGCCGGAAGACGGCGGCCGCCGGTGCCGCCTACGGGATGCGCGACATCGCCCGGCCGCGACTAGATTTCCCGAGGAACGCCCGCGTCGCGCGGAGGTGCGCCATGGCGATGTACGACGACAAGAAGATCCAGAATCTTGTCAAGAAGATGACGAAGCAGCCGAAACCCAAGACGGAGTTCGGCAAGGTGTATGACAAGACCGCTCCGCAGCGCGTGACCGATGAGAACGACATCGAGCGCGACAAGTTCTTCAAGGAAATGAAGCGGCGCGAGTTCTGAAGTCCGACCCGCCACCGTCGCAGTACATCAGGTAGCGGACGCTCCTTCCCTATCGCGTCGACAAACCGGCGATTTCCGAAGGCTCCAGGCTGAGTTCGCGCCGGAGCACCTTGCCGATCATCGACTTCACGAGCTCGCGGCGGAACACCACGCGGGCCGGAACCTTGAAGAACGCGAGCTGCGTCTTGCAGTATTCGCGCAGGTCATGCTCGGTCGCCTGCATGCCGGCGCGAAGCACCACGAACGCAACGGCGATTTCTCCCCGCGCCGCGTCCGCAAAACCCCGCACGCCCACCTCGGCAACGGCCGGGTGCTGCGCCAACACTTCCTCGAGCTCGCGCGGCCACACCTGCATGCCGTTGGCCTTGATCAGGTCCTTCTTCCGGTCGACGATGAACAGGTACCCGTCCTCGTCGAGGTAACCCAGGTCTGCCGAGTGGAGCCACGTGTGACCGTCATCGTGTGTGACGAGCATCGCGGCGGACTCCGTGGGGTTGTCGAAGTATCCCCGCATGATCTGGGGACCCCGGATCAGGATCTCTCCCACTTCGCCGGTCGGCAATTCCTTCCGGGCATCCTCCACGTCCACGATCCGCACGTGGACGTCCGGCAGTGGAATCCCGACCGACCCGATCTTGCGCGTGCCGGCAATCGGGTTCGAAACACCCGCAATCAGCGACTCGGTGAGCGCGTAGGCTTCCGTGATCGTCGCGCCCGTGACCTCCTCGAAACGCCGCTTCGTCTCCGCCATCAGCGGCGCTGAACCCGACGCGCAGACTTTCAGCGAACGCAGGTCGGCCTTCCTGCTCTTCACCGCGGGGTGATTCAGGAGGGCGTTGTACAGCGTCGGCACGCCGGCAAACAGCGACGGCTTGAACCGGGCAATCGCCTTCACGAGATCGTCCAGGTCTCGCGGATTTGGCACCAGGGCAAGCGGATGCCGCCCGACCAGGTATCCGGCCTGCACCAGGCACGCGGCGTACGAATGAAAGAGCGGCAGGGGCAGTAGCACGGAATCCACGTCCGGCTTCAGCACCGAGGCCGTCCACGCGCGAAACTGGAGCGCGGTCATCACCAGCGAGTGGTGCCAGGCGGGAACCCCTTTTGGCGTCCCCGTCGTGCCGCCGGACATCAGGATCATCGCTTCGTCTTGCGGGCCGGCCGGCTCCACCAGCGCGCGTCGCCCGCGGTGCGTCGCCAGCCAAGGTCCCCATTCCAGGTCACCGGGTCGGAGCGTGATCCGGTGCCCCAGCTTCTTTTCCATCGTGAAGGTGAACGCCAGGCGCAGCAGCGGCGGAAAGAATTCCTTGATGTTGGTGGCGATCACGTGTTCGACGGCGGTGCCCGCCCGCGCCGCCGAAACGCGCTCATAGAACGGCGTGAGCGTCACGACGACCCGCGGCGCCAGGCTGCGGAGCCGCGCCCGAAGCTCTTCCTCCGTGTAGATCGGATTCAGCGGACACACCACGGCGCCCACCTTCCAGGCCCCGTACTCGGCGATCAGGAACTGGGGACAGTTCGGCAGGACGAGCGCCACACGGTCGCCGCGCCCAATATCGAGTTCGTCGAACGCGCTCGCACACTCCTCCGCTTCCTTCTGGAGCGCCGCCCACGAAATCGTGCGGCCCTTGAACCAGAGGGCCGTTCCATCGGGATCGTCCCGGGCAACGTCAGCCAGATAGTCCAGCAGGGTGCGCTCCGGGTACGGCTGCAGCGTGCGAGGCACCCCGGGGTCGTAATTCGCGGCCCAGCGCGCTTCCAGAGACGGGCGGGTCACGGCGACGACCGATACTTTTGTGGTGGAATCCCCGTCATCACTCCGAACCATTTGGTGGACATTTTCCGAATATGCATCCACGCATCCGCCGGCACATCGCCCCAATCACGGTTTCTGCCGTAGTTCTGGCAGCGGTCACTGCTGCCCGGGTTGGCGCACAGGGCGTCGTGCCCGCGACCGATCCGGGAATCCAGCGGGCGCTGGCCGCCATCCAGTCGTGGAACAGCTGGATCATCGACAACCAGGTCTCGCTCTGCGAAATCCCCGCCCCGCCATTCAAGGAAGAGGCGCGCGGCAAGGAGTTTCAGAAGCGGATGATCGCACTCGGCTATCGCGACACGAAGATCGACCCGATTGGCAACGTGATTGCCGAACGGCCCGGGCGCGGAAACGGGCCGACCGTGATGATCGCGGGCCACCTCGACACGGTGTTCCCCGAAGGCACGGACGTGAAGGTGACGCGCAGCGGCACCCGGCTCGAGGGCGCGGGCATCGGCGATGATTGCCGCGGCCTTGCCGTGGTGCTCGCCGTGGCCCGTGCCCTCAACGAGGCGCGGATCGAAACCCGCGGCAAGGTGATCCTGGTGGCGAACGTCGGCGAAGAAGGGCCGGGAAACCTGCGCGGCGTGCGCGAGATCTTCACCAAAGGCTACAAGGACAAGATCGACCAGTTCATCTCGGTTGACGGCACCGGGTTCGACGTGACGGCGCGTGCCGTCGGCAGCAACCGGTACAACGTGGTCTTCACCGGGCCCGGCGGGCACAGCTATGGTGCGTTCGGCAACGTGCCGAGTGCGATCCACGCGATGGGCAGGGCCATTGCCAACATCGGCGACATCGTGCCGCCAGCCGGCATCAAGACGACGTTCAACGTCGGTGTCGTGAAGGGTGGCACGTCCGTCAATACGATTTCGCCGGACGCCGCGATGGAAGTGGACATGCGATCGGAGTCGGTGGACAACCTCGACGCCGTGGACCGGATGATCCGCGACGCCGTGGCACGCGGCGTGGCCGCCGAGAACGCGAGGTGGCCGCGGGCCCGCGACAAGATCACTGTGCGATTTGACACGATAGGCATCCGGCCCGTGGGGCGCGTGGTGCAGAACGACAGCACCCCGATCATCCGGGTGGCGCTCGACGCGGCGAAGGCGCTGGGGGTCACGGCAGAAACCGGCGCGAGCAGCACGGACAGCAACCTGCCGATGAGCCTCGGCATTCCTGCCGTGACGATCGATGGCGGCGGACGCGGGGGCAACGCCCACGCGGCCGGCGAATGGTACGATGACGGGCGGGACGGGTATAAGGGACCACAGTGGGCGTTGTTGATCGTTGCATCACTCGCCGGCCTCGCCGGGGCAACGACGCCATAAAGGAGAACAATGATGAAACGACGCGACTTTCTGGGGGTGTTTGCGCTGGCGTCAGCCGGCACCGCCCTGCTCCATCGCGATGCGAATGCCGCATCGCTCCTGACGGCTGGAGCCGGTGCGGCCGCACCGCTGCCACCGATGACCGTCTACAAATCGCCGTCCTGCGGATGCTGCAATGAGTGGGTCACCCACGCGCAGAAGAACGGCTTCACCGTGAAGTCGGTAAACATGGATGACCTCACGCAGATCAAGCGCGATGCCGGCGTGCCGGCATCGCTCGAGAGCTGCCACACGGTGCTTGTCGGCACCTACGTGCTCGAAGGCCACGTCCCGGCCGATCTCGTCAAGAAGATGCTCGACGAGAAGCCGAAGATCGCCGGCCTCGCGGTGGCGGGCATGGTTGTCGGCTCGCCGGGAATGGAGCAGGGTTCGATGAAGCAGCCGTACAACGTGATCGCATTCACGCGCGACGGCAAAACGAGCGTGTACGCGCGACGTTGAGCGGATCGATGACGCACAAAGGGTCCGGCGACTTGCCGGACCCTTTGTCGTACTGGGGCGGGTGGACTCGAACCACCAACATCCGCATTAACAGTGCGGCGCTCTGCCGATTGAGCTACACCCCAAGACGTGCTCCCGAGGACGCGAATCCCGGCCCATGCCGCGGGCCGGGATCGCTCACCGAAAGCTAGCCGTTCGCGAGCCGAATTCCAGCGGCGGCCGTATCTTTGGGCATGCGCCCAATCCCCGTATTCACGATCGCCCTGGCCCTCGCCGCCTGCTCGGGCAAGGGCTCCGACGCCACCCCCCAGCCGCCCTCTGCGACTGACGCGCTGGCCGCGGCCGCGGCGGCAAAGTCCCTGCCGGCCGAGAAGTACGTGAGTGCCACGGCCGGGTTCGACCTCACCCTGCCGGGCGCGTGGACCGGCCGCTACCGCGCGGAGGAGAAGAAGGACACGACCGCCGGCGCCCGTTTGGGGGTCGAGTTCAAGTTTGTGCCCGACAGTGGATCCGCCGCCCCGTCGCTCACCCTGATGACGGTTCGGATCTTCACCAAGGCGGCTTGGGAAGTGGCCACCCGCCGCGGGGTTCCCGTGGGATCCAAGCTCGCGGAGCGCGGCGATGATGTATTCGTACTGTCGCTGCCGCAATCCAATCCGTACCCGCCCGCCTCGCGCGAAGCGCCGCAGTACGATCAGCTCATCATCTCGATCGCACAGGGCGGCCAGCAGGTGCACCTGACACCGCGATGACCGCGACCGCCACGCCTGCCGGACCTGCCCCGACGGAATCCGGCGCGACGGCACATTCGCCGGCGAAGGCAGGCCGTCTCGGCCAGCTCGCGATTGAAGGGGCCTTTGCCGTTGCGGCGGCCGCCCGCGCGCTCGAGGAGTCGGGCCGCGAGGTCGTCCACCTCGAACTCGGCCAGCCCGACTTTCCGTCTCCAGCCCACGCCACGGCCGCCGGCATTCACGCGCTCGAGGCTGACGACGCAAAGTACACGGCGCCCGCCGGCATCCCGGAGCTTCGTCACGCGATCCTCGGATACGTCCGCGGGCGCGGAATCCCGGCCGAACTCGGCAACATCGTCGTCACCTCCGCGGCGAAGCCGATGCTGCAGTACGCCCTCCTCGCCACGGTCAATCCGGGCGACGAGGTCCTCATCCCTTCGCCGGGATTTCCCATCTATCCGTCGGCGGTCCGGCTTGCGGGCGGCATCGAGCGCACCTACGCGATCGCCCCGTCGCGTGACGGTTGGCACCTGGACTGGGATTCGCTCGAGCGGCAGCTCACGCCGCGCACGCGGGCCATCGTCCTCAACTCACCGCACAACCCGACCGGGTGGACGGCGACGGCAGATGACATGGCGCGCATCGGGCGCATTGCGACGGAACGCAACCTCTGGGTGATCAGCGACGAGATCTACAGCGGGCTCGCCTACGACTACCCGGACGGCGCCTCGCCGTCCGCGGCCGCCGTCCCCGGGCTGCTGGATCGCACCATCATCATTGATGGATTCTCGAAACGATGGTCGATGACCGGCTGGCGGCTCGGATTCGGAGTCGTCCCGGCTGCGCTCTACACCGACCTCGTGGCGCTGATCATCAACAACACGTCGTGCACACCGCCGTTCATCCAGCGTGGTGGCGTTGCCGCCGTCGCAGGACCGCAGGACGTCGTGGATGCGTTGCGCCGGTCCCTCCACGAGCGGCGCGACCGTTTCGTGCGCGGCCTCAACACCGTGCCGGGCATGACGTGCGCCGTGCCCGCCGGTGCGTTTTATGCGTTCGCCGACGTCAGACCCCTGCTCGCCAAGTCGAAGCTCGACACCGTGGCATTCGCGTCGCGCCTGCTGCAGGAATTCGGCGTGGCTGCGTGTCCGGGCACCGACTTCGGCCCGACCGGCGAAGGGTTCATCCGGTTCTCGTTCGCCACCGCCGCACCGAAACTCGACCGCGCGGTCGAGCTGCTGCACGCCGCAGCTGCTGCCAGGTAGTCCGCCAAGCGCCGCCTGATCCCGGCGCCTCAGCGATGGCGCGCGGATACGGGAGACGCGGCCGGCAACGTCACCGCGTCCAGACGGCGATCAGCCCACACCACTTGTCCTTCCCCGTGCCGCCGTATTGCAGCGGGATGGACGCCGGGCCCGCGAAAACCTCGATGCCGTGGATCTCGTCCGGCGCCGGCAAGTTCGTGAGGTTGGGCGGATCGTCCTGCCAGAGCACGCCGTCCACCATCACCTTGAGGTAGCACGGTCGGTTGTCGAGCAGGCTTACCTGCGCCACGCGCGTGGGCATGGCCCGGACCACGCCGCCCAGCTCGACGATCCGGAGTCCGGACACGTTCGTCAGCATGTGCCAGGCGCTCACCGGGTTGCGCTTCACGATCTCCGACCGCGTGAGCGACTTCGTGGCCGCCGAGTTCAGCCGCCGTGTCTCGAATTCGTCGAGCCGCGCCGTTGCGCGTCGTTCGTCACCCACGATGCGCACCGTGTCGAGCTCGGGCAGGTCCACCACGCTCATGATGATCGGCACCGTGTTGCGGCCCGCCGCAATCGTCGCGGCGAGCTGGCCGGGCCGGTAGCCGATCTTCTTCGCGCGCACCACCAGGCGTCCGGGGCCGGCATCCGGCAGCAGCGCGCGTCCGCTCGCGCCGACCGTCATCGTGCGCGACTGCCCGTCCGGAGTCTGCACCTCGAGGGTCACCCCCGGCAGCAGCGGTCCGGCCTCATCCGTGATAACGAATTCAACCATCGCGCGATTGGGCTTCGGGAGCAGATGGTCGGTGGTCACGATCACGGGATGCGGCACGAGATCCATCGCGCCGAACGGCTGGTCCGCTTCGAGGGTAAGCCGGCGAGCATCCGACCCGATGTCGGTCCGCACGCGAACCACCAGCGGTACCTCGCGGGGAACGCCGCAGGTCCGCCAGCGACCAGCGGCGTCGGTGATCGACCCGACACTCTGCTCCGTCCACGCCATCCGGTCGGCGGCCGGATCGCGCACAACCCGGAACTTTCCCTGCCACGTGACCGTCACCGCGGCATTCGAGACTGCTCGTCCGGTCGTGTCGCGCACGATGCCGCGCATCAGGGAACCGCCGTCGGCCAGAGAGTCCCTGCACGCGATCGCGAGCACGTCGTCACCCGACGGCAGCCGCACAGTGTCGGTGCGCGCGCGAGCCGTCACGTCGATCTCGCGCGTCAGCGGCGGCACGCCGAGTGAATCGAGGAACGGCGTGCGCACACGGGCCTCGTATCGGCCCTGCAACACGGGCTCGATCCGCAGGCGCGATGCGGCATTGACCGGGCCCGCATAGTCCGTGCCTGCCAGGGTGACGGTCGCGCCGGCCGCGCCGACCCATCGGTCGCGCGCCACGACCTGCACGTCGAGCGCGGCTCCCGTTCCCCGGAATACGACCGTGTCGCCGCGGGTGACCCGAGACACCTCGCCACCTGCCACCTGAATGGCCTGCAGTGTGAGCGGCAGCGGTCCGCGCACCACGCGCCGGGTTCCCGCCTCGGACGTTCCCGGCAGCCGGCTCACCTCCGGCATGCGAATGCTCCAGCGGCTGATGATCCAGCCGCCGGTGCGCAGGTGCTGGAACTCGACGCGACCGCCGGGGGCCGCGCGGTCTGCCACGGCCGGCATGTTCGTGTAGCGGAATTCCAGCCACCGCAGCTCCGCGCTTGCGCGGTGCAGCCAGAACGTGCCGGCAATGTCTCGAATGTCGCGCTGGTCGCGCGCCGGCCGGAAGCTCACACCGACGAGCGAGTCCGCCCCGCGCGCCGGCGGCACCACCTGAAAGCAATGCGTCGCGGCGAAGGAGTCCGAGAGCAGCACATCACCGTCGGGGGCGTGGTACGTCGTTTCACCCGAATCGGCAAACGCGTAGCCGCGGGCCGCCAGCACGTCGGCGGGCGCGCTGCGGAATGCGTGTGTGGTCGGGCTCGTGGTGCTCCGGATGCGCAGGCCACGGACGATCCGGCCGCCCGGGTCCAGCGTGCGATTGTACTCGATCCACTCCGCCACCAGCGGTGCGTCGGTCGCGGCCAGTTGCGAGGCCATGATCGCCTTCCGCGCCTCTTCCCACGCGCGCGCCACCAGTGCGCCGGAATCGGGACTGGTGCGGCACACATCATCGCCCTGGACCGTGACAGCGCGCAGCGACACAGCCACGTCGGTCAGCGTGATTCGCACGTCGGCCGTCTCGCCGGCCGCGAGCGTGACCACGGGGCCCGGCGTGGGCCGGAACCCGACACGGAGGGCCCGCAGCGTGTACCGCCCCGGTCGCGGAGCCACGATCGCGAACTCACCGCGCTGGTTCGTGAGCGCACGGGCTTCGGCGCCTGAGTCGCCGGCCGCCGTGACGATGACACCCGACGCACGCGTCGTCCCGTCGGCCATCGTGACCACGCCGCGCACGGCCTGCGCGGCTGCCGTGCCGGAACCAAGAGCGGGCGTCACGAGCAGCACCGCCAGGATGGCAATGCCGGCACGCACCGCTACCGATCCATCCGGAATGCGGTGATGTCGAAGTCGCACCGCCCATCGAGCAGCAGCTGCGCCTGCATTTCGCCGATTGCGCTCGCGAACTTGAATCCATGCCCTGAACACGGGCTCGAGACGAGCACGTGCGGCAGGCCCGGCATGAAATCAATGATGAACCGCAGGTCGGGCGTGTCGGTGTAGAGGCACGACGATGAGTCGAGGAGTGGGGCCTCCTTGACCCAGTCGAACAAGCGCGCCACGGCGTTGCGCACCCGCGCCACTTCGTGCGGCTGCACGTCCCGTCGCATGGCGCGCATGTCGGGCACCGGGTCGCCTTCGTAGTGCACCGCAGCCTTCCAGCCTCGGGGCCCGAGCGGGAACCCGTAGATCAGTTGCCCATCCTCGAACTCGCACATGAAGGTCGGAAACCGATCCGGCGTCCACATCGCGCGCTCGCCCGGCGGGTCGAACCAGAGAACCGTCTGGCGCTCGACGTCCAGTGTCGGGCCTACAGCGCCCATCAGCTCGGGCATCCACGGCCCAGCCGCGAGCACGAGTCGGTCGGCTTCGTACGTCGCCTCCGTCGTCCGCACGCGCACGCCGGAGCCGGTGGACATCCAGTTCATGACACGCTCGCCTGTGCGCAGCGTGGCCCCGTGCCGCGCGGCAAGATCCAGATGCGCCTTGATGCACCGTTCGGGATCGAGGATCCCCGCGGCCGGATCGAACAGCGCGGTGAATCCCGGCAATGGGATGAACTGCGGAAAGCGGGCCTGGACGCGGCCGGGACCAATTTCCTCAACGGGCAGGTCGTGTTCGCGCGCTGCGCGGCGGGCGCCGTGGATCAATCCGCTCGTCTCGTGCCCGAGCATCAGGTTGCCTGTCGCCCGCAGCAGGCCGTGCGCGCCGGAATCGTGCTCGAGCCGGTGCCACAGTTCATATGCGCGCCTGATCATCGGCACGTACAACGGGTGTTCGTAATACACGAGCCGAATGATGCGGCTCTCGCCGTGCGACGACCCGAACGCGTGCGGAGGCGTGTGCTGATCTATCCCGAGCACGCGCGCGCCGCGCGCGGCGAGATGATACGCCGTTGCGCTTCCCATCGCGCCAAGCCCGACAATGATGACATCATACGCGGCCGCCACGACGGAAAAATACCGCGCGGCCGGTCGGGCCGCGCGGCACTTTCCGGTGTCCTGCCTACTTCGAGATCAGTTCCTTCAGGGCTTCCTTGATGCGCGGATCGTCGAACTTGGCGAGCGCGTTGATGACGCGACGACGACGCGCGACCGTCTCGGTCGGCGACTTCGCCACCGAGAGGAGCCAGTCGGCGTTCTCGCGACCACCGGCGCTGGCCAGCGTGGTGATCACCGCGTCGCGATCCCGGTCGTTGTTCACCTTCGGGTACAGTTCGCGGAGCATCCGGTAGTCGGCCGCGTTCGCGTACTCGCCACCGAGCCCGCGGATCATTTCCGAGCGAACCTCGTCCGGAAGGTCGTCGCGCCTGACGGCGTCGCGGGTGAACGCCCGGGCCCGGGGATCACCTGACCGCGACAGCGTGCGCATCGACTGCTTGGCGATCCACTCGTCGCCGTCGGCGGCAAAGCCGATCAGCGTCGGAATCCCCTCGCCGCGATTGAGTGACGAGATCGTGCTGAGCGCCTGCTGGCGGATCGGCTCTCCTTCCTCGCGGTCACGGACAATCTCGTTCAGCGCGCGCGCCACGGCCGCGGACCCGATGCCACCGGGCTCGGACCGCCGGCGCGCCGCGTTGGAAATGGCGCTCCGTCGCACGTCACGCGAGCGCGACTTGTCACGGGCGATGGCGAGCAGTGGTCCCGCCACGACGGCGCTGTCGGCCATCATCACGGGCGTGATCGCCTCCCGCGCGGGCCGCCCGTCGGTCGTGCTCGTGATGGACAGCAGGTATTGCACCGCATCCCGAGCCGGAACGGGGCCGAGGTCGCGCCCCGCCTCCGGGTCCGGAGTCAGCGGCCCGGCGTACGTCTCGACCTTTACGATGTCCCGCCCAGCCCGGGTGACGACGACGCGCACCGGCCCCCGTTCGCACAGGTTCGACCGCGCGTCGTTGGACGTGAATGACCCGGACGACGACGTCTGGTACCACCCTTCGTCGTCCACGCGGAAGAACGACCGGCCGTTGCCGCACACGCCGTCGCGCGATGCAAAGCTGAACTGCACCGGTCCGTCACCCGCCGCCGCGATCCGGCGCGAGAGGTCGCTCTGCGCCCCCGCGACGTTGCATCCCAGCACCAGCACCCCGATGGTCGCGGCGCAGGCCCCACGGTTGAGCGTCCGCATGGCGAACCTCCTTATGGACGGTCGATCAACTGCAGTACCAGCTTCGTCGCGCGGTCGTCCTTCTTGCTCATCAGCGCTTCGATCGCGCGCGTGCGCACTTCGGGATCCGTTCCGGTCTTGGCGATCTCGCCGAGCTTGTCGATCGACTCGGGCTCGCGCCGGCTGCCCAGCTGCCGCACCAGCTCGTAGCGCAGCTGGCGCTGGCCGGTCTGGTCATACAGCCGTCCCAGCGCCGCGATCTCCATCGCCTGGCCGGCACGGCGCAGCGCCTCGACGCGCACGTCGATGGACTCGCTCTCGTTGTTCGCGAGCGTCATGAACCACTTCTCGTTCTGGGCGCCGCCAATGCGCGCCATCGCGCTGATGATCCGTGACCGGATGCGCGGGCTCTCCACCTTGCTGTACGTCGCCTGCAGCCACGCCACGTCTTCCTGCGTGGACTGCTCGGGATTGAGCGCGTCGAGCGCCGAGATGCGCAGGCTCTCCGGCATATCGTTGCGTTCCACCAGCGCCTTGATGCCGCTCCGCGCACGGGCATTCGTGCTGCGCGCCAGCTGGCGGATTGCCTCACGCTGGATCAGCTGTGACGTGTCCGAGCGCGCGAGCTCCTCCAGCGCGGCAACGGCGTTGTCGCCCGGCATGCGGCCCAGGTACTGCACGGCGGCCTGCCGGACGTCGCGCGACGCGTCGTTCTTCGCCACGGAGATCAGCGTGGCCGTCGAGGCCGGGTCGCCCTTGTTGCCGATCAGGAACACGGCGCTGCGCCGCAACTCACGCGAGCAATCGTCGTTCCGCGCCAGCATCTTCTGCGCATAGTCGGTCGCGGCCGCCTGATCCGTCTGCATCAGCGCGTTGAGCGCCGCCGCACGAATCTGCTGCTCCTCACGGTCGCACACGTTTGCGTTGTTGGCGAGCGCCTGACGAACGATCTCGGATCCCCCCTGACCGCGCGCCGCGAGCACCCCGGCGATCCGCACCTTGAGCGCGGCTACGTCGGCCTGCGATCCACGCAGCCGCGACGTCGGGTACTTCTGCTTCAGCTGCTCCAGTACCGCCAGCGCGTCCTGCAGGTCAGGCGTCGAACCCACGCGATACAGCGCGTGCGCCTGCCAGTACATCGCATCGGCAGCGTACGCCGAATACTGATACTTGACGGGAATCTCCTTGAACAGCGCGGCCGCACGGCGATAGTCACCCTTGTTCATCACCTCGTTCGCGGCGCGCCACAGCGAGTCGGCGGGATCGCGCTGCGCCCACGCCGCCGGCGGGCGGTCACTCAGCAGCGTCCCTCCAGCCAGCGCGGGCATCACGTCCCAGTGTGGGGCTGTAAGCGCCATCTCCGTGGCCACCCGTGCCTGGTCGCGCGCCATCTCGGTCGCCATTCGCGTTTGCTCGCGAGCCATTTCTGACTGCACCCGCGCTTGGTCCGCTGCAACGCGAGCCTGCTCGCGGACCATATCGGACTGCACGCGCGCGTGCTCGCGCGCCATCTCGGACTCGAGACGCGCCATCTCACGGGCCATGTCCGCGTCCATCCGCGAACGGTGCTGGGCCATCTCCATTGCCTCTTCGGTGATGCGCGCAATCTCCTCCGGGCTCGGGATCCGGCCCTGGATGTCCCGCAGGTCCGGAAGCTCCCACGCCGAAATCGTCGGCATCGGCGCCAACGCGGCGCGTGGTGCACGCGGCGTATCCGGAATGCGTTCCGGCACCGCTGGCCGCGCTGATTGCGCCGGGCGCGGCGCGCTCGCAGGCGGCGTCGGCGGCTGCTGGGCCGCAACGCTGGTCGTCAGCGATGCGGCGAGCGCAATGAACAGTCCGTGGGTCTTGGTCATTTCCGGTTCTCTCCTAGTACGCGCCCGCCGACAGGTCGACAACGGCCGAGCGAATCCTCGGCACCATGTCGCGCTCCGCGACCGCATCATTGATCAGGGTCAGGTCCGTTTCGCCGCGCGCCGGCTGGATGCGCGAGATCTGGGCCAGTGTGAGCTCGAGGTCGAGCAGCAGGTTCCGCATGCGCGGATCGGCAGCCGCCGGTGAATCAATCAACAGCCGCGTCGTGCCGAGCAGCCGCGACGCCTGCGTCGTGAGCTCCCCGGCAACGGCACCACGCGCGTCTGTGGTCCTGAGCGCCGCGAGCAGCACGCCGGCGCGCCCCAGCACTTCTTCAGTCGCCTGCTGGTACGGTGCCGACACCGCCGCC
>CAZLAU010000003.1:0-17679 GCA_964557615.1 uncultured Gemmatimonas sp.
TCCGCCGCCGCCACCACCGCCACCCTGCGCCTGCGCAGCGCCCGCCATTGCCACCAGCATCGCCGCCACAGCAAGGAACTTCTTCATGGTGCTCTCCCGAACAATTCAGATTTGATCGTTACGCGTGGCGTGATTGCCGCGCGTTCACACCTGCAAAGTTACGCGTCCGCGTTTGCGGTCGTTGGTTGTCCGTTTGTTGGACGCCGGCAGAACCCCGCCGTTAGCGCGTCACTCGTACCGTAGCGCATCAACCGGGTTGAGGCGGGCGCCCCGCTGGGCCGGAACCACTCCGAAGATCAGGCCTATGCCCACGCTGACCATCACCGCAATGGCCGTAAGTCCAACTGGCGCTTGAGCTTGGATGCCCATCACGTTGGTGACGAGCCGCCCGACCCCAAGGCCGAACACGACACCGATGACGCCTCCCAAACCGGTTAGCGTCGCGGCCTCGATGAGGAACTGCAGAAGGATGTCGCGGTGGGTTGCCCCCATCGCCTTCCTGATGCCGATTTCGCGCGTCCGGGCGGTGACCGACACCATCATTATCGCCATCACGCCGATGCCGCCGACCATCAGCGCGACCGACGCCAGGACGATCATCACCAGGAAGAACGTCCCGGTAATCGAGTTGAACGTGTCGAGGATCTGGTCCTGGGTGATCATGTCGAACGTGTTCTGATCCGCGGGCCGGAGCCGGCGCATCTCGCGCAGCGTCACCGTCACCGCCTCCTGGGCCTCCGCGACGGTCACGCCGGGCCGCGGCTTCACGCAGATGAACAGCGCGTTCGTCTTGTCCACGTTGTAGGCCGAGTACACATAGCGGAACGGCATGATCGCGCCGTTGTCCGTGCCCGGCGGCGCGAAGATGTTCTCGGGGGGCACATAGAGCCCGATCACCTCGACGGGCTTGCCGCCGATCAGGACGGTCTTCCCGAGCGGATCGATGCGGCCGAACAGCCGGAGTGCCTTGGCTTCCTGGATCACGGCCACGGGCGCGCCGCTGCGAAGCTCGGCCTTGGTGAACCACCGGCCGGCGGCGAGCGAGCCGCCCTGGATTTCCGGGAAGTACTCGTCGGCGCCGGTCACGATCGTGGGTTGCGTGCGCTCGCCGAGGTACTCGATCCTGCCCTGGATCTGTGCCCAGATGCCCGCGTAGAACACCTGCGGGAGCGCGTTGATGCGCTCGGCCTCGTCCGCGTTCAGGTCGGGGCGGATCCGGATCCATTTCGGCAGCCGGTCGGGGTTCACCGGCGACGTGCTGAACACCTTCATCACGTAGAACGTGGTCGGGCCGGCCACTTCGATCGCGTTCGTGATCTGCGCCTGGATGCCGCGCACGATGGACGCCATCGTCATCACGGTGGACACCCCGATCACGACGCCAAGAATCGTGAGGCCGGATCGGAGCTTGCTGACCCAGAGGGCGTCGAGCGCGATCGCGAAGTTCTCCGTGAGCGCGTCGAACGAGAAGTGGCGGAGCGTCATTCGGCCCTGAGTGCCGCAATGGGGTCGAGCCGCGCGGCGCGCCGCGCCGGGTACACGCCGAACAGCACGCCCACGCCCGCGCCAAGCAACACGGCGATCGCGACCGACCACCACGTCACCCGGGCCGGAAGCGGCGACACACTCGCCACGAGCAGTGCGAATCCCCAGCCTCCGAGCACCCCGAGGATGCCGCCCGCCGTGGCGAGCGCGATGGCCTCCGCGAGGAACTGTCGCTCGATGTCGCGCGACCGCGCGCCGACGGCCTTGCGAATGCCGATCTCGTGGGTCCGCTCGGTCACGGCCATCAGCATGATGTTCATGATGACGATGCCGCCGACGACCACCCCAATCGCCACCACGGCGGGAATCACGCTGAACAGCACCTTCGTGAGCTGTTTCCAGAAGTCCACGAGTGCGCCGGCGGTTTCGATGGAATAGTCGGCCTCCTCACCGGGCCGCAGCCCGTGCGCCACGCGCATCGCCTCGTCGGCGCGCGCCATCGCGGGCTCGACGTCGGCCGCCTCGGCCATCTTGACGGAGACCGTCGTGGTCAGGCGGCGTCCATAGAGCATCTCGTACCGCGTCAATGGCACGAGCGCGAACGCGTCGAACGACTGGCCGAGCACACGGCCCTTCGAGGCAACCACGCCGATGACCTCGAATTGCTCGAGGCCGAGCCGCACGAACTGGCCGATCGGGTTCAGTTGCTCGAACAGCTTTTCGGCGACTTCGTGCCCCAGCACGGCAACGGCGCGCCGCTGGCTGATGTCCACCTCGGTGAGGCCGCGGCCCTGCTCGATCTTGTAGTCCTGCACTTCCTGGTAGGGCGGGGTGATGCCGAACACGAGGATGTCGCCGACTGTGCGGTCGCGCCACGAGATGTCCGTCTGCGGTGTCGGAAACCCGGAGGTCACGCCGATGGCGACGGCCTCGGGAAGGGCTTCGGCGACGGCGGCCGCGTCGGACATCGTGATGCGCGGGCGTTTGGCCACCTTGCGCCACATCTCGTCGTCGAAGAACCCCACCTGGATCGGCGTGCGCCGCACCTGGAATGCGTTCGTGCCGATCACCGCGCCCGCAATGTTCTCCTTCACGTACGCGTTCATCCCCTGGATGATCGCGACGACCGCCACGAGGAACCCGACCGAGACGATGATGCCGAGGAGCGTGAAGAAGGACCGGAGCTTGTTTGCCCCGATCTGGCCCAGCGCCGTGCCAAGAATGTCGCGCTTTTGCACCTGTTAGTCGTACCCGGGCGTCGAATCCCGGTCAAGTCGGGATCAGTTACTCGTACCGCAGGGCAGCCACCGGGTCGAGCTTGGACGCGCGCATCGCGGGCAGCAACCCGAACAGCACGCCCGTCACGGCGCTGACCGCCAACGCCGCTGCGATCGCGCTCGCGGGAGTGCTGGCCGGAATCTCCTCGAAGGCGGTCTTGATTCCCCACGCGGTGCCGATGCCGAGCAGGAGGCCGACCGCCGCCCCGAGCGACGTCAGCGTGACCGCCTCGACGAGGAACTGCCACAGGATCACGCCACGCGTGGCGCCGAGCGCCTTGCGCACGCCGATCTCCCGCGTGCGCTCGGTGACGCTGATCATCATGATCGCGACGACGCCCACGCCGCCGACCAGGAGGCCGACCGAGCTCAGGGCGATGCCCACCACGAAGAACGTGCCGAACAACTGGTTGTAGATCGTCATCAGCCGGTCCTGCGTGACGATGTCGAAGTTCGAGCGGTCGGCGGGGCGGAGGCCGCGGACGCCGCGCAGCAGCGCCGTGACGTCGTCCACCGCCTCCTCCGTCGTCACGCCGGCCTTCGGCCGCACGATCAGGTTGTTGCCGCGCATCCAGAGGTTCAGCCGGCGCCGCCCGGTCTCGAACGGGATGATCGCCTTGGGCGAGTCACCGCCGCCGGCGGAGGTCGGCGTGCCCATCGGGCTGGCCGTGTAGTGGTAGAGGCCGATCACGGTGAACGGGACGCCGTTGATCGAGATCTGCTTGTCGATCGGGTCGGACTCGCCGAACAGCTTCTCCGCCAGCTTGACGTTGACGACGACGACCCGCGCGGCGGCCGCCTCCTCGGCGTGCGTGAAGCTGCGGCCCGGGTAGATGTCGCCGCCGTCCACCGACGTCCAGTTGGCGGAATACACTTCCATTCCCGCGTTCAGCGACCGGTCGCGGTACCGGAAGTTGGCCCCCGTGCCGACGTGTGAGGTCACCGCGTAGATCGAGGGGAGGCGCTCGATGGCGTCGGCCTCGGCGACGGTGATCATCGGGTTCCGGCGCTCCGGGCAGGTTTCGTCCGTCCCGTCGCAGACATTGAATCCGCCGATCGGGCGGCGGTACACGAAAAACGACGTGGGGCCGGCCGCCTCGACGTCGCGCGCGAACGACTCGTTGATGCCGCGCACCACCGACGACAAGGCCACCACGACGAATACGCCGACCGCGACGCCCATGATCGTCAGGCCGGCCCGCACGCGGTTGGCGCGCATCGCGTCGAACGCGATGCCCACGCCCTCGAGCGACATCTTGAGCTGGTCGATGAATCGCACGCTATTCCCTCAGTGCTTCGATGGGGTCGAGCCGCGAGGCGCGCCGCGCGGGGTACACCCCCGACACGATGCCGACGACGGTCCCCAGCAGCGTTGCGGCCACGAGGGACCACGGCGCGACCGCCGCCGGGAGCGGCGTGTTCAGCTCGACGAGCTTCGCCGCGCCGATGCCCAGCGCGATGCCGATGAGTGCCCCGAGGGTGCTCAGCGTCGCGGCCTCGACCAGGAACTGGCGGAGGATGTCCTTGCGCCGCGCGCCCAGCGACTTCCGGATGCCGATCTCGCGCGTGCGCTCCGCCACCGCCACGAGCATGATGTTCATGATCACCATCCCGCCGATGACGAGCCCGATGGCGGGCAGGGCCGTGCCGGCCACGTTCATGATCTTGGCCGTCTTCCGGAACTCGATGAGCGCGGATTCCGACGTTTCCATCGCGAAGTTGTCCCGCTCGGCCGGCCGCAGGCCGCGGTGCCCGCGAAGCCCCTCGCGCACCGCTTCGATCATGTCCTGCATCTCGAGCTGCGACGCGGCCTGCATGATGTAGCCGTCCATGTCGCCGCGCGGGTTCGTGATGCGGCGCATCGGCGACGCGAACGGCGCGATGGCCATCCGGTCGAGCGAGATGCCGAACAGGTTGCCCTGGCGCGCGATCACCCCGACGACGCGGTACGGAAGCCCGCCAATGCGGATCTCGCGGTCGAGCGGGTCGAGGTTCGGGAAGAAGTACTTGGCGACCTCGTCGCCGATGACGACCACCGGCGTTCCGAGCTCGGCTTCACGCGACGTGAACGTCCGGCCCGCGGTGAGCTCGTAGTTCTTGATCGCGAAGTAGTCGTTGTCCACGGCGTGGGCCTCGACCTGGCGCGAGCGCGGCGCGTACGGCGTGAATGCGTAGATGCTGGCCTCGCTCTCGGGCGACGCCTTGGCCGACGGCGGGATCAACGTGCGGACGAGCTGCGCGTCCTGGAGGTAGATCCGGGGGCGGCGCTGCCATTCGCGCCATTCCTCCTCGGTCGTGTTGTCGCCGAACCAGGGAAACCGGCGGAGCGTGACCGTGTTGGCGCCGAGCATCCGGCCGACAAAGTCGTTCTCGACGTAGTCGGTCATCCCTTCGACGATCGAGACGACGGCGATCAGGAACATCACCCCGATCATCACGCCCAGGAGCGTGAAGAAGCTTTTCAGTTTTTGGGCGCGGATGGACGCGAGCGCGATGCGGATGGCTTCGATGAACGGCACCCGTTCCCTACGCGGCCCGACCGCTGCCGGTTTCGGCTACTCGTGCCGGAGGGCGGCCACCGGATCGAGTTTCGCCGCCTTCATCGCCGGCATCATCCCGAAGATCACGCCGGTGATGGCGCTCATCGCGAGGGCGGCGACGACCGCCAGCGGCGGCACCGACGCGGCGATCGGGGTGTAGTTCTTGACCAGGATCGCCACGATCCAGCCGAGGGTGAGGCCGATCATCGCCCCGGTTGCCGTGAGCGTCACCGCCTCGACGAGGAACTGCCAGAGGATCGTGGCCTTGGTGGCGCCCAGCGCCTTGCGTACCCCGATTTCTCGCGTCCGCTCGGTGACCGAGATCAGCATGATGGCAATCACGCCGACGCCTCCGACGAGGAGCCCGACGGACGACAGCGAGATCATCACGAGGAAGAACATCCCGAAGACGCTGTTGTACACTTCCAGCAGCCGGTCCTGCGTGATGATCGCGAAGTTCGACTCGCGTCCGGGCCGCAGGCCGCGGGCGCCGCGCAGCGTGGCCGTCACGTCGTCCATCACGATGTCGGGGCGGACGCCGTCCACCGGCTTGATGACGAGTCCCATCCACTGCACCCGCGCGCCGAGGTGCCGGGTGAGCGAGAAGATCGGCATCACGACATTCGGGCGCTCGGGGCCCGAGAGGAATCCCGTGGCGTCCTTGTACACGCCGATGACGCGGAACGGGCCACCGCGCGAACTGGCCACCGCTTCGAGGATGATCTCCTTGCCTTCGGCGGGCTCGCCGCTGAACAGGCGCTCGGCGGCCACGGTGTTGATCACGACGACCCGCGACGCAGTGCGGGCCTCCTGGTCCGTGAACACGCGCCCTTCGACCATTTCGGGCGGATTGAGCTGCGCCCAGTTGGCCGTCGTGCCGAGCGCGTTGACCGAGGAGAGGTAGCGATCGCGGAACCGGACCGACGCCGACCAGCCCTGCTGCACGCCGACGTGCGCCACGGTGGGCACGCGCTCGAGTGCGGCCACCTCCGGGAACGTGATCGGCGGGTTGGAGCGCCACCGGCACGAGTCGCCGGAGTCGTCGCACGCCTCGAACACGATCGGGAATCGCTGCACGAAGAAGGTCGTCGGGCCGGCCGACTCGAATTGCTGGGCGACGCTCTGGTTGATGCCGTGCACGGCCGCCGAAATCACGACGACCACGAAGACGCCGACGGCGACGCCGAGGATCGTGAGTCCGGCGCGCACCTTGTTCGCCTTCATCGCGTCGAAGGCAATGCCGACGCCCTCGAACGACATCTTGAGCTGGTCGACGAACTTCATCGCTATTCCTGCCGCAGCGCGGCCACCGGGTCGAGCAGCGACGCACGGCTGGCGGGATAGACGCCGGAGATGATGCCGACGCCGGCGCCAATGAGCACGCCCACGGCGATCGACCACGGCGCCACGAACGTCGGCATCGGGGTCATCGTGCGAATGAGATAGGCGAGCCCGGCGCCGGATGCGATGCCCAGGGCAGCGCCCAGCGTGCTGAGGGTGGACGCCTCGATCATGAACTGCGTGAGGATGTCACGGCGCTTCGCGCCGAGCGCCTTGCGGATGCCGATCTCGTGCGTCCGCTCGGCCACCGCCACGAGCATGATGTTCATGATGACGATCGCGCCAACCACGAGCCCGACGGCCGGGAGCGCGATGCCCGCGAGCACCAGGTACTGCTTGATGTTGTTCCAGAACTCGAGGGCGCTGTCGGCGGTTTGCAGCGAGAAGTTGTCCTTCTGGTACGGGCGCAGCTTGTGCCGCGCCCGCATCACGGCGCGCACCGTTTCCTGGACGTCCGTGAGCGCGTCGGCCGTGGCCGTCTGGATCACGATCGCGTCGATCGCGTTGGCTTCGCGATTCAGGAGGCGGTGCACGGGCGACCGGAAGGGCGCATACACGTAGTTGTCGAACGACATCCCGAACGCCTTGCCCATCGACTCGCCAACGCCGATGACGGTGTACAGCTTGCCGCCCATGTTCACCTGCCGGCCGACCGGGTCAACGGTCGGAAACAGGCGGCTGACGAGGTCCGGGCCGATGACGACGACGCTCGAGCCCTGGCTCAGCTCGCCGGGTGTGAACAGCCGGCCGCTCGTCACGCCGATGCGCTTGATCTCGAAATAGTCGCCGTCCACCGCGGTGATCTGGGCGCGGCGCGGACGCGAGAACGGGGACTCGACGGAGAGGCTCGCCTCCGAATACATCGACCACCGCGTGCCGGGCGGCAGCACGTTGACCACCGGCTCGACATCACTCTCCAGAATGCGCGGACGGCGCGAGTATTCCAGCCACGTCGCGCGGTCCACGTCGCCGATGTTGATGTTCGGCCGGTGACGGAGCTCGAACGAGTTGATCGCGATGAGCTTGCCGACCAGGTCGTTCTCCATGTAGCGGCCCATGCCGTCCACGATGGACACGACGGCGATGAGGAACATCACGCCGATGCACACGCCAAGCGCCGTGAAGAAGCTCTTGAGCTTCTGCACGCGAATGGTCGCGAGCGCGAGGCGCACCGCCTCGAAGAATGGCATCGGCCGGCCGTCCGGCCTAGAAGCCCATCTTGGCGGCGAACTTCTCCCGGCGCTCGTCGCTCGCAATGACGCCGTCGCGCAGGATCACCACGCGGCGGGCGTGCGCGGCGATGTCCGGCTCGTGCGTCACCATAATGACCGTCTGGCCGGTCTCGGCGAGGTGCTCGAACACCTTCATGATCTCCTCGGACGTCGACGAGTCGAGGTTGCCCGTCGGTTCGTCGGCGAGGAGGATCGAGGGGCGGTTGACCAGGGCGCGCGCAATGGCCACGCGCTGGCGCTGGCCGCCCGACAGCTCATTGGGCCGGTGGTGCACGCGGTCGCCAAGGTTGACGGACTTCAGGGCTTCGAAGGCCCGTTCCTTGCGTTCCGCCGACGACACGCCGGCGTACACCAGCGGCAACTCGACGTTGTGCAGGGCCGTGGCGCGGGGCAGCAGGTTGAACGTCTGGAACACGAAGCCGATTTCCTTGTTCCGGACGCGGGCGAGCTGGTCGTCCTTCATCTGCGACGCGAGCTGGCCGTTGAGCCAGTACTCGCCGCTGTTGGGCGTGTCGAGGCAGCCGATCAGGTTCATCAGCGTGGACTTGCCCGATCCCGACGGTCCCATGATGGCGACGTACTCGTTGCGCCGGACCGCGAGGTTCACCCCGCGGAGGGCCCGCACGATTTCGCCGCCCATGTCATACTCGCGCTTGAGGTCGCGCGTGACGATCACCCAGTCCTTGCCGGGCGCCTGCCCGATGCCGTCGACGACGACCTGTCGCTCGGCGGTCGTGGAGAGGGGCGCTTCTTCGGTTTCGTTGCTCACGGTGTTATGGGCTCCCGGCCTTTTTCGTAGTCGCTGTGGTGGTCGCGCCCGGCGCCTCGCGAACGAGCATGCCGTCCTTCAGGTCCTTGATCGCCTGATAGGTGCCGCCGACGATCCGTTCACCGGCCTCCAGACCGGAGATTACCTCAAAATGCTTCTCGCCGGCGATCCCTACCTTTACGGGCTTGAAGGTCACTTTGTTGTCCGCACCCACGACGAACACCCCCTCGACGTCCTTGCGGCCGATCTGCCGCGTCGGCTGGGCCCGGCCGGGGATCTGGGCCGTGTCGGCGTTGTCCAGCGCCTCGTTCTCGCGCACGGTCAGCGCGATGATCGGAATCGAGAGCACCTGCGTCCGCGTGTCGGTGATGATCTTGGCCGTCGCCGAGAAATCGGGCTTCGTTTCCTTCGGCGGGTTGAGCAGCCGGATCGTCACTTCGTAGTCGATTGCCTGGTCGGTCGTCGTCGCCGCGACGCCGCGGACCGAGCTGTTCGAGATCTCGACCACGCGGCCGAGGAACGTCGTGTCCGGGAAGGCATCGAGCTGGACGACCGCCGAGTCGCCGACCGAGATGCGCGACACGTCGGTCTCGTCCACCTTGACCTTCGTCTCGAGTACGCTCATGTCGCTGATGGTGAGCAGCGTTGCGACGTCGCGGCTCATCGTGCCCATCATTGCGGTTTCGCCGGCTTCCACGTTCAGCCGCGTCACCCGGCCGGTCATCGTGGCGTAGATGGTCGTCTTGCCGAGCTGCACCTGGGCGTCCTTCAGCCCGGCCTCGGCCTGCTCCACGTTGTGGCGCGAGGCTTCGGCCATCGCCTTGTTGACGTCCACCGCGGTCTTGAGCTGCTCGAGCTGCTCGGCCGACACCAGGTTGGGGTTGCTCTGCCGGATCTCCAGCGACCGGCTGTAGTTGCTCGTCGCCTGCTGCAGGTTGGCGGCAGCCTGCGTCGCGGAGGCCTTCGCGTTCGCCACGGACGCCTCGGCGCGTTGCACGGCCGCCTGGTACTGCTGCGGGTCGATCTCGAGCAGCAGCTGGCCGTTATTCACCCAGTCGCCTTCCTTGACGGCGAGCTTGGTGATGCGGCCGGTGATGTCGGCCGCGACGTCAACCTTGCGCTGCGGCCGCACCTGGCCGCTCGCCGTGACGGACGCCACGAGGTCGCGCTTCTCGACGGCCTCGATGCGCACTTCGGTGGCCTTGTTCGCGTTCTTGCGCGAGCTCATCACGGCGACGGTCGCGATGCCGGCGACCACGATACCGCCGACAATCCATTTGGTGGTCTTGCTCATGTCCTCGAACCTCGATTAGCGGAGGGGGCGTCCAACGGCGCTCTCAAGGGCCGCGAACGAGCGGTGGAATTCATACAGGGCGTCGATCCGGTCGGTCTCGGCACGCTCGAAATCACTCCGGGCCTGCTGCAGGTCAACGAGGCTGTTCAGCCCCACCCGGTACCGTTCCTGCGCAAGCTGCAGCGCCGTGCGCGCCGCCTGCGCATTCTGCTCCTGCAGGCGGAAGGCGCGGTATCCCGCCACGAGCGTCGTCCACGCCGAGGTGACCTCGGTGGTGAGCCGCAGTTCCTGGGCCCGCACCCGGTACCTGGCGTCCATTCGCGCCGCCGACGCGTCCTGCAAACGGGTCTCGCGGCCGAACCCGTCGAACAGCGGCATCGAGAGCGACAGCGACAGGTTGAACGGGTTCGAGGTGAACTTCAGCGGATACGCGTTGTTCTGGGCGCGGAGTGCTGCGGCATCCGCGTCCGTGAACGCGATGGCGTTGCACTGGCTGGTGATCGCCGGCATTCCGGCGCCACGGCGGATCGAGTCCGTCGTGAAGCAGCTGCGCTGGCTGCTGAGCGTGGACGCCTGGGCCTGGTTCACGAGATAGTCCGGATCCTTGTACTTCTGCGACGTGCCGCCGAACGACGCATTCGCCGACAGCGAGGGGAGGTATCCACCCTGCGCCTGCCGGTACGACGTCTGCGCCACGGTTTCGCGGACGCGCGCGGCCTTGAGGGCCGGATTGCCGGCCTCCGCCATCTCGAGGAGCGCCTGCACGGTCATCGTCGGTTCCGAGACGACGAACTGCGAGGTCAGCGTAACCTGTCCCGGCATCGCGACGCCGAGCTGCTGGAACAGTTGGAGCATCGAGACGTCGGCGAGATTCTTGGCCCGGAGGGCCGCCACCTGCTGCTGACCCACCGCCACCTCGGCCCGCATCACGTCGAGCGAGGTGGCGGCGCCAACGCCGGCGCGCGCGCGCGCGAGGTCGAGCTGCAACTGGTTCGCGGCGACCAGGGTGTCCTGGAGCGCGGCGCGGGCGCCGGCCTGCAGGACGAGCAGGTACTGCTGGCGAACGCCCGCCTCGAGCGCCTGTTCGGCGGCCGTCACATCCGCGTCCGCCGCATCCACGTTCTGCCGGCTCGTCCGAAGGTTGCCAAATGTGCTGGCGTTCACGCTGAGGCCGAAGTTCAGGCCCCAGGACGACGCAAGGATGTCCGAGTTGGCACCGAAGGCGACGCCGTTGAAGAACTGCGGTCGGCCTTCGCGGTAACTGGTCCCGAAGCTGGTTGACGCCGACGGGAGGAACGCGCCGTAGGCGTTCCGTACAGACCGCTCGGCCCGGCGCTGCGTGTTCTGCATTTCGAGGAACGACGGGTTGTTGCGCTTGGCAATCGCGATCGCCTCGTCGATCGACAGCGTGGCCGGGACGGCTGACTGTGCACCTGCAGGCCCGGCGACGATCATCGCAAGGGCGGTCAACTTCAACAGTCGCATCGCTTTTGAATCCTGGATGTGGGTGGACATCAGCTTTACGGTTGTCGCCTGCCCAATGTTTCAGACTGACTCAAGCACCGGCTCAATGGTTGCCTAGTCGCGCAGGGCCGTGAGGCCCAGCGCCGGGATCGCGGCCTTCACGAGCCGTCCGTCGGCGGTAATCCAGACGTCGCGCGTCTCGCCGGTGGATGCCGTTCGCAGCACGAGGTGCGTGGTGTCGAACCGCCGCAGGTCGATCGAGATTTGCTCGCTTCCGACGCGTGACACCCGGACCGAATCAACGGCATTGCGCCGCGGAACGAGCACCGGGACGACGGCCCCGTCGCCGCGGCGGGCAATGAACCACAGCTGGTGGATGATGTCGTCGTCCACGGCCACCGTTCCGGCAGGGAGGCGGAATTCGCGCGCCGATTCGCCATCGGCGCGCAGGAGCCTCGACGAGAACCGGCCGCGGATGGACTGGCCGCTGAACGACTCCACCACGTTGCCGTCCTCACGCACCTCGCGTTGGTAGCGGACCGGGTATCCGGACGTGTCGGCGTTCACGCCGGGGGCGAGCCGCCGGGTGCCGATCGCGACCGTTGCCTGCGCCACGACAATCCGGCCATCCGGGCCCGGCGCCCCGCGGATGGAGAAGTCCTCACGCCCGATCCGGTCGCCGTCGCGGTACAGCGTAAAACTCCCCTCGTCGAGCACGACGACCTGGGCGGGCAGCGAGGCCGCGACGACCAGCGGGGCCGCGACGACTGCGAGGAGCCGCCCGCGGAACCACGATTCAAGCCGGAACATCCACGAAAGATAGCCGGTTGGCTCGTGCCGGGTTCACGCCGGACAGGGTATAATGCGCTCGTGATACGTCTCCCGGGCCGCCTCTGGATTGCTGCGGCGGCGGCATCGCTCCTGCTTGGCGCCGCCTGGCTGCGCACCGGCGCGCTGGCCTTCCTTGTGGTCGCAGGTCTCGCCGCGTTGGGCGCGGCGGTGTCGACCTGGCGGTGGCGCCGCACGCCAACTGCCGTCACCTGCGCCGCCGTCCTGGTGGCGTTCACCATTGTCGAAGGCGCGGGAGTATGGCGAGTCGCGCGGATCGCCAACGACACCGGCGCCGAGATCGTGGCGCTCGAGGCGCGCGCCACAGAGGCGCTCGCCCTCCGGCTGCGCGACGAGGCAGACGCACTGCGCGCACTGGCGGTCCGGGCGCTGGACGTGCCGTCGAGCGCAAACGACGCGTTTCAGGCACTCGAGGACCTGCGTGAGGGCGACGCGTACCGGTCGGTGGTGGTGGCGCGCGGCGGCGCACTGCTCGCCTGGTCCGGGCACTACCTCGCGCCGGTGGATTCGCTGCCGGGCCCGGTCGGGGTGGTCGCCACCGAGTTCTACCTCGTGATGTACGCCGTTGCCGGTCGCGGGCCGGATCGCGCGGTCGCGACCGCGCTCGTCCACGCGGTGCCACCGTCGGAGGTGCTGGCGCCTGCGATCGATTCCGACGTGGCGGCGGCGCACGACATGGCCGGATTTGCCTACGCGAGGCCCGCCTCGGCCGCGGACACGGTTGGGCTGGTCAGCGCGGCGGGCGTTCCCGTGCTGACGGTCCGCGCCGTGGCGCTCGGCGCACCGGAGCTGCTGCAGCGGCTTCGCGAGCGGGGGCACGAGCGCGGCATGGCGGTGCTCGCGATCGCCCTGGCGCTCTTCCTCGCAGCGGCGTGGCGCAGCGGTGACCGCAGCGAGCGGTTCGGTGCGCTCGCCATCACGCTGGGCATGCTCGCGGCGCTGCCGCTCGCCGACCTCTCGAACCAGTCGCCGCTCTTCAATCCGGCATTCTTCTTTTCGAGCGCGGGCGGCCCGTTCACCGCCAGCATCGGCGCACTCGCACTCACGTCGGCGACGGTGCTTGTCGCCGTCCTGGCGGCGCAGCGCGAGCAGTTGTTCCCACGAAAGCCCTGGCAGGCTGGCGTCGTCATCGTGACCGTAGCGGCGGCGGGTCCGTTCCTGCTCGGCGCGATCGCGCGCGGGATCAGGTTCCCGACCACCGGGGCCCCGGTGGTGCTCTGGCTGGCGTGGGAAACGACGGTGTTCCTTGCCGCCCTCGTCGTGATCTACACCGGCCTTTCGGCCGGCGAAGCCGCGCTTGGCCGGCGGCGCGGCCTGCCGCTCTGGTTGCCGCCACTCGTGGCGGCCGCCGCGACGGCGCTCGCGCCGATGGTGGTGTTGCCGAGGGGCGGTCTGCCGCCGTGGTACACGATCATCTGGGTCGTGGCGGCGATTGCGATGGCGCTGGCGAAGCACGGCCCGCGCGCGTTGTGGGCTGCGGCGACCGTGGCGGCGTTCGGATCGGCGGCACTGGTGTGGAGCGAAACGGTGAAGGCGCGGGTGCTGCTCGCTGAACAGGACGTGGCCGCGCTCGGAGCGCCGGACCCCGCGGCCGGCGCCCTCGTCGAGCGGTTCCCGCTCCATCTCGACACGACGACGGCGCCGCCCTCCCGGGTCGACCTGCTCGCGCGATTCGCGGCTTCGGACCTCGCGAGCAGCGAGCTGCCGGTGAATGTCACGACGTGGAGCGCTGCCGGGACGATCGTGGCCGACCTTCGTGTGGGAATGGCTCCGGGAACGGCGCGAGGCATCGAGTTCTTCGCGCGCGAGGCGGCCGACGCGATGCGCCCGCTGCTGACGAACGTGCCGGGGGAGCCGGGGATGCTGACGATCCTCGCCATTCCGCACGCCGACCGGACGGTGACGACCGTGGTCGTGGCGCCGCGCACGCGCCTCGTCGCGCCCGACCCGTTTCCAACGCTCACCGGCTTTGGCCGCGCGCGCGACGCCGGTGGCGACCCACCATACACGCTCAGCTATGCCCCCGCGGCCATGTCGCAGTACATCGCGACGGAAGCGCAGTGGACGCGGAAGGCCGAGGAACTGCACGGCGACTGGTTCCTGCCCCCGGTGCGCGGCACCGTGATGCACGTCCACGCCAAGGTGCCGCTGGCCGGCATGGGTGCGCTCACCACCCGCGGCGCCCTGATGGTCTGCGCCAATCTTGGCCTGGTCGCCTTTCTCTGGGTGCTGCTCGTCATATCCGACGGCGGGGCATTGCGCGCGCTGCGGGTGCAGGCCGCCGGATGGGCACGGAGCTATCGCGCCCGCCTGACGCTTTCGCTGTTTGCGGCGTTCATGCTCCCGGCGGGGGCGTTCGCGAGCTGGAGCTACGGGCGGCTCCAGGATGAGGATGCGGTCACGCGCGAATTGCTCGTGCGGGAAACGCTTCGCGGCGTGACGTCGGCGCCGCCCGATGGGCTGGACAGCCTCGCGGCACGCTTCCAGACGCCGCTGATGCTGTTCGCCAATGACGTGCTGATCCAGTCGAGCGACCCGCTCCTCGATGCGCTGGCGCCGATCGGCCGGTTGCTGCCCGCGCGCGCCGCCCGCGCGCTGCTCGACGACGACGACGGCTTCGCGACCACCGAGATCAACGTCGGGGGCGAGCCGATCCGGTTCGGGTTCCGCGTGGTCAACGACACGGCGTCGGCCGCCTCGCTCGTGCTCGCCGCGCCCGCGCGGACGGTGGAACTCGCGCTCGACCCTCGGCGTCGGGACCTCGCGTTCTTCGTGCTGTTCGCGACGCTCGCCGGTGCGCTCGGGGCGCTCTGGATTTCCGGCATCGCCGGCCGGACGTTCTCGCGGCCCATCGGCGAGCTGCGCGAAGGGGCACTGGCGCTGGCGGCCGGCGAGCGCGAACCCCAGCTGGCGGGCAACCCGCCACTCGAGTTCGAGCCGGTGTTCAACGCGTTTCGCCAGATGGCCCGCGACCTGGAGGCCGGCCGCGCGCGCGAGGCGCGGGCGCAGCGCGTGCTGGCGTGGGGCGAGATGGCGCGGCAGGTGGCCCACGAGATCAAGAACCCGCTGACGCCGATGCGACTCGGCGTCCAGCACCTGCAGCGCGCCAAGGACGATCCGCGCGTGGACTTCCGCCGCGCGTTCGACGAGAACGCCGAACGCCTGCTGAGCGAGATCGACCGGCTCGACGAAATCGCGCGCGCGTTCAGCCGCTACGGCACCGCACCCGAGGCGCAGCCGCCCGCCGAGCCGGTGGACGTTGCTGAAGTGGTTCGCGACGTCGTGCGGCTCGAGCGGCTGGGTGGCGATGCGGTCGTGTGGGATGTCGAGAACGTCGACGCACCCGCCGTGGCGCTCGCCCGGGCCACGGAACTGCGGGAGGTGCTGCTCAACCTGCTCGAGAACGCACGGTTTGCCAGCGCGCGTCGCGTGGTCGTTCGCATCGAGGCGGACGACACCCGGGTGCGCATCGTGGTGCGCGACGACGGGCACGGCATCGCGCCCGAGGCGCTTCCGCGGATCTTCGAGCCGCATTTCTCCACGCGGACGAGCGGCAGCGGGCTCGGCCTGGCGATCAGTCGCCGCATCATAGACGGCTGGGGTGGCTCGATTTCGGTCAGCAGTGCGCCAGGCGAAGGTGCCACGGTGACCATCTCACTGGTTCCCACACCACCGCGCTGACACCTTTCGGCACGATGGCGAACGACGATTATCTGGGACCCGTCACCCGAACGCAGGGTGTGCCGGACCATCTGGCAAGCTGGCACCTTCCTCCCGGGTGGGAGTGGGGTGACGGCGGACTCGTGGTCAACCACCGGCACATCCAGGAAATCCGGGACTCGCTCGACCGCTCGCTCGCGCTCGTCACCGTTCCCGACCCGGCCCACGAGGCGTGGTTGTTCAGCGAGGCGAAGCACCTCGCCCATCGCAACCACCCGGCGATCCCGACCACCTACCATTACTGGTCCGGCCACGCCGGGAACCGACGCGGGCCCGGTTATCTCCGGCGGTGGGTGACCGGCGACACGCTTGGGGCGCGCATGCGCCGGCTCGGCACGGAGACCGTGCCCTACATGCTTCGCGTACTGCGCGCTGCGGGGTCGGCCATCGCGTATCTGCACGACGGCGGGCACGTGCACGGCGGGATTTCGCCGGACGCGATCTACGTGACGCCGACGGGCCGGGTCTGGTTGCTTGGGTGGTCGTGGGCCGTTCCCCTGGCCGACATTCCCGACGCGATCCGCCCGGATCCACTCTGGACGCCGACCCCGTCCGAGTGGGGACCGGGGCAATGGGCGCCGACGCCCGCGACGGACCAGTGGCAACTCGCGGCCACGTGCTTCGCGATGCTGACGGGCGAGCTGCCGCCGCGCACGGGGATCCCCCCCATTCGCTGGGCGCGGCCCGACTGCCCGACGAACGTGGCAGAGCTTCTCGACCGCGCGCTCTCCACGAACCCGGCCGACCGGTTCCACTCGGTGGCCTCGCTGCTGCGCGCGATCGAGAAGATCTCATCCACGGGGAGTCTCGCCACCGGCCTCGAGGTCGCGTCGGGCGAGTTCACGTCGATGAACGAGGAGCAGCGGCTGCGCTGGGCCACCGGGGACGACTACGAAGTGCTGTCGTCGCTGGGTTCCGGCACGTTCGGCTCGGTGTGGCGCGTGCGCGACCTCACGCTGCAGCGCGAAGTCGCGCTCAAGATGCTCCACCCCTCAGTGGCGCGCAGCGAGGACTCGGTGGCGCGGTTCCAGAAGGAAGCGCAACTGGCGGCGCGGCTCCAGCATCCCGCGATCGTCCCGATCTACGCCTGGGAGCAGAAAGGGGGCGTCCACTGGTACGTGATGGAGCTCGAGGACGAAGGTTCCGTCGCCGACCTCGTGCGACGGAAGGGGCCGCGACCCATCGAGGAAGTCGGGCCGCAAATCGCATTCATCCTCGACGGCCTCATCGCCGCGCACCAGCACGGCATCATTCACCGCGACCTGAAGCCGGAGAACGTCCTGCTGAGCCGGTACCGGCACTGGCGCATCGCCGACTTCGGCATCGCGTCGGCGCTGGGGGACGACCGGACCGGGAGCAGCGGAACGCCGGCGTTTGCCCCGCCGGAGCAATTGCTCGGCGAACCGCAGGGCGTGGCCGCCGACCTGTTCGCGGTGGCGGCGATCGCGTGTTTCGTGCTCACCGGACGGCCGCCGTTCGAAGCCGCCGACGGTCGCGCAATCCTCGCCATGCAATTGACCGGGAAGCCCGACCTGACCGGAATCCCGGACGAACTGCACGAGTGGTTCACCCGCAGCCTCGCGACCGATCCGGACGCGCGCTTTCCAGACGCGGCGACGATGCGTGACGCGTGGAACCGCGCCGTCCGTCCGCTCTACCGGCCCTCGGGCGAGCATCCGCTCACCGAGCGCATTCGCCGCGCGGCGGA
>CAZLAU010000003.1:17779-34842 GCA_964557615.1 uncultured Gemmatimonas sp.
GCGCGCTCGGCCTCGGTCACCTTCACGGCTGCCAGCGACTCCTTCATCAGGGGGATGCTGCCGATCGCGTGCGGGTAGTCGCTGCCCGCCATCACCCGGCTGGGGCCGGCAAACTTGATGGCGAACTCCAGCGCGTTCACGTCGAAGTTGACCGTGTCGTAATGCCAGGTCTTCAGGTACTCGCTGGGCGGCTTCCGGATGTTCTTGCGGCATTCGGGAAACGCGCGATAGCCGCGATCGAACCGTTCGGCCAGGTACGGCACGGCGCCGCCGAGGTGCATCAGCACCCACTGCACGTCGGGAAAGCGCTCCGGGACGCCGCTGAACACCAGCTTGCCGGCCGCGAGCGTCGTGTCCAAGAGGAACCCGACCAGCGGCATCAGCCAGTAGTCGAGCATCGATTCGACCCCGACCGGCCCGATGGGGTGGATCTGCATCACGAGCTTCTTGTCGTTCGCGTACTCGTACAGCGGCCAGAAGCGCTCGTCCGCGAGCGCGACGCCATTGACGTTGCTGAAGAGCATCGCGCCGGGGAGCCCCAGTTGTTCGTGCGCGCGCCGCAGCTCGACGAGTGACGCGGCGGGATCGTTCAGCGGAAGCGTGGCCAACGCGCCGAACCGTGGCTTGCGCTCGGCCACGATCCGCGCGAAGTCGTCGTTCACGCCGGCCGCCATCCGCGCGGCCACGGCCGGCGACTCGATCTGCACGCCCGGCGACGTGAAACTGATGACCTGCGTGTCCACGCCCGCTTCCTCGAGCACGCGCTGGCGGTGGTCAATGTCGCGATGGCCCGGCACGACGACGTTGTAGTCGCCGGGATAATGGATCTCGGGATTGCCTTTCGCGTCGTACTGGAGCGTGAGCACCGTGTCGCCGCGTTTCAGCGCATCGAGGTAGGACGGGGGATAGAAATGATTGTGGACGTCAACGATGCGCACGAACGGATCTCCGGCGGCGAGGGAACACTCAGGGGTTGTTACGCGTCGCCGACTCGCGACGCTGCGCCCACAGATGGTAAACGGGGACGCCGGCGAGCACGATGGCGAGACCGATGGCGGCTTCCCGAGGATCGCGGGCGAGCTGGTTGATGACGATTACCACCGACGAGATGATGAACAGCAGCGGCAGCACGGGATACCCCCACGCGCGGTACTGGGGCGAGTAGCCGGGCTTGCCCCGCATCGTGAACAGCGCGACCGCCAGCAGCGCGAAGAAGATCCACTCCGTGTACACGACGCGCGTGAACAATGCCCGGTACGACCCGGTCGCAATCAGCACCGCGGCCCACACGGCCTGCACCGCGATGGCGCGGTGGGGCGTGCCAAACCGTTCGTGCACGCCGGCCATCCATTTGAAGAGGAGTCCGTCGTTGGCCATCGCCTTGTAGACGTGCGGCCCGGCCATGATGATCCCGTTCATCGCTCCCAGCGCCGAGATCATCACCAGCACGGCAACGACCTTCCCGCCGACCGGGCCGAAGATCGTCTCGGCGACTTCAGCGGCGACGCGCGTGGACGACGCGACGCGTTCGAGCGGGAGGACGTACAGGTACGCCGCCAGGGCGAGCACATACAGCACCGTGACCGTGAGCGTGCCGATCATCAGGGCGCGCGGAATGGTGCGGGCCGGGTCCCTGGTTTCGCCGGCCGTGTACGACACCATGTGCCAGCCGCCGTAGGCGAAGAGGCCGGCAATCAACGCGGCCATTATCCCGTTGCCCGTCACCGCGCCGATCGACGCCGGGGCCGCGGGCGCCGGCTCGCCGAGCGCGAAGGCCACCGCAACGACCATCGTGAGCGCGAACACCTTGATCAGCGTGAGCGCGGTCTGGAGCACGCTCCCGTGCCGGACCCCTCGGTAGTTCACGGCCGACAGCGCCAGCATGCCGACGATGGCCACCGCCTTGGTTCCCGCGTCGCCGAGGGGAACGAACGTGCCCGCGTACCGGGCGAACACCACGGAGATGGCGGCGATGATGCCCGTGTGCATGCTCCAGAACATCGCCCATCCCCACAGGAATCCCGCCGCTGGGGAAAACGCGTTCCGCAGGTAGACGTACACGCCGCCACTCGCCGGCCACGCCGAGGCGAGTTCGGCGACGACCAGGGCCCCGATCAGGGTCAGCAGGCCGGCCGCAAACCAGACGATGATCGCCGTCGTGGGGTGCGGGACGGCCTCGATGATGTTCGACGGTTGCACGAAGATCGACGCGCCGATGATGGTTCCGGCGACGAGCGCGGTGGCGCGCCAGATCCCGATCGGGCGGTTTGCGCCCACTTCGTCAGTTGCCGGCATCTCCCCTCACGGTCTTGACGTTGACGAACTCCCGCAGGCCGTGAAGGCCAACCTCACGGCCGTAGCCCGACGCCTTCACCCCGCCGAACGGTACCCGTGGATCCGAGGCCACCATCGCATTGATGAACACCAGGCCCGCCTCGAGTTCGGCGACACATCGTTCCGCGGCATCCCGATCGCGCGTCCACACCGAGGCCCCGAGTCCGTAGCGGGTTCCGTTGGCGAGCGAAATGGCCTCGTCAATGTCGCCGACACGAAGCATCGGCGCGACCGGGCCGAACAGCTCCTCGGTGGCGGCTGCCGAATCGGGCGGCACGTCGCGGAGCATCGTCGGAGGGAAATACCATCCCCGCGCCATCGTCCCCGCCACCGACGCTGCGGGTGGTTCCTTCGTGTGGCCTCCCGTCACAACGGTTGCGCCGGCGCGAAGCGTGCGCTCGACTTGTGCCGTGAGGTCGGCAACGCCCTGCTCAGTCGCGAGCGGACCGACATCCGTTGCTTCGTCCGCCGGGTCGCCGATCACGAGCGCGTTGACCCGCGCGGCGAACAACGACTCGAACTCGTCCGCGACACGCGCGTCCACGATGAAGCGCTTGGCGCAGATGCACGACTGCCCGTTGTTCAGCATGCGCGATGTCACCCCCACTTCCGCCGCGCGCCGGAGGTCGGCGTCGTGCAGCACGATGAACGGGTCGCTGCCACCCAACTCGAGCACGCATTTCTTGGTCGCACGGCCCGCGGCCTCGGCGACGGCGCGGCCCGCGGCGTCACTGCCCGTGAGCGTGATGGCCGCGACGCGCGGATCCGCGATAAGGCCCGCCACCTGTGAGGACGGCACCAGGAGCGTCTGGAACAGCCCGGCCGGTGCGCCGGCTTCGGCGAACAGCCGTTCCAGGGCCAGGGCACACTGCGGCACGTTGCTCGCGTGCTTGAGCACCATCGCGTTGCCGGCGAGCAGGGCGGGGACGGCGGCGCGAATCACCTGCCAATACGGGAAGTTCCAGGGCATCACGGCGAGCACCACGCCGACCGCGTCGTACCGCACGGTCGCTGCGAAATCGCCGTCGCGGATGTGCTCGGCGGCGAGCATTGCCGGGCCCCGCGTGCCGTAGTGCCGTGCGGCGAACGCGCACTTGGCGACTTCATCGCGGGCGGAACGGATGGTCTTTCCCATCTCGAGCGTGGCGAGCGCGGCGAGGCTCTCGCGTTCGGCGTCGAGCCGTGTGGCCAGCGCCGTGAGCACGCTGGCGCGCTCGACTGTGGGCCGGCGCCGCCAGCGGCCGGCTGCCTCAGCGGCCCGCGACAGGGCCGCGTCCAACTCAGCCTGCGTGTGTGGCTCGAACTCCCGGATCAGTGCACCGGTGGCCGGGTTGATCGTCGCGATGGGCACGCGCCAAACCTACCGCCGGACCTTTGCGCGGGGGAGCCGTTCGCGGCGCCTGAGTGCTATCGTTCTGGGCATGCGAATCCAAGTCGTGTTCGGATCGTGGGTGGCGCGCGGCGTCGTGACCACTGGTGCGGTTATGGCGGCGGTGTCAGTCACGACGTCGGGTGCTGGCGCCCAAGGGGCTGCACGCGCGCAGCGCCCGGATTCCGTGTCGGCGGACTCTTCGGCGCGGACCCTGGACAAGGTGCGCGTCACGGTAACTCGGTCGGCGGCGTCCGTGCGCAGCGTTCCGTGGGCAGTGGATGTGCTCAATCGCGACGACATCGCCCGCGCGCAGGCGACGCTCGGCATCGACGAGGCCCTGAACAACGTTCCCGGCGTCGTGGTGTCGAACCGCTACAACGCGTCGGTCGACCAGCGCCTCTCGATCCGCGGCGCGGGGTCGCGCGCCAACTTCGGCATTCGCGGGGTCAAGGTGTTGCTCGACGGCGTTCCGCAGTCGCTCCCGGACGGCCAGAACCAGCTGACGAACCTCGATCTCGCGGCCGTGTCGCGGGTGGAAGTGCTGCGTGGGTCGGCGTCGTCGCTGTATGGCAACGGATCCGGTGGGGTGATTGCGTTCGAGACGGACCGCACGGCGCCTGACCGTCTTGGCGTGACGGCGCGGGTGATGGGCGGGTCGTTCGGCACGTCGAAGGTCCTGGCCCGCGCGTCGGGACACACGGGCCGCGCGGTCGGCTCGCTGGCGATCTCGCGAACGCGGTCCGACGGGTCGCGGCAGTACGACACGTCGGAGGTGCGCCAGGGGATTGCGACGCTCGACTACTCGCTGTCGCCACGGCGCACGCTCGAACTTCGGGCGAGTTTCGCCGACTCCCCGGTTGCGCGAAACCCGGGCGCCATCACGGCGGCCGAGTACGCAGTCAACCGCGATTCGGCATCGGCCACGAACATTGCGCGCGGTTCGAACAAGTGGCTGTCGCAAGGCCAGTACTCGGCGCGGCTGCGCGACGTGCGTGATGGCGGGGAGCACGGCGTCGTGGCGTACGTGCAGCGGCGGTTCATCGACAATCCGCTCGCGACGCCCCCGCCCGGCACGACCGGCGCCGCGGTCGGCACGTACTCGACGCTGAACCGCTGGGTGACCGGCGCCCGCGCCGACGTGTCACGGTGGAGCGCGGCGAACCCGGATCGCACCAAGGCCACGGGTGGCGTGGATGTGCAGCGGTCGTTCGACATCCGGCGGAACTCACGCGCCACCGGCGGCAAGCGCACCGCGGCGACCGACACCCTCTTCCTCGATCAGGGCGAGAGCGTCGTCGCCCTCGGCGCATTCCTCACGGCGCAGCATTCACCGCGCGATCGGCTGATGCTGAGTGCGGGCGCGCGGTACGACCGGCTCACGTTCACGGTGACCGACAACTTCCTGCGCGACGGCGTCAACAACTCGGCCGACCGCGACATGAGTGCCGCGAGCGTTCACACCGGCGCGAGCTGGATGCTGGGTGAGTCGGCCACCGCGTATGCAAACTTCTCGACGGCGTTCGAGACGCCGACCACGACGGAGTTGTCGGCGCGGCAGGACGGCTCGGGCGGCTTCAATCCCGACCTCGGCCCGCAACGCACGCGCACGATCGAGGCCGGGCTGCGCGGCGACATCGGCGCGCGCGTTCGGTACACTGCGACCGTTTACCGGACCACCACCTCGGACGCGGTCGTGCAGTTCCTCGAGACGACCGGCCGCGCGTTCTTCCGCAACGCCGGGCGCACGCGCAACACGGGACTGGAACTCGGGGCGACGGCGGCCGTTGCGTCGTGGCTCGATGCCTCGCTCGCGTGGACGGAGTCGCGCTACCGCTTCGACGAGTATCGCGTGCCGAACCGCGCAGTCGTGGACACGCTCGACGGCAAGCGGGTGGCCGGGGTGCCGGACCGGTTCGTGCGCGTCGGGCTGCGGAGTGCGGTGCGGGCCTTCACGTTCGACGTGGACCACACGTGGAGCGGCGACCTGTTCGCGGACGACAAGAACACGCTGAAGGTGGATAGCTGGGGACGTGGGGCGCTGAATGCGCGCCTTGGGTGGAGCGGCTCGCTGGGTGGCACGCGCGTCGCACCATTCGTAGCCGTCAACAACGTGCTGGACGTGGCGTACGTGGGGTCGGTGACGCTCAACGGGGGGTTCGCTCGGGTGCTCGAGCCGGCGCCGCTCCGCAACTTCTACATCGGGGTCGAAACGGGATGGCGCGTCGCGCGGTGAAGGTGGCTGAGGAACAGCCGTTCGTGGTCCGCAGGTCGAAGATTGCAGGGAAGGGGGCATTCGCAACGCGAGACATCGCCAAGGGAGAGCGGCTCATCGAGTACGTGGGCGAGCGGGTGTCGCACGCCGTGGCGGATGCGCGGTACGACGACGCCAACGATGCGCATCACACCTTCCTGTTCAACGTGAACCGGTCGGTCATCATCGACGCGACCTTCGGGGGCAACGATTCCCGGTTCATCAACCACTCCTGTGCACCGAACTGCGAATCGGAGATCGAGAAGGGGCGCGTGTACATCGACGCGATCAAGAACATCCGGAAGGGCGAGGAGCTGACGTACGACTACGCCTACGGCCGCGACGGCACCGAAACGCTCGAGGATGAACGGAAGGTGTACGGATGCCGATGCGGCGCGAAGCGGTGCCGTGGCACGATCCTGGAACCCGTCACCAAGGCCGAGCGGAAGCGACTCGAAGCCAAGGCGAAACGGCGGCATCACGACAAGCACGCCGCGTCACGCAAGGCGCACAAGCACGACTGACCATACCACGCACCGGGAGCAGCTCGCGTGATCCTCGAAGCCGTACTTATCGCAGCGCTGACGCAAGTCGTCCAGCCGCAGGCCCCTGTCTCCGGCGCCCAGCCGTCCGCGCGACCCGACGGTGGCCGGACCGCTCCCGGCCCCGTCTATCGCGGGCGGGAGAAGGAGCTTTCGGTCCGGCCGCCGCACGTTGAGGCGGACATCGTGGTGGACGGCGTCCTCAATGAACCGGTGTGGGCGAGCGCCGCCGTGCTGACCGGGTTCTCGCAGTTCACGCCGCAGGACGACGTGCCGGCGGCGGACACCACGCAGGTACTCGTCTGGTATTCGCCGACTGCGATCCACTTCGGCATTCGCGCGTACCAGCCCGCGGGGACCGTCCGCGCCACTCTCGTGGATCGCGACAAGATCTCGAACGACGACCACATCCAGCTGCTGCTTGGCACGTTCAACGACCGTCGGCAGGCGATCGTCCTGATGGTGAGCCCGCTCGGCGTGCAGGCCGATGGCAACCTCGTCGAGCGTGGCACCGTGCACGGCGGAGGCTTCACGAGCACCGGGCAGGCGGCCCGTGAAGCGCCGGACCTCTCCCCCGACTTCGTGTACACGTCCAAGGGCACGGTGACGCCGTACGGCTACGAAGTCGAAGTGCGCGTGCCGTTCAAGAGCCTCAAGTACCAGGCGGCCGATGTCCAGACGTGGGACATCAATGTCGTCCGCCAGGTGCACTATCGCGGTTACGAATACAGCTGGTCGCCGGCCAAACGCGGCGCCGCGTCGTTCCTCGCGCAGGGCGGATCGCTCGAGGGCATTACCCGGATCCGGCGCGGCCTCGTGATGGACGTGACGCCGGAGGCCACGCAGCGCACCCAGGGCCTGCCGGCGGCCGGCGCGCCCGGCGAGTGGAGCTACACGGGGAAGCGCCCGGACCTTGGCGGCAACGTGCGATGGGGCATCACCAACAACATCACGCTCAACGGCTCCATCAACCCGGACTTCTCGCAGGTCGAAGCCGACGCCACGCCGGTGCAGCTCGATCCGCGACAGGCAATTTCGTTCCCGGAAAAGCGCCCCTTCTTTCTGGACGGGAGCGAGCAGTTCAGCGTGCCCAACGGACTGGTGTATTCGCGCCGGATCACGCAGCCGGTGGCGGCGGTCAAGGTGGCCGGCAAGAGCGGGGCGAACGGCCTGGCGATCCTCTCCGCCGTGGATTCGCGGAACGGGTCGGCGTCGCAACACGACAACCCTGTGTACAACATCGTGCGGTTGCAGCGCGACCTCGGCGCCCAGTCACGCATCGGGATGGCGTACACCGACAAGGTGGACGGCAACCGGTGGAACCGCGTGCTGGACGTGGACGGGCGCGCCGTGTGGAACCGGGTGCACGCGGTGCAGTACCAACTCGCCGGCAGCATGAACAGTGTGGCGGGCGCCAGCGTGGCGGGCCCATTGTGGGACCTGCGCTACAACCGGTCGGGCAAGGCGTTTTCGGCCCGCGCGTCATTCAAGGGCATCAGCGACCGTTTCATCACGCAGTCGGGGTTCATTTCGCGCACGGGGCAGGTGCAGCAGAACGTCGGCGCGCGTTTCACGCGGTTCGGGCCGGCCGGCGCGCGCCTCGAGCAGTATGCGCTCGACCTGATGGTTGACGGTCTCTGGGACTACCGGAATTGGCTTGATCGCGGTGACGCCCGCGACAAGAAATTCCACGTGAACCTCCAGTCGCAGTGGCGGGGCGGGTGGACGGCGAGCACCTCGCTCCTGCTCGAGTCGTTCGGCTACGATCCCGGATTCTACGGCAACCGGTACCGCGTGCTGGCGCCACGCACCGGCGGCGGGTTCGACACGCTGGCGTTCACCGGCACGCCGCGCCTCCCGAACCGCGACTTCGTCGTGTCGCTCGGGTCGCCGAAGCTGAAGTACGCGACGTTCTCCGGAACGCTGATCTACGGGCAGGACGAGAACTTCCCCGAGTGGTCGGCCGCGAACATCTGGTACGCGAGCCTCTCGGCCGAGTTCCGGCCCACGGACCAGCTTCGCATCACGCCGACGTATGTGCTCTCGGACTACTGGCGGACGAGCAACAACACGCGCGTCCAGCGCAACCAGTTGCCGCGCGTCCGCGTCGAGTACCAGGTGACGCGCGACCTGTTCGTGCGGGTGATCGGCGAGTACTCGTCCACGTTCACGGACAGCCTGCGCGACGATGGGCGCACCAACGGACGGCTGCTCGTCCGGAACGGGGCCGGAGTGTGGGTGCCGACCGTGCGGACCACGTCGAACAACGTGCGTGGCGACTTCCTCGTGTCGTACCGTCCGACGCCGGGCACGGTCTTCTATGCCGGCTACAGCGCGCTGATGCGGGAACCGCGCGCGTTCGAGTTCACCGACCTCAACCGCACGAGCGACGCGTTCTTCGTCAAGGCCAGCTACCTGTTCCGGTACTGACGTCCGCGCCGGCGGGCGCCTAGCGCGCCCGCCGGTCGCCCATCACCATGTCGTGCACCGCGCCGTCCCACGCGGCGAGCGCGGCGTCGTCCCGGGTGAACAGCGACACCAGGATTCCGACGAGGAACGAGCCCGGAATCGTGATGATCCCGGGATTGCGGAGTGAAAACCAGGCACCGGCTTCCTTGAGGATGTCCACCTGGACAACCGGCGAGAGGTAGATCAGGCCGACCGTCGCGAACGTGCCGAAGAGCATGCTGGCCACGGCGCCCGCCGTTGTGCAGCGACGCCAGAAGATGGACAGCACGATGGCCGGAAAGTTGGCGCTCGCGGCGATCGCGAACGCGAGCCCGACCATGAACGCGACGTTCTGGCCCTTGAACAGGATGCCGAGTGCAATCGCGACGATCCCGAGCGCGAGGGATGCGGCGCGCGCCACCTTCAGCTCCTCGCCGTCGCGTGAGGTGCCGCCGCGGACCACGTTCATCCACAGGTCGTGCGAGAGCGCCGCGGCGCCCGACAGGGTCAGCCCGGCGACCACCGCGAGGATCGTGGCAAAGGCGACTGCCGCGATGAAGCCGAGGAACGGCGTCCCACCGAGGAACTCGGCGAGCAGCGGCGCGGCCATGTTGCCGCCGGCGTCCACCGCGCGAATCGCGTCCGGGCCGACGAGCACCATCGCGCCGAAGCCGAGCACAAAGGTGAGCAGGTAGAAGAACGCAATGAGTCCCGTGGCGATGAACACCGAGCGCCGTGCCGCGCCCGCGTCGGGGACGGTGTAGAAGCGCATCAGGATGTGCGGAAGCCCCGCGGTGCCGAACATCAGGGCCAGCCCCAGCGAGATCGTGTCGAGCGGATTCGACACCAGCCGGCCGGGCGCGAGCACCGCGGCGCCATACTGGTCGCTGGCCGCCGCGAACAGGGCGAGCGGGTTCATCTCGAACCGGAGCAGCACCAGGAACGCCAGCAGCGCGGCGCCACCAAGGAGCAGCCCGGCCTTGACGATCTGCACCCACGTGGTGGCGAGCATGCCGCCGAAGAGCACATACGCAATCATCGCCGCGCCGACGATCGTCACGGCGACCTCGTACGAAAGGCCGAACATCAGCTTGATCAGCGTCCCCGCGCCGACCATCTGCGCAATGAGATAGAACGTCACGGTGGACAGGGTGCCGAGCGATGCCGCGAGACGCACCGGCATTTGTCGCAGCCGCACCGCCACCACGTCGGCAAAGGTGTACTTGCCGAGGTTGCGCAATGGCTCGGCGATGAGAAAGAGGACGACCGGCCACCCCACGAGCCACCCCGTGGAGTAGATCAGCCCGTCGAACCCGCTCATCGCCACGAGTCCGGCGATGCCGAGAAAACTCGCGGCGCTCATATAGTCACCCGCGAGTGCCCAGCCGTTCTGCATGGACGTGACCGTGCGTCCCGCCGCGTAGAACTGCTCGGCCGTGCGCGTGCGCCGCGCCGCCCAGTAGGTGATGCCGAGCGTGATCGCGATGAACGCGAAGAAGAACGTCATCGCGACCGCGTTGGGCTCTCCGATCGACGTGGCCGGTGCAGCGGGCGGGCCCGCCTGTGGCGACGGCGCGCCGATGGTCGCCGTCGCGGAAACCAGCAGGTGCGCGCCGATCATCGCGCGTCGTCCTCGCGGAGGCTCCGGAGGCCGGCGTCGTACTTCGTGTTCGCCCAGCGCACGTACCACCACGTCAGCAGGAACGACGCGATGATCACGAGCGCCCCGAGCAGGATGCCCCACGACAGGCCGCGGGTGACGAGCGATCCCATGAACTCGCGGCGGTAGCCGATGAGCAGGATGAACCCGAAGTAGATGGCGGCGACGGCGCCCGTGAGCGCGAGCGCGAGCTTCCAGCGGCGGACGTGGAGGTCGTGGGAACTCATCGCCGCCACTCCTGGATCACGCGCGCGGTGATGATGTAATCCAGCTTCGGGTACGAGCGGGCGAGGTAGGCGTTGCCCTGGCGCGAAATGCTGTCCTGGCTCGGCACCTCGGGATAGCCCTTGTACAGCGAGTCGACGACGGTGGACATGCCGGAGATCACCTGGCCGAAGACGGCGAAACGCGTGGCGTCGAGCCGCGAATTGTCGCCGAAGTTGATGTACAGCTGCGTGGTGCGCGTGTTCGGGCCGCCGGCGGCGAACGAGAGCGTGCCCCGCACGTTGCTCTTGCGCACCGTGTCGTCCTCGATGCGCAGCCCGCGCCACGCGCGGCTCACGGCCGTGTCGCCATTCAGTCCGAACTGGGCGACGAACGGCCGGCCGTCACGTCCGTTGACCACCCGGAAGAAGCGCACGCCGTCGTAGAACCGGGCGCGCACGAGGTAGTAGACGCGATCGGAGCCGCGCGGCGCCCAATCCCGGTGCACGCGCACGTTGAACGGGCCGCGCGATGTCTCGAATCGCACCGTGAAGCTGTCCGGGCCAGCGGCCGCGAGCCGCTGCAGGTCGGGTTGCAGCAGCGGGAGCGGCGCGCGCGCGCACGCGGCGGCAATCGTGAGCGCGGCGATCGGAACGGCGTGGCGGATGGTCAGCATGGCGACAAACGATGCCGCACGGACGCGGCGGCGGCAACCGTGGGGCGGGCGCCGTGCCCGTGCGGCGATGCCGAATGCGTCGGCCGGTATCGCCGCCCTAGAAGATGGTCGGATCGTGCACGAGCAGCACGGTCGAGCGTCGGCTCACGCGGCCGTTCCGGTAGTCGAACGGCACGCGGATGGTCTTCGCGGTGTACACGCCGGCCAGGATGCGGAGCCCCTCGCCGCCGCGCTTCGGGTCAGGAATGAAGCGGATCGCAGCGCCGTCCCGAATCCAGGTTCCATACACGGTCATCCGCTGGAGAGGCTCGTTGGACGTCTGTTCCCCCTTGCGGGCGAGCGTCTGGCGGTAGCGGAGTGCCGCGCGGAACTCGCCGCTGGCCTTGAGCGTGAGCACGAGCTCGTCGAACTCGATGAGGTACTGGACGCCGCGATCGTCGGAGGCGAGGTCGCGGACGGGCAGCTTCTTGTCATCTATCCGGCTCGATACGAACGAGCCCATCACGAGGCCCGTGTCGGCGACCGCAGCCGCGCGCTTCGACGCCGGCGCGTTCTGGGCGGCCGACGCGTTGGCGAGGAGCAGAAAGGCACTCACGGCGAGCGGAAGGAGTCGCATCACCGGGAAAGCTACGCTGCGTGCCGGGCGCTGGCGGTCGGGCGACGAAAGAACACACCTTTCCTGTGCGCGTGCCCCCCACTCGTCCATCGTGCATCGCTATCCGCATTCGAACGTCTTCTACCGCAAGCTGAACCGGGAATTCCCGCTGATGGTGCGGGGCGACGGGTGCTGGCTCGAGGATGCGGGCGGCAAGCGCTATCTCGACGGATCGGGCGGGGCCTTTGCGGCAAACCTCGGCCACGGCGTGCGCGAGATCGGTGACGCGATGGCTGCGCAAGCCACGCACGTGGCGTACGTGACCGGCGCCTGGTGCACCAATGCGGCGGTCGAGGACTTCGCCACGCTCCTCGCCGCGCGCACGCCGGGCGACCTCGAGTTCGTCTATCCGCTGTGCAGCGGTTCCGAAGCCATCGAGGCGGCGCTCAAGCTCGTGCGTCAGTACTGGGTGGAATCGGGACGGTCGTCGAAGCACAAGGTGGTCTCGCTCACGCCGGGCTATCACGGGAATACGCTGCTCGCGCTGTCGGCGTCGGCGCGCGACCACTACCGCGCGCTGTACCGCGACTGGCTCGTCGAGGTGCCGGCGGTGCCGGCGTCGTACCCGTACCGGTGCGGATGCCGCGGCGTGCCGCCGCGCTGCGCGGCGTGCACCGGCGACGCGCTCGAGGCGACGATCCTCGCCGAGGGGCCGGACACCGTGGCGGCGTTCATTGCGGAGCCGGTGGGCGGCTCGTCCACGGGTGCGTCCGTCCCCGACGCCGGCTACTTCGCGCGCGTGCGGGAGGTGTGCGACCGGCACGACGTCCTGTTCGTGGCCGACGAGGTCCTGAGCGGCGCGGGCCGCACGGGCCGGTTCGCCGCGATCGACAGGTACGACGTCGTTCCCGATGTGATGGTCGTGGGCAAGGGCATCTCCGGTGGATACGCGCCGCTCTCCGCGGTGGTCGCACCGCGCCGGATCGTGGACGTCGTGGCGAGAGGCAGCGGGGCGCTGCAGCACGCGCAGACGTATTCGCATCACGCCGTGGCGTGCGCCGCAGGTGCCGCAACGCTGCGCTACCTCGACACGCATAAACTCATTGACCGGTGCGCCGCCATCGCGCCGCGCTTTCACGAGCGCCTCGGTGTGCTGCGCTCGGTGCCGGGCGTCGGGGACGTGCGCGGCACCGGCCTTCTCGCCGGCGTCGAGCTGGTCGCCGATCGCACGACGCGGGTGCCGTTCGCACGGACGCGCAAGGTGGCCGAGCGGGTGACTGAGGCGGCGCTCGACGAAGGACTCATCGTGTGGCCGAACGGCGGGCAGGCCGTGGACGGCGACGGAGACGTCATCATGCTTGCGCCGCCGTTCACGATCGCCGACGATGAAATCAACCAGCTGGTCGAGCGACTCGGTCGCGCGATCGAACGCACCATCAACGAGGAACAGGCGGCATGACACGCAAGCGCACGGCCTCCCGCGCCACGAAGCGAACCGCCCCACCGGCCGCAGCGCGCGCCTACCCGCGAATCCGGACTGCCCTGCCGGGGCCGCGCGGACGCGCCGTGATCGCGCGCGACGAGGCGTGGACGTCGAGCTGCTACATCAAGGAGTATCCGCTCGTGATCGCGCGCGGCGAAGGCCCGATGATCGAAGACGTCGACGGCAACCGGTTCCTCGATTTCATGGCCGGCATTGCCGTGTCGACGACTGGCTATGGGCATCCGGTCGTCGTGCAGGCGGTGCAGGATGCCGCGGCAAAGTTCCTGCACATCTGCGGATCGGACTTCTATTACGAGAGCATGGCGCTCCTTGCCGAACGCCTGGCGGCACTCGCGCCCGGGCGGTCGCCGAAGAAGGTCTTTCTCTCGAACTCGGGAACCGAGGCGGTGGAAGGGGCGATCAAGCTGGCGCGATACGCAACGCGCCGGACGGCGATCGTGGCGTTCAAGGGGGCGTTCCACGGCCGCACCACCGGCGCGCTCGCGCTCACGTCGAGCAAGGCACGCCAGCACGCGGGGTTCGGGCCGCTGCTCCCCGACGTGCATCACGTGCCGTATGGATACTGCTTCCGGTGCGAGTACGGCCGCACTTTTCCGTCGTGCAACTTGTTCTGCGTCGAGGCCATCGAGCGCGACCTGTTCACGCGGCACCTCGACCCGCGCGACGTCGCTGCGATCTTCGTCGAGCCCGTGCAGGGCGAGGGCGGCTACATCGTGCCGCCCGATGGATGGCTCGAGGCACTCCGCGCCCTGTGCGACAAGTACGGCATCCTCCTGGTCTTCGACGAAATCCAGAGCGGCATCGGGCGCACCGGGAAGATGTTCGCGTCTGAGCATTCCGGCGTCGAACCGGACATCGTGCTCGTCGCGAAGGGGCTGGCGTCGGGCCTGCCGCTCGGCGCGCTCATCGCCAAGGCCAGCGTCTCCACGTGGGAGAGTGGCGCACACGGTTCCACGTTTGGTGGCAACCCGGTCTGCTGCGCGGCGGCGCTCGCCACGCTGGACCTGGTCGAAGGCGGGCTGATGGCCAACGCGACAAAGATGGGGAACCTGCTGATCAAGGGGCTCGCCGAGGTCGCAACGCGCCATCGCAGCATCGGCGACGTGCGCGGACGCGGCCTGATGGTCGGCGTCGAGTTCGTTCAGGACGCGCGAACCCGGGCGCCCCACCCGGAGCTCGCGAGGGCGGTTGAGCTGCTGGCGTTCCAGAAGGGGCTGCTCGTGCTGTCGTGCGGCAAGAGCACCATCCGGCTTGCGCCGCCGCTCGTGATTGACGCGGAGGACGTCGCGATCGGCCTGCAGCTGTTCGAGGATGCGCTCACGGCGGCGGAGCGGTCGGTGTGAGCGGCGATGAACGGCCCGCGCCGGCGTCGGCGGTGACACGACCTGCCGCGCCAGGCGCGTCGAAGGTCGTCTCCATGCACGACGCGATCGCGGCGAACGTGCGCGACGGCGACACGCTGGTCATCGAAGGGTTCACGCACCTCATCTGCTTTGCGGCGGCGCACGAGATCATCCGCCAGGGAAGGCGCAACCTCACCCTCTGTCGGCTGACGCCGGACCTGGTGTACGACCAGATGATCGCGGCCGGCTGTGCGCGAAAGCTCGTGTTCAGCTGGGCGGGGAATCCCGGCGCCGGCTCGCTGCACGCATTCCGCCGCGCCGTCGAGAAGGGCGATCCGCCGCTCGAGATCGAGGAGTACTCGCACTTCGGAATGGTCGCCCGCTTTTCGGCGGGCGCGGCGAACCTCCCGTTCTGGCCGCTGCGGTCGTACGCCGGCACCGATCTCCCGGCCGCCAACGGCCAGATCCGGACCGTGGAATGTCCGTTCACGGGAGAACGCCTCGCCGCCGTCCCGGCCCTGAGGCCCGACGTCACCATCGTGCACGCGCAACGCGCCGACCGGCAGGGCAACGCCCAGGTGTGGGGCCTCCTTGGTACGCAGCGCGAGGCCGCGTTTGCGTCGTCGCGGGTCGTCGTGGTCGCCGAGGAGTTGGTCGACGAATCCTTCATCCGGCGCGACCCGAACCGGACGGTGATTCCCGGAATGATCGTCAGCGCCGTGGTCGTCGAGCCGTTCGGCGCGCATCCGTCGTTCGCGCAGGGCTACTACGATCGCGACAATGATTTCTACGTGGCGTGGGAAGGCATCTCACGCGACCCGGCGAGGTTGCGCGCGTATCTCGACGAGTTCGTGCACGGCGTGGCCGATCGTGCCGGGTATCTCGAGAAGCTTCCCGGCGTGCGCGAGCGGCTTCGCGCGTCGCAGCGCCTGAGCGAGCCGGTGAACTATGGGTACTGACTTCACGCCGCAGGAGATGATGGCGTGCGTGGCGGCGCGTGAGCTGCGCGACGGCGAAGTCGTGTTCGTGGGAATCGGGCTCCCCAACCTCGCGTGCAACCTTGCCCGCGCGCTGCACGCGCCGAACCTGTTCCTCATCTATGAGTCCGGCGCGGTCGGCGCCGTGCCGGAGCGCCTGCCCCTGTCGATCGGTGATCCCACCCTGGTAACGGGCTCGATCATGGTGTGCTCGATGGCCGACGTCTTCCAGGGATTCCTGCAGAGCGGGCGGATCGAGGTCGGCTTCCTCGGTGGGGCGCAGATCGACCGCTGGGGCAACATCAACACGACGGTCATAGGCGACTACGAGCGACCGAAGGTGCGGCTGCCCGGCTGCGGCGGGGCGGCTGAGATCGCGGCGCACGCGCAGCGCACGCTGCTCGTGAGCGCGCTCAGTCCGCGCGCATTTCCGGAGTCGGTGGACTTCATCACGAGCCCGGGCAATCGGTGCCGCGGCGCCGGGCGCGCCGAGCTTGGCATGTCGGGCGCAGGCCCGGTCAAGGTGATCACCGACCGGGCGGTTCTCGAGTCGGACCCGGCATCAGGCGAACTCGTCCTTGCCGCCGTCTACCCCGGCACGACCGCGGCCGACGTGGAGTCGCTGGTGGGCTGGCCACTACGCTCGAAGGCGGCACTGCCCGTCGTCGAGCCACCGGGCGCGAAGGAGATAGACCTGCTTCGCAACGTGATTGACAGGGAGAAGCGGTTTCTGGCGTGATGGCAGCAGGCGGCGCCGCAGCCTGCCTGCCGTCGTGTGACACTGATCCGGGAGGGGCCGTGACGACGATGAAACGCAGTGCCGTTCTGCTTGCCGTTGGCGTGGGCGCGGCCGCCCTGGCGGCGGCGCGCCTGCCTCAGGCGTCGCCCGCGATCCGCGGCTTCACGGCGGCGTCGGCGGCCCGGCAGCACGCGCTCGAAGCGCAAATGGCCGCGCTGCTGAGCCGCGATTCGACGGGGAAATACTTTCGCGAGCAGACGTCGGTCCCGCATCCCGCCGGCACCGAGGCCAACCGACTGCTCGCCGAGCGCATGGCCGAGCAACTCAAGGCGTTCGGCTGGGAAGACGTCACGCTTCGGCGCTACGACGTGCTCCTCCCGTTTCCGGAGCGGGTCAGCGTCACGATGACCGCGCCCAC
>CAZLAU010000003.1:34942-49175 GCA_964557615.1 uncultured Gemmatimonas sp.
TGATCTATTCCGACCCGCAGGAAGACGGGTACCGGCGTGGGCTGACCTATCCCGACGGGCCGTGGGGCCCGGCGAGCCACATCCAGCGCGGGTCCATCACCTACGATTTCATCCAGGCCGGCGACCCGCTCACGCCGGGCTGGGCATCGGTCGACGGTGCGCGCCGCATTTCACCCGACGAGTCACGATCGGTGCCGAAGATCATCATGGTGCCGATGTCTGCGCGCGATGCGACGCCGTTGCTCTCGGCGCTTGGCGGGCCGGTGGCCCCGCCTGCGTGGCAGGGTGCACTCCCGATCACCTACCGGCTCGGCGCCGGGCCGGCAACCGTCCGTGTGGATGTGCAGATGGACGGCAAGGTGCGCCCGATCTACAACGTCGAGGCGAGGATTCGCGGCAGCGAGTCACCCGATGAGCTCGTCGTGATCGGCAACCACCACGATGCGTGGGTGTACGGCGGCGTGGATCCGAGCAGCGGCACCGCCACGCAGCTGGAACTCGCGCGCGTGCTCGGCGTGCTGGCGCGCCAGGGACAGCGGCCACGCCGAACGATTGTGTTCGCGAGCTGGGACGCCGAAGAGTGGCACCTCACCGGATCCACGGAATGGGGGGAACAGTTTGCGGACGTGCTGGGGCGCAACGCCGTCGCGTACCTCAACGTGGATGGCTCGACGAGCGGGCCGGAGTTCGGCGCCGCGGCAGTGGCCAGCCTCAACCCGCTCGTCCTCGAGACCGTGCGCGACGTCCCCGACCCGGGCGGCGGAGGGAGCGTGCTCGACGCATGGGCCAGGCGCGAACGCGGGACCGCCACCGCGTCATCGCGCGATACGGTCCCGCTGGTGCGCAACAAGCTCGGCAGCGGGTCGGATTACACCGTGTTCCTGAATTTCCTGGGGATCCCGGTGGTGGACATGGCGTTCGACGGGCCGTACGGCGTGTACCACTCGATCTACGACAACTACAACTGGATGACCCGGTTCGGCGATCCGGGATTCCGCTACATGACGACGATGGCGGACATCTGGGGTCGGATGGCGCTCCGCCTCGCGAACGCGGACGTGCTCCCGTACGATTTCGTGGGGTACGCGGGCCGGGTATCCGGATTTCTCGACGAACTCGAGGCCGTGCCCGGGGTGCGGGGACGCCTTGCGTTCGCCGACGCCCGCGCCGCCGTTCGTGCTTGGCGAACCGCTGCCACCGCCGCCGATCGATCGGTCGCCGCCGCGCTTGTCGTGTCCGGGCCGGCCGGCGCCGCCACGCGCGACCGCCTCAACGCCGCGCTGCGCCTCGTGGAGCGCGAGTGGCTGTTGCCCGACGGCATTCCCGGGCGCCCGCTGTTCCGGCACGCGCTGTACGCGCCGAAGTTCACCTATGCGGCGCTCGAGCTTCCGGGCGTGCGCGAAGCGATCGACGCGGGCGACTTCGCGCTGGCGCAGCGCGAGCTTGCGCGCGTCACGGCGCGGATCAACGCGGTGGCGGGAGCGCTCCGGGCCGCATCCTCGCGAGGTCGCTGAGCAGCGCCGCCGGCGCGAACGGGCGCCCGAGAAAATCGGCGATGACATCCCGGGCGTTTCGCTCGCGGCCGAATCGGTAGAGACGGTCGCTGACGTCCGCGTACCAGCCGGCGTCGCCCGCCGTCCAGTCGCCGCGCGCGGCGCGCAGCGCGGCGCGGATGTCGGCGATGATCATCGCGCCCAGCGCGTAGTTCAGCATGTAGCCGGGTGAGTCGATCAGCTGGCCGCGCAACGCCCACCACGACAGTTCCGGGTGCGGCGTGATGTGCAGGTATTCGTGCGTGATGCCCGTCCAGATGCGGTTGGGATCGGCAGCCGGGGCGGCGTGCACGCGCAGCTCGAACAGGCTCCACGCGATGTCCATCACGACCGACGCGTATTTCGCCCGCAGGCCGTCACTGGTCGTTGCCGAGTCACCGAGCCAGCGCTGCTGCCACGTTGGTTCGTAGGCGTCGAGCGCGACGATGTCGGCGAGCGCCTCCGTCCAGGTGTTGCTCTCGGGCCAGTCGGCGTACGCCGGCCGGGTGCGGATCGCGGCGATATGGATGCCGTGACCGGTCTCGTGCAGCAGTTCGCCGAGGTTGCCGAGTCCGCCGGTCGAGTACGTCGCAAACACCCAGGGTTCGCCGGTCGTCCAGCCTTGTGACTTCAGGCGTGGACGCGCGCCGAACGTGGTGAACGCCACTGCCGTCTTGCCGGGGCGCGCATCGAGGTCGAACCGGATGCGGAGCGAATCGGGGTTCGCGCCAAGGGCAGTGAAGTAGGCGTGGTTCACCTCGACAATCCGCTCGACGGGAAGCCGACTGCTGAGCCGTCGGGCCGCCGCGCCGGCCACAAACCGGAAGTCCCACGGCTCGACCTCAGCACCGGCGGTCGCGTCGCGCCACGCTTCCAGTACGGCGACCAGCCAGCGCTCCACGGAATCGGGCGCAATGCCGAGCTGGGCCGCCGCCTTGGCGGCCGGGGATCCGTCTGCACGCCACCTCGCCGCCTCGCCGGGCAGCAGCAGCCGGTATGGGCTGGTCGGCCCACCGTCGCCGTTCACCGTGCGCCACACGGGTTCGAGCGCCATAAACAACTCGCGTCGCCGCTGCGGGTCGGGCTCACGGCGCAGGCGCTGGAAGACGCCGAGCCGGTCGAACGTCGAGTCGCGCCAGGTCACGCGGCGCTGGGCCGCCGCGTAGCACGTTGCCATGCGCGCGCGCAGGGCATCGGGAGAGCTGGATCGCAGCAGTGCTCGTGCGTCGTACCGGCACGACGGCTCGGGTTGAGCTGGCGCACCGAGCGGCGGCATGAACGTCAAGCCCGACTCCAGCGTTTCGCGCATCGCGCTCACGGCCAGATCGTCGTCGGGCGAAAGGTCGGGGCCGCTGCGCTCGACCGAGTCGAGCTGGGCCAGCAGACGGGTGCGTGCGGAGTCCAGCTGGAATTTCAGCGAGCTCACCGGCACACCGCGCAGGTTCATCGAGTCGGAACGACTCCTGGCGATGTCCACCTGGTCGGCGATGTCGCGCGCGTCGAGGAACTGCCGCTCGAGGGACGCGATCGGAGATGCCGTCCACGCGGGCGCGGGCGGCGCCGCACCGCTGCCACACGCAGTGGCAACGACAAGCGCGGCGGCCAATCCGCCAGCGGCTGCGAGCAATCGCACACGGGGTGTCGTCGCGCCGCGTCGGTCGCGGCGGCCCGGCACGCGACGCGGGCGTTTCGCATCGTCGGCGTTGTGCGTCATTACCGAAGGTAGCGCATGCGCCGGGTCATTCCTGCAGCACCGCGGAAAATTTGGCCACCACGGTTCCGAAGACGGCGCGTTCTGGCGAGATTGCATCTCGCGCAATTGGCCGGAGGCTGATGAGTTGCAGATACGAGGGGGACGAGCCGCATTAGTTGGGGCGGTCGCGCTGGGCGCCGTGTATGGCGGATACCGCATGGCCGGCCTGTCGCCACTGGCCAGCCTGGACGGTGATGCCGTGTCGGTCGAGGAGCGCACGCTTCCCGATACGCTCGGCCCGGGTGAGACGCTTGACCGGCTTCTCCGCCGGGGCGGGCTCGACGGCGCGGCCGTGCTCCAGGTCGTGGACGCCGCGCCGATGCTCGACCCGCGGCGCCTGAAGGCCGGGATGCCGGTCGAGTTCGTCCGCGACAACGACTCCACGCCGGCGACCGAGATTCGCGTGAAGCTCGCCGTGGATCACTTCCTGCGCATCACCCGGGTGGACAGCGCCCATTGGGAGGCGCGCGAGGAACGGCTGCCCTGGGTGACCGACACGGTCGTCGTGCGTGGCGCCGTGGAGACCAACCTGTACGATGCGCTGCGGGGCATGGCGCTCGACCTCTTTCCCGGCGCGGCGCACAGCGCGCTCGTGCTGGAGATTGCGGACGTGTACAAGTATCGCGTGGACATGACGCGTGAACTGCGCACCGGCGACTCCGTGCACGCGGTCATCGAGCGGTCGCAGGGGCCGGAGGCGACGACCCGGGTGGCGCGCGTGCTTGCCACGCGCCTCTTCGTGGCCGGTCGGCCGATCGAGGCGTTCTATTACCAGACGCCGGCCAGCCGGAACGTCTACTACGATGCGAGCGGCAAGTCGCTGGCGACCGCCTTCCTGCATTCGCCGATCGAGTTTGCGCGCGTGACGTCGGGTTTCGGGCTGCGATTTCATCCCATCCTGCGGATCCGGCGGCCGCACCGCGGCGTGGACTACGGCGCGCGGCAGGGAACGCCGATCAACGCGATCGGGGACGGCACGGTGATTCGTGCCGGCAGCGACCCCGGCGGGTTCGGCAACCTCGTCGAGATCCGACACGCGAATGGCTTCGTCACACGGTATGCGCACCTGAGCCGGTTCGCGCCGAAGGGGCGGACGGGGATGCGCGTGATGCAGGGCGACGTCATCGGGTATGTCGGCATGACCGGGCTCGCGACGGCACCGCACCTGCATTTCGAGATTCTGGTGCGCGGGCAGCAGACAAGTCCGACGGTGGCGCTGCGCAACGTGGACGGCACGCCGCTCCCGTCGTCGGATCGGACCGCGTTCGACCGCGAGCGCGCGGCGATGCTCTCGATGCTCGGGCGGCAGCCGGGCGTCGTGCGACTGGTCGCGGCGAACTAGCGGGCGGTTCCGCCGCGCGGCACCGGCGTGTGCGCCACGCTGCGGTTGCCGCTACCGGAAGTCGCGCGACTTCTGCGTGAGGACCTCGGCCTCGAGCGCGACGAACTCGTGCCCGACGACGGAGAGCGCGTTGCCCTCGCGACCGACGTGTCCGTGCACGAGGATGAACTGCGCGCGCTTCACGACCTCCTCGTTCGGTTCCACGTCGTCCTTGCGCACGACGACGTTGATGAACCCGTGCTCGTCCTCCAGGAGCAGGAAGAGCACGCCGTTCGCGGTGTAGGGACGCTGGCGGATCACCACGAGGCCGGCCACCGACACGCGCTTTCGGTTCGGCATCCGCTCGAGTTCCTTGCTGTCCTTCACTCCCTGCGCCCGGAGCTGTTCGCGGTACGCCATCATCGGGTGCCCGTGGATGGTCACACCGGTCGCGTGGTAGTCGAGCTGGATGAGTTCGTCGCGCGTGAGTGGCGGCGGGTGGTGGTCGGTGCGGTGCGCCGGGGCGAGCGGGAGTGTGTCGTTCCGCGCGCGGAGCGCCTCCCATGCCGCCTTCCTGCGGTCGGGCTCCCACGCCTCGAACGCCCCGGCCTGCGCGAGGAGGTTCACTTCGGCGCGCGTGAGCTTGTTGGCGCGCGTGGTGACGTCGGCGATCGAGGTGAACGGCGCCGCCACCCGCGCGCCGCGCAGCGATTCGAGCGCCCGCTCGCTGATGCCACGCACGAATCGCCAGCCCACACGCAGGGCCGGGCGGGGAAGGGCAGCCGCGAGGCGCGTCGGATTCGCGCCGGGGTTCGGCAGGTAGACCGTGCCGCGTTCGACCGCCACTTCGCGCACGAACCGCCGCTGCACACGCGCGATCTCTGCCGTGACCGGCGCCGCCGGTTCCGTGGTGCACTCCCAGTCGCCACGCGACAGGCACGGTGGCCGCACTTCCACGCCGTGCCGCTTCGCCTCGTGGATCAGCGTGGCCGGTGAGTAGAACCCCATCGGCCACGCGTTGAGGATCCCGAGGAAGAACTCCGTCGGGTAGTGCACCTTGAGCCACGCCGTGGCGTAGGCGATGAGCGCGAAGCTCCACGCGTGTGACTCCGGGAATCCGTAATTGGCGAACCCCTTCAAGTCGTCACAGATCTGCTGTGCCATCTCCGGCGGCACCCGGGGCGTGATGTCGTGCGCGATCATTCGCTCACGCAACCGGTCGAGCGCGGCGAGGAGGCGCGGTTCCTTGCGGATGTTCCCCATCGTGCGGCGCAGTTCGTCGGCCTCGCCACCCGTGTAGCCTCCCAGTGCCATCGCGACGGCCATCGCCTGCTCCTGGAAGATCGGGATGCCCTGCGTGCGCGCGAGGATCGGCTCGAGCGCGGGATGCGCGAAGGTGGGCTGCTCGTGGCCACGCCGTCGCCGCGTGTACGGGCGTACGAACTTCGCCTGGATCGGCCCGGGACGTATCAGCGCCACCTGCACCACGATGTCGTAGAGCCGGTCCGGCTTCGTGTGCACGACCGACGCGATCTGGGCACGACTCTCGATCTGGAACGTCCCCACCGTCTCGCCCTTCGAGATGAGGTCGTACGTCGGCGCGTCGTCGATCGGCAGCTGGTACATCGCCGGACGCGTGCCGGTGCGCACCTCGATGGCGTCGAACGCGCGCCGGATCATCGCCAGGCCGCCAAGGCCGAGGAAGTCGAACTTGGGGATGCCCACGGCGTCGAGGTCGTCCTTGTCGAACTGGACGATCGTGCGCCCCATGTTCGTCTGCTCGATCGGCAGCCAGTTGCCGAGCGGTGAGCCGGAGAGCACGAACCCGCCCACGTGCGTCGCGCGCAGGCGCGGCAGCCGGTCGAACCCCGAGACGGCGCGGAGCAGCGCCTTGACGCGCGGCGTGGTGATGTCGAGGCCCGCCTGCACGGCGTACCGCTCCTGCATCTTCACCGCCGCGTCGAGCGGGTCGTACCGATGGAGCTTCTTCGAGATGGAGGTCGCGAGATCGGCCGGATAACCGAGCGCGCGCATCGAATCCTGCACGGCGTTCGGCGCGCGGTACGTCTGCACGATGCACGCGATCGCCGCGTGCGGACGCCGGTACCGGTCGTACATGTAGTCGAGCACCTCCTCGCGCCGGTCGTGTTCGAAGTCCACGTCGATGTCCGGCGCCTCAGCCTTGCCGTCCACGCGCGTCTCCGAGAGAAATCGCTCGAAGAGCAGCCCATTCTTCACCGGATCCACGGCGGTGATGCCCAGGCAGTAGACGACCGCCGAGTTGGCCGCACTGCCGCGGCCCTGGCAGAGGATGCCGCGCTGTTGCGCAAAGCGCACGGCGTCCCACATCACGAGGAAAAAGCCGGCGAAGCCGAGTTCACGGATCGTGGCGAGTTCGTGGTCGAGCTGCCTGACCTGCGCGGCGCTGAGCGCAGGTCCCCAGCGCGTCGCCGCGCCTTCGTAGGCACGGGCGCGCAGGAAGGCATCGGGGTCGGCACCGTCCGGCATCGGGAATGCCGGCAGCGGCGGACGCATCCACGACAGGTCGAAATTGCACTGGCTCGCGATGTCGGCCGCGTGATACAGTCCCGACTCGCATCCCCTCCAGCGAAGGCGCAGCGCCTCCGGGGTGAGGAGCTTCCACTCGCCGTTCGGGTGCAGCACCCCGGCCCTGAGCGCCTCGTCCACCGTCAAGTCGTGCCGGAGCGCGGTGAGCAGGTCGTGCACCAGCCGGCTCGTGTCGTCGATGTAGCGGGCGTCCTGCGCCGCCACCCACGACACCTTGCCGCGTGCGGCCACGCGAATCAGCTCGGCGGCGAGCGCCGCCTCGTGGCCGTCCACGTGGTGGAGCTGCACCTCGACCGCAAGTCGGTCGCCGAACACCTCCTTCCATTCGGCGAGTTGGCGGTCGGCGCGCGCGGCATTCGTCAGCCGCCGTTCGTCGCTCCCGCGCATCGTGCGGATGTCCTCGGCCGTGCCGCGCACGAGCGAGGCCAGCGCCCCCGACGCCGGCCCGGTCAGCGCGTGCAATCCATCGGCGTGCTGCACGACCTGCGCCCACGTCACGTTCGGCTGGCCGCGGAGCGCGCCTGCGTGCTCCTTCTCCCAGGTCTTCCAGATGCCGACGCGCGATTCGGTGACGAGCGCCGCGAGGCTCCGGTATCCGGCTGGCGTGCGGGCGAGGAACGCCGCCGGACGGCCGTCCACGCACAGTTCCGCCCCCGCGATGATGCGGATTCCTGCGTCGCGTGCGGCAAGGGCCGCGCGCACGATGCCGCCCACGTCCGCCGTGTCGGTGATCCCCACGGTGGAATAGCCGAGTTCCGCCGCGCGGCCGACGAGCGCCTCGGGGGCGCAGGCGCCGTCGCCAAACGAGAAGGCGGTATGCGCGCGGAGTTCGACGGCTGGCGGGGTCATGAGCGGGGTGAAAAAGATACCGAACAAAACCCGAAAGACAAGACGTCGAAGGCCGGGCCGGCGCACCGGACTCGCTGGCCACGCGGCCACGTGGCGTTACGTTAGTGAGCGCGCGCGGGCGTCCCGTCGCCGCACACGAGCTTCCACCGCACACGGATGACCCGGCTCACGATCGACATCGGCATGGGATTCCGGGCGGCGGCGCGATCACTGCGCCGCCAGCCAGTGGTGGCCACCACCGTCATCGTGATCCTCGCGCTCGGCATCGGCGCGACGACCGCCGCGTTCTCGGTGGTTCGCGGCGTGCTCGTGCACGCAATCCCGTATGCACGCCCGGCGGAGCTGGTGCAAGTGACGAGCACGCACGTGGCCCAGGGCGTGACGCGCGCGCTCGTCGCGTTCCCGAAGTTCGAAGCGTACGTGGCGCAGGCGCAGGCGTTCTCGGGGCTCGTGGCGTACGCGCCACAGGAGTTCACGCTCACGGAGGGCGTGACGCCGGTGAGTGTGCCGGGGGCGCGTGTGTCTGCAGGGTTCCTGGCGACCCTGGAGGTGGCCCCGCTGCAGGGGCGTGACTTCACCGATGACGAACAGGCGCGCGGAGGCCCGCGCGCCGCCATCATCGGCGAGCGTCTGTGGCGTGCGCAGTTCGGTGGCGCCGACATCACCGGTCGCACCGTCTCGGTGAATGGCGAGCAGTTGCCGATCGTCGGCGTGGTGCCGGCCCGCTTCGCGCCGCCGCTCCACGACGCCGAGATATGGCTGCCGCGCGTCTATGAGACGGACCTCCTGCCGCCGCCGCAGATCGAGGGTGGGTCGGGCTTCCTGCGCGTGATGGGCCGCCTCGCGCCGGGCGCCACCGTGGAAAGCGCACAACACGACGTGGCGCGGATCGTCACGGACTACCGCACGCGGCTCGGCGCGATGCGCGATGCGCCGTTCGACGCCGCGGTGATGCCGCTCTCCGAGTATGCGTTCGGTGACACGCGGGGCACGCTCATTTTTCTGTGGCTCGCCGGTACCTTCGTTTTCCTCATTGCCTGCGCGAACGCCGGCAACGTGCTGCTTGCGCGGTACCTCACGCGGACGACGGAACTCGACATCCGGGCGGCAATCGGGGCGACCCGCACGCACGTGATGGCACACCTGCTCGCCGAGAGTGCGATCCTCGCCGCTGCCGGGCTGGTCGTCGGGGTCGCGCTGGCATTCGCGATGCTGGCGTGGCTCGCGCCTCTTGCGTCGCAGGTGCTGGCGACCGGTCAAGCGTACGCGATTGATGCCACCGTTCTCGCGGTCACCGCCGGGCTCGGCGCCCTCGCGGTCGCGATCACCGGAGCCGTACCGTCATTGCACGCGACCGCCGAGCATCGCAGCGCGGTCGTCGAGTCCTCGGCGCGCGGCGCAACGGCCGGCCGCGGCGCCGCTCGCTGGCGTTCGGTGTTCGTCGGTGCGCAGGTTGCCGTGTCGTTCGCGCTGCTGGCCGGCGCGCTGCAGCAGGCACAGTCACTCCTGGCGATGCAGCGGGCGGAGCGCGGCTTTGACACTGCGGGCGTGTTGTCGTTCCGTGTTGCGCCGTCGGCGGCGAAGTACCCCAGCCCCGAGTCGCGCCTCGAACTCTACCGGCAGGTCGGGGAGCGTGTCGGAAACCTGCCCGGCGTCGTTGGCGTCGGCTCGTCGCAGGCAATGCCGGCGGGCGACGACCAGTCGATCGCCTACATCCGGGAGGCGGACCAGGCGCGACCGCGCGAGGAGTGGCCTCAGGCGCAGTTCCGCATCGTGTCACCGGGGTACTTCGCGGCACTGGGCATCGATCTTGTGAAGGGCCGGACGTTCTCGGCTGCCGACGCCAAGGACGCACCGCCGGTCGTCGTCGTCAGCGAAGCGCTCGCGCGCCGCACGTTTGGCGACGCGAACCCGCTCGGCGAACGGATCTTCCTCGGCAGCTTCCCCGGCTCGCGCGAAATCGTCGGCGTGGCGGCGGACGTCCGCCAGTGGTGGATCGAATCGGAATCGCTGCCGGCGGCGTACATCCCGGGTCCGCAGCTGCCGGTCCGGCTGCCTCCTGCCTACTTCTTCGTGCGGAGCGCGTCCGCCGCGGCGCCTCTCGTGAGTGCCATCCGCAGCGAGGTTGCCGCGATTGATCCTGGGCAATCGCTGACCCGCGTGCGCACGCTGCAAGCCGCAGCCGCGGAGGGGATGGCCGTGCCGCGGCTCCGCACCTTGCTCGTCGTCGTGTTCGCCGTGCTGGGCGCCGTGCTGGCGGCGGTTGGCCTGTGGAGTGTGATGGCGCAGCACCTGGCCGAGCGGACGCGCGAGATCGCCATTCGCATGGCTGTCGGCGCGCCGCCGGGCGCCGTGACCGCGAGCATCGTGCGTTCCACGCTGATGATGACCGGCGTCGGCCTTGCTGCCGGACTCGCGGGGTCACTGGCACTGGCGCGGGTGGCCCGCTCCGCGCTCGCGGGGATCGAGGCCCCCGGTCCGTTCGCCCTCACGGGCGCCGCGGCCCTCCTGTTGGTGGTCGGGAGCGCGACGGCGTTGCTGCTCGCACGTCGCGCGAGCCGGATCGATCCTGCACGGATCATCTCGGGCTGAGGGGCCGGACCGATGCCGGGTGCGCCGGATGCTGCCGCGCCGAAGCCGGGGCAATCCGGCGTGAGCACGGCCACCCGCAGTCATCGGGCACCGTTCACGGAAGGCCCACGGGCGTGGCTCGTGCTCGCGCGCAACGCCGTGCCCGTGGTCGGGCTGTTCGCGTTCGACTGGCCCGTCGGCCTGGCGCTCCTCACGCTCTGGTTCGACGGCGTCACCGCGCTCGGCGCGACGATCCATTTCCAGTCGCGGGTGTTTGCGCGCAACGACCCGACGTTTCCACGTCCGCAATGGCTGGCCGCACTCTTTGGGCTCGCGATCATCGGATTCCCGTACTGGTTTGTGATCGTGATCTTCTGGGCCAAGGGCTTCGCGGCGGGATTCCCGGCCTCGCTGCGCGAGGCGGGCGTCGTGCTGGCGTTCGTGATGGTGCTGGCCAGCAACATCGGCGAGGAGCTCTCGCGCGGATACGGCGGCATGACCGAGGCGCGAATCCGCCGGGAGTTCGACTGGCAGTTTCACATGCACCTTGCACGCATCGGCGCGATCCTGGTCGTGAGCTTCCTGTTCGACGCCCGCCCGCTGATCGTGGCGTTGGCCGTCGTGCTGAGTTATGTCGAGATCTATCCGATGCGCACGTTGCGCCTGATGGGCGGCGACGTGACGCTCGATGATGCAAACCGAACCCGCAGCAAGGACTAGCGCCCGATGACGACTCGAAGTGTGTTCCCGGTGTTCGCGCGCGCGGTGCGTGCGGTGTGCTCACGCGCCGCAGGGACGGTGTGCCCGCGGGCCGTCCGCGCGGCGCTCGTGGCGGTGGTCGTGGCGGTGCTCTCCCCGGGTGCGGGATGGGGCACCGCGGCGGGGGCGCAGCCCACGGTCACCGCGCTCACCGGCGCGACGCTGGTTGACGGGACGGATCGCGCGCCGGTGGCGAACGCGACGATTGTCGTGCGCGACGGCCGCATCGTCGCGGCCGGCCCGGCGACCGCCGTCGCGGTTCCCGCGGGTGCGGCGCGTGTGGACCTGCGCGGCAAGTTCGTGGTGCCCGGGCTGGTCAATGCGCACGGCCACGTGACGGCGCCCGCGACGCTCGGCACGTACGCCGCGTACGGCGTGACCAGCGTGTTCAGCCTGGGTGACGAGCCGGCGACCGTGTTCGCCGTGCGCGACTCGCAGCGCGCGGACGTGCGCCGGGCAAGCGGCGCCGTGGCAGGCGGCGGTGCGCGGGTGTGGGTGGCAGGGCCGGTGCTCAACCCGTCGTCGCCGGATGATGCGCGCACTCGCGTGGCCGCACTTGCCGCACAGCGCGTGGACATCATCAAGATCCGCGTGGACGACAATCTCGGCACCACCGCGAAGATGTCTCCCGACGTGTATCGCGCCGTGATCGCCGAGTCGCACCGACTCGGCCTCCGCACGGCGGTGCACCTCTTCTACCTGAGCGATGCCAAGGCTGTCCTCGACGCCGGCGCCGACCTCGTGGCGCACAGCGTCCGCGACGCCGCGGTCGATGCCGACGTGATCGCGACCCTCAAGTCGAAGGGCGTCTGCGTGAGTCCGACGCTGATGCGCGAGGTGTCCACGTTCGTGTACGAGAACACCCCGGAGTGGTTCGCGGACCCGCGGTTCGTCGCGCACGCCAACAAGGAGTGGGTCGCCACGGTCTCCCAGCCCGCGCGGCAGCAGGCCGTGCGCGAGAGCGCGAGCGCGCAGCGGTACAAGGTGGCGCTCGACGTGGCGAGCCGGAACGTGAAGGCCCTTGCCGATGCCGGCGTGCCGATCGCGATGGGCACCGACACCGGACCACTGGGGCGCTTCCAGGGCTATTTCGAGCTGATGGAACTCGAGCTGATGGTGAAGGCGGGACTCACGCCGCGTCAGGCGCTGACGAGCGCCACGCGCGATGCCGCGCGCTGCATGAAGGCCGATCGCGAGATCGGGACCATCGAGGCCGGGAAATGGGCAGACTTCGTGGTGCTGGACGACGATCCGCTCGCGAACATCTCCAACATCCGGCGCATTGCGGAGGTGTGGGTCGGCGGGGTGCGCGTCGCGCGCTGACCCGCCTGACGCGTCGCCCGCGCGGTCCAGCCCGATGCCGCGCGCGCGGCGCTAGGGGCAGGCTGGGTTCTTCCGTCCGGCGATCACCGACGGGCACACGGCGACCGGCGTAAGCCTGACCGTGTGGTTGCGCTTCAGCTGGCCCGCACTGAACCGCGTTGAACTCCTGTGCGGCTTGAACCCGCGCGCGTTCACCTCGATGTAATACCGTCCGGGCATCACGCGGGCGAACACGAACGAGCCGTCATCGAGCGTCATCGCGGATTCCGCGCTTCCCGGGTTCGGGGAGGAGTCGTCGGGCAACAGATGCACCGTGGCGCCCATGAGGCCGCGGCCGTTGGTTCGGTCGAGGACAGTTCCGGCCATCGCCGCGACGGCACCGGACGCGGTGGCGCCGGAACCCTGATCGGCCACTCGGCCGGTGCGGCACGCGCCGAGGAGCAGGGTGACGAGCGCGATGGCGGGCGCGACGCGGCGGCGGTACGGCCGGCGGCGTGGGTGGCCCGAAGCCTTGACGAGTTGGATGTGCATGGCGATTCGGTGCTACCCCGATGGCGAAGTTTAGTCCCACCAGCCGTGCAGGAACCATTGGCGCGCGTCCCGGGCGTCGCGAAAGATCCACACGAGCACGCCGTCCCGGGTGACGCACCTGAAATATTCGCGTGCATACGCCGAGTCGCCCTCCCACTGGCGGCCTGACACGCGCTCGGGGCCCGCGACATTCACGAGTTCGTGCCAGCCCGTCGCGTCCCGGTAACGCAGCGGAATGAGGTGGTCCCGCCGCGGCGTGGTCTCGACGGCGATCTCGAGCGGGGCAGGCGCGAGCTGGAGGAGCAGGTGCGGACGCGCCCGCGGTGGCCGTGGCGCCACGCGCGCCGTGAGGGATGCCTCGTGGGGCGGTCGCTCGCGCACCACGTGCAGGGTGGCGCGCACCGTTGATCGCACGAAGTCGGCGCTGTCCGGTCGCGCACCTGCCGGCTGGCCCGCGCCGGCGACCGCACCGGTGGTCACGGCGCCGGTCGGGCCGGACGTCGCACCCGCCAGCGCCGCGGCATTGGTCGTGGCCACGGCATCGGCCGGCTCGCGCGCCACCCACGTCGTGCGCTCGTCGAGCAATGGATGCGCCGAGTTCTGTGGTGCCACCACGACGGCGCCCTGGTCCTCGATGAGGCGCGCCACGGCGTCCTCCGTGGCCTGGTTGCTCGCGAGTCCCTTGTCAAAGAGGTCGCACTGCGGCGCTTCGCGCGCGGCAATCCGTGACGCGTGCACGGTGATGCCCGTGACCGCCGCCGCGAGCGTGATGCGTTCCACGCGCGCGCGGGTGATCCGGACCCACGTGCGCCGGTTGGCCGTGGGCCGCGACGCGCGGATTACTTCCACGTGGACCTGCTTGTTCGTGAGCGCAAACTCGACCGTGAGTTCGCGCGCGCCCTCGCCGGTGGCGGCGAGCGTCGTGCACACGCGCTCGATGAGGTTGTTGAGCACGAAGAGGAGCCGCATCGGGTCCTTGAGCGCGTACTCCACCCAGTCGAGCGAGGCGTGCGGCGCCTCCGGCGG
>CAZLAU010000004.1:0-10295 GCA_964557615.1 uncultured Gemmatimonas sp.
GGGTCGAGCGCGTCGTCGGCCCAGGCAGGGCGGCGCTGGACGCGGACCGTGACTATCGCGGCGTCTGCGCGCGGCTCACGCCCGTCAATCGGAAGGTCGCCGTCAACGACGACGGCGAGTCCGTGCACTCCGAACGTCCGTATCGGTATGCCTACGGCGCCGAACGAGTCTTCCCGGCCATCATGCCGCCATCCGTCAGCCCCATTGCGCCAACGGACGTCGTGAAGTCGGCGATACCGCCGAGCACGATGACCTGCGGTGCGCGATAAACAGCGCGGGGAGACGCTGACGAGTCTTCGATCCTGCGTGCTTCGGTCATCGGCCTCTGGGCCAACTTGTGTCTGGGTGGTTTCCTACGGAGACGAGCGTGTCATCATCATACCGGTGCCGCCATCACTGTTGCCCCACGTTCCCACCGCACTCGTCAGGTCCGCCATTGTGCCAAGCACGGTCAGGCTGGGTGCGGCGTACTCGATCCGGCGATAGGACGATCCTGATTCGTTTCTAGGCACTACACCTCCTCAAGCGAGCACGGGAGAAGGCTAGCCCCACAAGGGCCAGCGGGCAAGCCACGTGCGGTAAGCGATCCGTGTAACCTCAACCGGCAAATGGCGTTACGGTTGCGAGCGGCTGATACGCCCCATTCCGCCGTCCTTGTTCGACCTTCGGCCAATCGCCTGGGTGAAGTCAGCAAGCGATCCGAGTACGGTAACGGTCGGCGCGCTGTAATCTCGCTGCGGCGGGCCGGGGCTGTTCCGTTCATCGTCCGCCATCAAGTCGACCTCCTGAATCGAGTCGCGGCACGCCTCCAAGGCAGTGGAGTCAATATAGGCAGCGCTGCGTTGAACGAGCTGTCGCGTGCAGCGAACGGCGCCTTCTACGGCGCTGACCGGTCAGTAACCGTCGACAATGTTGACGACACCCACGCGAGCGCGGCCGCCTCTGAGCTGAACCGCGCCGGCTGTCGAGACCGGATCTCGCGCGCAATGTCCTGCAGCGTTCGATGCCCATCCACGAGCGCCATCAGTTCCGACAAGGCCGCGAAGTCGGCGGGGACCCACACGTGTGTCGCGCGCCGCCGCTCGATGTCCGCTGGGGCCGCAAGCACGCTGGTGAGCGTACTTTGCCGCAGCGCCGTCGGCGCGACGCCAGGGTCGGCCGGGTGCAGCGTCGTGTCCCACGCAAAGACGTATGCCCCTTCGATGAGCTTTGCGCGGAACCGCCAGGTCAGCCGGTCTCCCGCCGTGGCGTCGAGTCTGCGCGAGAACGGCAAGAAACCCTGGTTGTGTACCGTGTGCGGCAACCCAGGCGCCGTACTGAAGGCCACGCCGTCGGCGAGATCAGCGTCGAACCAGAGTGCAACGCCTTCAACGGCACCTGAGTCCCGGATCACCCATTCGAGCGTTGCGTCCACATCGGGTGAACTGACGGTGCGATAGTCAACCGTCGCAATCGGCAGCCCTGCGGAACGCAGCGTGTCGGCGGCGACGCGCTCGGCGTGGATCATCGAGCGCGCCACGGCGGACGCCGCTTGCCGCGAGATTCCGCGAAACGTTTCGCCGAGCGCGAGCTCGACGGATTTCCAGTGGCGCGGCGCGGCACACGGCGCGGCGAATACGGTGTCCGAACGCCCGATGATCCGGACGTCGGTCGTGCACAGGCGCTGGCGCACCGATGCGATCGTCGGGATCGCATTGCCGTTCCAGGGTATGGCGCCGCGGAGGTCGAACAGGAGGACATTGGCCCGCTCCGGCAGCTCGACCGTGTTCGCGTCGGCACGGATGCACGTGATGCGATCGGACAATCCGTTCTCCCGGACGATCGCCTCGGCAAGCAGCGCCGAACGCGTGTGCTCGATCGCGTACACGTGCCTCGCGCCGGCGCGGCACGCGGCCACCGCGAAGTAGCCGAGGCCTGTGCCCACCTCGACGACCACGTCACCGTCACGAATTTCCTGCGCGATCGCCGCGAGGTACGCCGGGGTGCGCACGGCGTCGGCCAGCATCGCGTCGTAATCCGCGGGTCCGTATCCGTCTATCGCGCTCACGACACCTCCGCGCGGCGAACCCAGTGGTCGAACTGCAGCGCCCGCCACGCCATCAGCACCGACTCGTCGTCGCCGTCGCGCAGCACCCGTGACAGGGCATCGGCATCGACGAACGCGGCGGTCCGCTCGTGCAGTTTGCCAACGGTCGCACCAGTGCGGCGACGCCAGTCTTCCACGATGTGGCGGAAATAGCCGGGGACTGATGTTTTCGGGCGCCCGATGACTTCGGCCGGAAGGTCGCGCGCATAGGCGCGGCGTGCGAGATGCTTGCGCTGGCTCCACGGAATCGGCGGAATGGCAAACACGAACTCGATCAGGCGCGTGTCGAGCAGGGGCCAGCGATGCTCCAGCGCAGCGCCGTGGTACGCGCGATCGCACCCTTCGTGCAGGCTCTGCCAGATGGAGCCGGACAACGCCGTGGCGGCCTCCGGGCGCGCTCCATTGCGCGTGTGCGCCGGCTCGTCGGGAGGCGTAACGGCACGTGCACCCGGCGTCAGCCAGACAGGAGCATCGCTGGAGTGCCCGGCTGCGCCGAGCCGCAGGCGGCGGCGCAACCAGAATCCGAGGTATGGGTGGTGGCGGTGGCGCAGCGTGTACATCGCGAGGTCCCGCAACACATGCCAGACGGGATAACGGCGAAGCAAGTCCGCGAGCCCCGGGGGCGAAAACAGTGCGTCGCCATCCTCTCCGTAAAGCACGACGCCGGCATCGCGCGAAACGCGCTCGAGGTATGCACAGTTCCCCGCGAACTCCGGGTCGTCGCACGGCTCCGGCGTATGGCGACGCGCGGCGAGTTCGACCACAGCGGGTTCGTCGGTGATGGTGTGTGGAATTCCGAGGCGGTCGGCAACGAGCCTCGCGAGGCGTGATTCCTCCCCGGTTTCGACGCCGACGATGCGCGTTGTCAGCGCGGCGAGGCGCGTTCCTGCCGGCGCGACGCGCGTCGCCGCGGCCGCAATCGTGGTCGAATCGATCCCGCCGCTGAGGAAGAGCGTCGTGGCCGGCGCTTCCAGCCGCTCGGCGACCGCTGCCTCGAGCAGCGCCCGATACCGCTCGACGTACTCTCCTTCGTGGGCGAACGACCGTGGCGCCGGATCCGGCATCTCCCAATGGCGCCACTCGCGCGACGATCCGTCCGCGGCAATCCGAAACGCCGTGCCCGGCGCCAGGCGGCGGATCGCGGTGAACGTGGTGGTGGTCGTATCAAGGTTCCAGCCGTACTGGAGGAACGACACGACCGCCCGTTCGTTCAGCGTCGAGGCCACGCCCGGCAGCGCGCGCACCGCATTCAGCGTGTTGCTCACGATCGTCGTTCCGCGTACCGTCGCGAAGTACAGCGGCCGGACTCCCAGTCCGTCGCGCGCCGCCAGCGTCGTCTGCTGCGCCGAGTCCCAGAGCACGAACGAAAAGTCGCCGCGGAGGCGCTGGAGGGCGTCGTCCCCCCACGCTGCGTGAGCTGCCGCAACGAGGGCGAGGTCGTCACCGGACGACAATGTCACCACCGTCCGCACGTCGGCGTTGCGATCGGCCTCCCGCGCGAGCTCGGCACGGAGTTCACGGCGGCCGTCCAGCCGGACATCCCCGACCACGACCCTGCTCGCGGCGACACACATCCCGGTTGACGATGGGCGGGTCTGTGCCGCCGCCGCACTGAATCGCGTGCTTCCTGCCACCACCGCACGCGTCGTCCCCGCGAGGTGGAGCGCGGACACGCAGGCTTCGGGCAGCGCGACCCCGGCATCGCCCGCGCGCGCGACCAGCGCGGCAAACACGGTCACGCGGATGCGTCGGAACGCGTGAGCTCGACGTACCGATCGAGTTCGACGTCGCCCGTCACGATCACGTCGCCGGACTGCACCCAGGCGTGGGCGTCGAGCGGCGGCGACTCGGCGGCGACCGCCGCGTCGAGCGTCGTCGTGGCCGCCACCCCGATGGTGAACTCGGCGGGGAGCCCAGCCTCACGCAGGAGCCGCGTCGCGGCGATGGCGCGCGGCAGGCACGTGCTTCCCGGAACGGTGCGCGCGGCTCGTTCCATCGCCCGCCGCACGTCGTGGGCGGATCCGGGGGCGCGTCCGCGCCGCGCACTCGTGTCGTCGACCCACTGCTTCACCCGCGGGAATCCGAACAGGCGCATGGTCACGCGGACGCGCACGAGCGTGAGGATCGCGCGCAACGCGAGGGCGCGTTCGGCGCGCGGCAGAGCGACCGCCGTTCGGAGCCGGCTACTCAGCGACAACGTCGACGAGCCCGTGCGTCGCCAGCTCCGAGGCGAAGGCGATCAGGTCGGCGGCGGCACGCTCGTGGGTCACCTCGAACTCCGACTCGATCACCGACACGACGTCAGCGAGCTGCCGGGGCTCTTGCAGCAGTGCCCAGATCCTGCTGGCCACGGCGTCGAGGCCATAATAGACGCCATTGTGCATTCCCAGGACGACTGCCTCGCCCGAGAGATCCGCCGAGACCTGGTCCTTGCTTACGACCAGGCGTGAGGAAAGGGTAAGTGGCTGCTGGGCCATAAGAACGGAGTCTAAGCCACGTCGGTTCAGGCTGGCACCCCTGGCCGATTGACGGACGCCCGCCGGGTGGCTATCCTCAAGCCTGACCACGACATGGACCATTCCGGCGCCCGCCGGACTTGGCACCATCCTCCTCCGGCGTCGGCAACCCGCCGGGGGCGACAAGACCAAAGGAGGATTGCCGAATTGTCTCGTGAATACGAGGCGGTTTACATCTTCGACGCTGGCCTCGAAGACGCCGCCATCAACGAAAAGATCGCCAAGCACCACGCCCTGCTGGGCAGCCAGCAGGAGATCAAGCTCGATCACTGGGGCCGCCGCCAGCTTGCGTACAAGATCGGCACCAAGGAGACGGGCTACTACGTGATCGCCCGGTTCCACGCCGAGGCGCCGGTGCTCCCGGAGTTCGAGCGCTCGCTCAAGCTCGACGAGAGCGTCGTGCGCTACCTGATCTCCGTGCACGAGCACGAGCTCGGCGCGCCCCCGATGACCGAAGAACAGCTCGCCGCCCGCCGCAAGGCGGACGACGACGACGACGACGAGGAATAACGATGCGCCGACAGAAGAAGACGTGCCCCATCACGGAAGCCGGAATCCGCTACGTGGACTACAAGGACGAGCGGTTCCTGGCGCGGTTCATCACCGACAACGGCAAGATCCTGCCGAGCCGGTTGTCGGGCGTTGATGCCCGCCACCAGCGTCAGTTGGCGTCGGCGATCAAGAAGGCGCGCTACCTCGCGCTGCTGCCGTACACGCGCGGCCACCAGCCCTAGTGATGTCGGTTGGCGTGGTGGAGCCCGGCGAAGCCCCGGTCCTGCGCGAGCAGGGCTGGGGACGCGTCGTGCTCGCCACGATCGCGTTGCTCATCGTGCCGCTCACCCCGCTCTTCCGGGTGCTGCTGCCGGTCGAGCAGACGGCATTGCTGATCGCACCGGCACTGGCCGCACTCGCGGTGGCCGGCTGGCTCGCCGGGGGACGGCCCGCGCTCGCGATCGTCTGGGTGGCGGTCGCCGCCTGGTCGATGTTCCAGCTTTCGGGCGGCGGGCTCTTTTCGCTGCTGCAGGGCGGATGGGCGCTGCTCGTGGCGGCGTCGTTCGGCGTGCTCGCGGTGGTCCGGCGCGACCCCACCCGGCCGTTCCTGCCACGGGCGGTCGCGGCGATCGCGGTGTCGCTCGGCGTGTCGCTGGCGATCGCGGTCACGGTTCCGGGAGGCGCCGCGCGCGTCGCTGACGGCGTCGCGGCTGAAGCGGGCCGGCGCGCCGAGGCCTCGCGGACGAGCTGGCGCGAGGTGACGGGCACCGCCGAGTGGAAGCAATTCGTGGCGGACAACCCTCCGGCTGCCGAGATGGCCGAGATGGTGGATACACAGTTGGCGGCCCTGCCGGTGACGGCACGGCTGCTGTTCCCTTCACTTGCGGCACTGGAAGCACTCGCCGCATTGGCGCTGGCGTGGGCGATGTACCACCGCCTGGGCCGCGCGCGCGTCGGCCCGCCACTCGGGGCGGTGCGCGAGTTCCGGTTCAACGACCACATGGTGTGGGGCGTGATCGCGGGGCTCGGAATGGTGCTGCTGCCGGGGCTCGCCCTGGTGCGGGCCATCGGTGCCAACCTGTTGCTGTTCTTCGGCGCGCTCTACACGATTCGCGGCGTCGGAGTGTTCCTGTGGGTCGCGGCACCGGGCCGGCTGGCCACGGCGCTGCTGGTGGTGATCGCATTGCTGTTCTGGAACATCCTTGGCGTGATGGCGCTGGGGCTTGGTGTCGGCGACACCTGGCTCGACTGGCGCTCGCGCGCGAAGGCCAAGAAATCCTGACTCAGGGGTACTGTCTATGATGGAAGTGATTCTTCGCGCAGCGGTCGAGAAGCTCGGGCACCCGGGCGACGTGGTGAAGGTTTCGCCCGGATTCGCCCGCAACTATCTCCTGCCCCGCGGCATCGCCTACGAGGCGACGCCCGGGAACCTCAAGCGCATCGCGCAGGAGAAGGACCGGCTCGAGGCGGCGGAAAACACGCGCCGCGAGGCGGCGCAGCAGGTCGCCAATGCGCTGGAGCCAATCTCGCTCACGTTCTCGGCCCGGGTCGGCGAGGAGGGCAAGCTGTTCGGATCGGTCACGTCGGCCGACATCGCGCAGCAGCTCGAAGCGCAGGGTGTGCACATCGAAAAGCGGATGATCGACCTCCACGAACCGATCCGCGCCCTTGGCGTGTACAAGGTGCCGGTCAAGCTCCACGCCGACGTCAAGGCGGAGATCAAGGTTTGGGTCATCAAGGCGTGAACGAGCGGTCGCACCGCCCCGCTGGCCACGCCGGACAACGCAAGAATCGCACGGTGACCTGCGCGTCGCCGTGCGATTTGCGTTTTCCCGGCGGAACCTGCGGCGGAATGCGGACTACAATGGGGTGGCAGCAATGAGCGCGGCAGCACGCCGCTCGCACCATCCGTCGGCCGACCCGGCGGCGCTGATTGCCGCCCGTGCGCGCCTCGCCGCCGCGGCGTGTGCGGACAACAAGGCCGATGACGTCGTGCTGCTCGATCTGCGGGGCGTCACGGACATGACCGACTTCTTCGTGATCGCGTCGGGCACGTCCGACACCCACGTGCGGAGCGTTGCCGAACACGTGATCGAGGCGCTGCGGGCGGAAGGCGTTCACTTGCGTGGCGCCGAGGGACTCACCACCGGACGGTGGGTCGTGCTGGACTTTGTGGATTTCGTGGTGCATGTGTTCCATCCGACGTTGCGTGCGTACTACCAGCTTGAGCGCCTCTGGGGCGATGCCCCGCAATTGGCGCTGAACCGCTAGGAGATCCTGCCGATGCGCATTCGCCTGTTGCGGCCCGCCCTCCTGTCCGTCGCCACCGCGGCGCTGTTCGCCGCGCCCGGCGCGTCGGTCGCCGGGGCGCAATCGTACTTCGGGCAGAACCAGGTCCAGTTCAAGCGGTTCACCTGGCGCGTGCTGCGCACCGAGCACTTCGAGGTCCACTACTACCCGGAAATCGAGGCCGCGGCGCAGATGACCGCGCGGATGGCCGAACGGTCGTACGCGCGGCTCTCCCGGCTGCTGAACTACGAGTTCCGCGAGCGCAAGCCGATCGTGCTGTTCGCCTCGCGCGGTGACTTCGCGCAGAACAACGTCACGGGTGATCTCGGCGAGGGCACCGGTGGCGTCACCGACGCGATCCGCCAGCGCAACATGTTCTTCTTCGGCCAGGACATGGCCGAAACCGAACACGTGCTGACGCACGAAATGGTGCACCAGTTCCAGTACGACGTGCAGTTCGGCGGGCGCACAGGCGCGAGCGTCGTGGCCTCGGAGTTCGGGGTGCAGGCCCTTCCCCTCTGGTTCGTCGAGGGAATGGCCGAGTACCTGTCCGTCGGCCCTGACCACCCGGCCACCGACGCGGTGATCCGCGACGCCGCCCTGAACGGCAACCTGCCGTCGGTGCAGCAGATGACGCAGGACCCGGGACGCTGGTTTCCGTACCGCTACGGAGAATCGTTCTGGCGATTCATCGGCAAGCGCTGGGGCGACGAAATGATTGGCGAGATCCTGCTCGCGGCCGGGTCGGCGGGCGTGGATCAGGCATTCAAGCGGCACACCGGGTTCGACCTCGGGGAGCTGGGCGACGAATGGAAGGAAACGATGCAGACGCAGTTCCTGCCCGGCATCGCGTCGCTCGAACGCCCACGCAAGTTCGCGCAGCCGCTGCTGAATGCACGGCGGACGTCGGCAATCATTCCCGTGTACGTGGGGCCGGCGCTCTCCAACGACGGACGGCAGATCGCCTACATCTCGACCGGCAGCCTGCTGCGCGCCGAAGTGTTCCTCGACCTGTATCTCGCCGACGCCACGACCGGCAAGCGGCTCAAGCGCCTCACCAACAGCACGCTCAACCCCGAGACCGAGGAACTGCGGTACGCGTACTCGCAGAGCGCCTTCTCGCCGGATGGGCGCCAGCTGGCGTACACGGCGCAGCGTCAGGGCCGCGACGTGCTGTTCCTGCTCGACGTCCGCCGCCGCAGCGTCACGCGCCGGCTCGACACCGGGCTCGACCAGATGATCGGTCCGTCGTGGTCGCCGGACGGCAAGCGCATCGTGTTCGCCGGCAGCGCGGGCGGCTTCAGCAACCTGTACATGATCGACGCCGACGGGAGGAACTTCCGCCAGCTCACAAACGACTCGTACGGCGTACTGATGCCGGCGTGGTCGCCCGACGGGCGGCGCGTGGCGTTCGTGAGCGACCGCGGCCCCGAGACGAACCTCGCGCTGCTCCAGTTCGACAAGTGGAAGATCACCGTCCTCGACCTCGAGACGAACAAGATCGAGACGATCCCGGGACAGGCGGGCAAGAACCTCAATCCGCAGTGGGCACCTGACGGCAACTCGGTGGCGTTCATCAGCGACCGAACGGGAATTGCGCAGGTCTTCCTGTACGATTTCGAGGACAAGGCGCACTACCAGCTGACCAAACTGGTCGGGGGCGTGGCCTCGGTTACCGAGAACAGCCCGGCGATCACGTGGGCCCGCCAGGCCGACAAGCTGGCGTTCGTGTATATGGACAACGGCGACTACACGATCTGGTCCGTGAGCAATCCGCGTCAGCTCAAGAAGGAACCGTTCGTGCCGCCGGCGCCCGTCGTGGTGGCGGCCGGCACAGGCGGCGGCGCCGGTACGACGCAGCCGGTTCAGGATACGAGCGGGCGCGCGCGCGCCGACGCAGCCCGAACGATGCAGGAGATCGCACAGCGCGCCGTGGCGGCCAGCCGAGACTCGGCAGGCGGCAGCCGGCGGGTGTCGGTGTATCGCGGCGCGGCCGGCATCCGGCCGGCTGACGAACTTCCCGCCGCCGGCATGCCGGGGTCGACCTCGCCGGTGTCGGTCGCCGCGCTGCTCGACAGCGTGGAACTCGCCCTGCCGCCGGAAACCCCATTGCCGAGCACGCCGTATCGCGCGACGTTGCGGCCGGAGTACATCTCGCGGCCATCCATCGGGTACGCGAACGAGAACTATGGCAGCGGCGTGTATGGCGGCACGACGCTCGTGTTCGGCGACCTCCTCGGCAACCGGCAGCTCGCCGTGTCGGCGGCGCTGAACGGCCGCTTCGAGGAAGCCCAGGCGTTCCTCGCCTACCAGAACTCGTCGCGTCGCCTGAACTGGGCGGTAGGCGCCATCCAGCAGCCGTACTTCTTCCTTGGCGACGCGGCGCAGACGCCGTTCGGCGCCGACGGAATCGCGCGCAACTTCCAGACGCTCGAGCGGTACGTGATCCGTCAGGCCTTTGGACAGACCGCCTATCCGCTCAACCGGTTCGAACGTTTCGAGTTCGGCGCCCAGTTCAGCAGCATCGACCGGGCACGGATGTACCTGTCGCAGTCGTTCAACACCTTCGGCCTGAGCGGCGGGGTGTTCGTGGACAGCGTGCGCGGCGCCGGAACGCTCAACTACGTGTCGCCCTACGCTGCGTACGTGGCGGACAACGCACTGATGGGCACCACAGGCCCGATTTTCGGCCACCGCTACCGTGCCGAGATCAGGCCCAACATCGCGGGAGACAGCAGCTGGGTGAACTACTCGGCCGACTTCCGCCGCTACGACGCCATCATCTTCAGCTTCCTGACGCTTGCCACACGCGTGAACGCGGACCTCGCCGTCGGAAAGGGCGAACTGCGCTACCCGAAGTACATCGGCTATCCGTACTACATACGCGGCTATGACCGCGAGAACTACCTCAC
>CAZLAU010000004.1:10395-44004 GCA_964557615.1 uncultured Gemmatimonas sp.
CGGTTCATGCTGCGCAGCTATGGGTATGGCCTGCGGCTGAACCTCTTCAACATCGCCGTGCTGCGCTGGGACTACTCGATTCCGCGCGACGGATTCAACACGCGCGGCTACTGGCTGTTCTCGATCGGCCCGAGCTACTGACGGCGCGCCGCGCGCGGCCGCCGAGCGGGTGGGGCGTGGAGCCCCACCCGCTGCTTTTTGTCGGGGTGCGACGCGCCTACCTTTCGTCCGTGCGAACTGTCATTGCCGCGGCCGTGTTGTGTGCAGCGTGTACCGGGCGGTCTCCGGACCCGAAGGAGGCCCACGTCAACGCGCGGGCGTGGGCGGGTCCCGACGCGGTGCTCGTGCGCCTGCCGGCGAGCGGTGGCACCGCGCGGGCGTACCGCTGGGGGACGGATTCGGTGCTCTGGACGTCAACGCAGCCGTCCCCTGCCCTGCAGTCGCTCATCGGGTTCGACGCCGATCAGGGCACCTTGTCGTTCGCGGACACGCGTGGTGTGCCGGGGCGTGTCGAACTGCGGCTCGGCATCATCGCGCAGGCGTCCACGGCGCCCGTCACGGGCCTGGTGACCGCCGACGGGTGGGCGCTGTACGGCATCAACCAGCGACGCGAAGTCCAGCGCTTGACGCCAAGCGGTTTGTGGAACTACACGTCCGCGTTCACGCCGCGCGAACTGCTTCCGCAGCGCGATGGATCCCTGGTGCTGATGAACGACCTCGGCGACCGCTCGGTGTTGCGCCGGTTGCACCCGCCGGAGGCCCGGATCACCGACACGGCATCCGTGCCCAAGGCCGCGTTTGCGATCCCGACGGCGCTTGGCGATCGCATCTACTTCGCCACCGACTCGGGGCTCGCGGGCGTCCGCGTGCGCGATCTCGCACGCACTCCGACGATTGCCCTGCGCGGTCCTGCCGCCGACGCCGTCCCGACCCCGAGCGGCGATCGCGTGTACGCCGCGCTTGCCGGCGACCCGGAAATCGTGGTCATCAGTCGGTACGAGGAGCGGATCACTGGCACGATCCGCCTCGGCGCGCCGGCAATTGCGCTCAGGATGGATCCCGATGGCCGCTACCTGCTCGCGCGGTACGACGCAGTGGACTCCGCGGCCGTGATCTCGGTGGCCGAGTCCCGCGTGGTCAACGTCATACCGACGCGCTGGCGCGCCGACCTGCCGCTCGTGGCGCCGGACGGGGCAATTCTTGCCCTCGACTCGACGGATGCAGTCGACCGGAATCCGGTGACCGGGGTCGTCCGACGCCGGTACAGCGGCGGCGCGGCCGATTTCTGGGCACTGATCCGCTGGGATGGATTCCGACCGCGCGCCAAGGGACTGGACCAGCCGGTGCAGTTTGACGCCGACTCGACCGACTCGCTCGGCGTTGCGCCCGATTCGGTGTCACTCCCCGATGCGAGGCCGGCGCCGCGTTTCACGCCGCAGGTTGCGCCGGCCGACCGCGATGCGCCTCCCGCCGAGCGCATCAAGCCCGCGGAGTGGACGCTGTCGTTTGCCGCGCTCCTCGACGAACAGCGGGCCCGCACGCTTGCCGCAACGATTCGGGTGGACGGCCGACCGGTACGCGTGGTGAGCAGCGCGCGCGACGGCGCCACGATCTGGCGGATCGTGTACGGGCCGTTCGCGACGCGTGAAGAGGCGGAACGCGCGGGACGCCGTACCGGGCTCCCGTACTGGGTGTACGAGGAATCGCCGTGACGCGGGCGCCGCGTGAACCTCGCTCCGCGGCGCATTTCGACAAGCCGTCTGACGTCGCGTCGCACATTGCGCGCGAGGCGGCCGTGATCGTCACCGGGAAGGACGTGGGGCACGCGGCCACCCTCGCGGTCTCCGTGGCGCGGGCCGCCGCAGGGACGCGCCGCGTCGCGCTGGGCGACCTCGCGGGAGACCTCGCGCCCGTGTACGCCCTGTCTGGCGGTGAGGACGCGGTCGGTCTCGCCGAATGCTTTCGCGACGGACTCTCCTTGAACGACATCGCGCGTCCCGTCAGCGACCATCCGAACCTGTTCGTGCTCCCGGCGGGCCACGGCGTGCGGACGGAGCCGTCGCTCGCGTCAGCGGAACGATGGACGCGGCTCATTCGCGGATTCGCCGAGGCGGGGGGATTGCTGATCCTCGTCGTGCCGGAGTCGTCTCCGGTGATCGGGGTGCTGACCGCCGCCGGCGCCGTCACCCTGTACGCGGGCCGCGCGGCCGAGGCGCCGGCCGGCGTCCACGTCGCCGCGACGATTGGCGCGGCCGTCCACGCGGTCGCGACGCCCTCACGGCCCGGCGCGGTCCGCGCGTGGCACGTGGCCGCTGCGTCGCTGCTTGCGGCGGCCGTCTGCGGGTGGGGCGCCATCGCGCTCATTCACGCGGCAAACGCACCGGACGGCGTGGTGGTCGTCGCGCCGGCGCTCCGGCTTGAGACCGAACGTCCGGTCGGCGCTCCCGGGGTCGGTGCGGCGCCCGGCCCGTCCCGCACGGCACCAGACACGGTGTCGATCACGGAACGGACGCCCGAGAACGACCGGGCACGCATTGCACCTTTTGTCGTCGAAGTCGTAGCGGCAAACACCGCATCCAATGCAAATTCACTGCTGCGCGACGCGACGGACGGCCGCGTGCTCCCGGTGCCGACGATCGCGGTGGTGTCGGTGCCGGCCGGCCGCGGTCAGGTGTCGCGCTGGCACAAGGTGATGTTCGGGGCGTGGCGGAGCGAGGCCGAGGCGCTCGTGGCGCTCGAGGCATTGCGCAAGCAGGACGTCGTCGCAGTGGACGGTGGAGCGATCGTACGCGCGCCGTACGCGGTGCTCTTGGTGGACAGTGCATCGGTAGAGCGGGCCCGGGCGGTGATGGACGTGTGGAGAGCCAAGGGCGTCACGCCGTATGCATTGGCGCAGGATGACGGAACGATGCGGGTGTACGCCGGCGCATTCGAGACGGTCGCGCAGGCGGTGACCATGGCAGCAATGATACGGGCGGCGGGTGGACCATCCGTCGTCGCCTACCGGACGGGGAGACCATAACCAGGTGCGGCTGACCAAGCTCGAATTGCACGGCTTCAAATCGTTCGCCGACCCCACCGAGTTGCAGTTCGACCACGGGGTGACGGCGATCGTCGGCCCGAACGGATGCGGCAAGTCGAATGTGTCGGACGCGGTCCGGTGGGTGCTCGGCGAGCAGCGGGCGCGGCTGTTGCGCGGAGCCAAGATGGAGGAAGTGATCTTCCAGGGCTCGTCGGCCCGCCGCGCGGTCAACATTGCCGAAGTCTCCCTGTACTTCGAGAACGACGACGGCCAGCTGCCGGTGCCGTTCCGTGAGGTCGTGATCACGCGGCGGTTGTCGCGCTCGGGCGAAAGCGAATACCTGTTGAACGGTTCATCGTGCCGGTTGCGCGACATCCACGACCTCGTGCGCGGCACGGGACTCGGCGCCGACAGCGGCGTCGTGATCGAAAGCCGGATGATCGACGCGCTGCTGTCCGACCGGCCCGACGACCGCCGGGAGCTGTTCGAGGAGGCCGCCGGAGTGGGCCTGTATCGCGACCGGCGCCGCAGCACCGAACGCAGCCTGGACCAGACGACGGCCGACCTCGCGCGGCTCGAGGACCTGATCTCGGAGGTCACGACGCAGGTCCGGTCGCTCGCGCGCCAGCGCAAGCGCGCCGAACGACACGTGGAGATCACGAACCGGCGTTTCGCCGTGGAGCTCACCCTCGCCTCGCGCGAGATGGCGGCGTGGCGCGACGAGCTGGCGCAGCTCGATGAGCGCGTCGTCGTGCTGCGCGACCAGCTGCCGGCGGCGCGGAACGCCGAAGCCGAAGCGGAGCGGCAGCGCGACGCCGGCCACGCGGCCCGATCAGCGGCCGAGCAGTCCCGGGGCGAGCGCACGCGCCTCGCGGCGGAACTGCGCGATGCGACGCGCACGCTGCGTGAGCGGATAGCCGTGGCCGAAGAGCGGCACCGCAACGCCGTCGAACGCCTGCAGCGCGCTGAACTCGAACGCTCCGAGGGACGCGCGATCGGGGAGCGTGTCGTTGCCGAGGTCGAGGCCGCCGCCGCAGAGCAGGCATCGCTCGACGCGGCGCTGGCGGAGTCGGCGGCGGGGCTCGAGGTGGCGGTTGGCGAGGAGGAGAGCGCCCGGACGGCGGTCACGTCCGCCCGCGAAGCGGTGGTGCACGCCGACGCGCGCGTGCGCGAACAGCAGGACGCGCTCCGCCGCCTCGAGATCGAGCTCGAAGCTGCCGACCGCGAACTCGCGGACGTGGCGCAGCGGTCAACGACCCTCTCGGAGGAGCATTCGTCCCTCGCTGCGGTCCAGCGTGACACGGCATCCGCGCTCGTTGCGGCGGACGCAGCCGTTGCTGAGGCGGACCGCGCGTCTGCCCTCGCCGACGGCGCGCTTGCCGAGGCCCAGCGCGCCGAACATGATGCGCACGAGGCCGAGGCGGCAGCGCGCGCGGACGCACGGCGCCTGGACGAGGAGTACACGGCAATGTCCGGTCGCGTGGACGGACTCGAAGGCCTCGAACGCGAACGGGTGGGGCTGGCACCCGCGGCCGCCCGCCTGCTGCGCGACCGGGATCAGTTTGGACCCGGCGCCATCGTCGGCCCGCTCACCGACTTCATCGGCGCAGACCCGGCGACCGCCGCCCAGGTCGAACGATTCCTTGGCGCGACAGCGCACGCGGTGATCGTGCGGGACGCGCAGACCGCCGAGCGGGTGCGGCGCTGGCACGCCAACACCAACCCCGGCGCGCTGCTGCTGCTCCCGCTCGACGCCCCGGCCGCCCGTGACACCGGCGCGGCAGACGCCCTCGCCGCCCTCGTGAAGAGCGAAGGCCCCGGAACGGCATGGGTGCGCGCCCTGCTCGGCCAGGTCCGCCCGGTGGACGACGGCGCCGCATTCGTCGATGCCCGAGGCGCCGTCTGGCTGCCCGGCACGGGCGCGTCGGCCGGCCCGCTGCGCCGCCGTGCCGAGCTGTTCTCGCTCCGCGCGGAACTGACCGCGCTCGGCGTGCGGCGGGCCGAGATGGTGCGCACGATCGCGGCTGCGCAGGAGGCACTCGCGGCGGCGGGACGCGCGGTGGTCGCGGCGCGCGAAGCGTCGGTTCGCGCCCACGGTGCGCGCGAACTGGCGGCGCGGCGCCGCGGCGAGGCCGAGCGCGCCGACCAGCAGGCGGCCCGCGCGCTCGCCGATGCCGTGGCGCTGTCCGCGCAGCTCGATGGCCGCCGCGACGCGCTCACCGCCAAGGTCGGAGAGGGCGCCGCCGCGCTCGAGCAGGCGCGCGATGCCATCGCGGCGGCGACGCAGGACGCCGCCGATGCCCGCACGGCAATGGCCGCGGCGGAACAGCGGCAGGAGCGTGCGCGGGACTCGCGGTCGGCGGCGCAGGTGGCGCACGCCCAGGCCGAGGCCCGTCGCGTCGTGGCGATCGAGCGACGCGAGCGCCTCGAGCGGGAACGGGAATCCGCGAGTTCCAAGCTGCAGTCGCTCCAACTCGAACTGGAGACGCTCACGACCGACGACGCCGCCCTCGCGCGAGAGATGGCCGCGTGGCAGGCCGAACTGGCAAGCCGCACGGCGGCGCTCACCGACGCCGAGTCTGCCGTCGCCGTGACCGAGGCGGCCGTGCAGGCCGCCGACGCCGCGGTGACCGACTTCGATCACGCGTTCGACGCGGCCCGTCGTCACGCGTCGCAGCTCGCCGAGGAACTCCATCGGGCCGAACTGCGGCACACCGACCTCTCCGGCCGCCGGACGGCCATTCGGGGGCGACTCGAAACGGAGTGGCGACGCCCGCTCGACGACCTGTTCGCCAGCTACACGCCGGTTGACGCCGACGACGAGGCCCTCCGGGCCGAGGCCGAGGCCCTCCGCGCGCAGGTCGAGTCGCTCGGTCCCGTGAATCCACTCGCCATCGAGGAACACGTCGAGGAGCAGAAGCGGCTGGAGCTGATCGAGACGCAGCGCAACGACATCCTGCAGGCGCGGGACTCGCTCCGGCAGGCGATCAAGGAAATCGACACGACCGCACGCGAGATGTTCCTCAAGACGTTCGACGAGGTGCGCTCGCATTTCCGGCACATCTTCCTCACGCTCTTTGGCGGCGGTGAGTGCGACCTGCGCCTCGAGAACCCGGAAACGCCGCTCGACTGCGACATCGAAATCCACGCGTCGCCGCGTGGGAAGAAGACGCAGCGGATCCACCTGCTGTCGAGCGGCGAGCGCGCGCTTGTTGCCCTGTCGCTGCTGTTCGGAATCTTCCTCACCAAGCCGAGCCCGTTCTGCCTGCTCGACGAAGTGGACGCACCGCTGGACGACCAGAACATCGGGCGGTTCGTGCGCATGCTGAACGAGTTCAAGAAGCACACCCAGTTCATCGTGATCACGCACAATCCGCGGACGACCACCGAGGCGTCCGATGCGGTGTACGGCGTGACGATGCAGGAGCCCGGTGTGTCGTCGCTCGTGAGCGTGCGGATGCGCGGCCCCGCCGTGGACACGGAGCCGGGCGCCGCCGCCTGATGCAGACGGAGGCGCCGCGGCAGCCGCCGGTCGACGGCCGGCGCCCCGTTGGCCGGCCACGCGTCGCCCTGTGCGCGGCCGCCGCGTTCGTCGGCGTGTTGCTCGGCGGCGGGTTGGCCGCCGCGCAAAGCCCCACGGTCACGGTGACCGGGCCGGCCGGAAACCCAGTGCGTGACGGCACTCCGCGGTTCACGCTGAGCACGAGCGGTTTCTCCGCAGGCGACTTCCCGCTGGAGTTGCGCCTGCAGGTCGCGCTGTCCGTGGACTTCGCCGCGCCCCTCTGGGCCGACACGGCCGTCACCGGCTCCCAGGCAACGATCGTCGTGCCAAGGCTGCTGCCGCCGACCACGACGATCTGGTGGCGCGCCGTCGCGCGCACGGCCCAGGGCACCCTTGTCACGTCAAACGCGGAAGGACCGCGGACCACCCTGCCCTGGGTCTCGCTGATCTACCCGAACAACCTGAACGGCACGACCGTGACGTCGGTGCGGCCGACGTTCCTCTGGAGCGCCGTCGGGATACACCCGCCGGTCGAGCCGTGGCGGTTCACGATCACCATCTCGCGGTCGTCCGACGGGCTGCCCGTGCTCACGGGCACGCTGACGGACACAGTGTACACGCCGTTCTCGGATCTCGAGTCGAACACGTCGTACCGGTGGGCCGTGTCGGCGGTGGCCGGCACCGGCGACAGCCTCCGCGTGGTCAATGCGTCGAGTTTCGTGATTGCCAGTCCCAACGCGCCCGTCGCCACGCTGATGTACCAGAGCTTTCCAGCGCCCTTTCCCACGGAGCGCCTCTCCGCCACATGCATCTGGTTTGATTTGCGCCGCCAGTCGGCCGTGACGCTCGAGATTCTCGACCTGCGTGGGAATCGCGTGCGGCGCATCCTGCCAGGCCGCGGACTCGGTGGCACACTCCCACCAGGACGCTACGGACGCGTGGCGCTGGGGCAGGACACCGGGTGTGATGACCGATTGAGCTGGGACGGCACCGACGAGTCGGGCCGGTTCGTTCCTCCGGGCGTGTACCTGATCCGGTTCACGGGCGACGGTGAGCGATTCGTTCGCAAGGTGCTGTTTCGCGGGCGGTAACGCACGAGGGGCGCGACCACGGTCGCGCCCCTCGCAGGCCGCCGGTGCACGGCGACCGTTGCCATCACCACGCTACATCGCCGGGCCAAGCAGGCGCGTCAGCGCCGCCTGGATGTCGTTGAGCTGCTTGCGAAGCACCAGATAACGGTCTGCCGCGTCCTTCGGCACGCGCTGGTCGGCCTGGCCGGTCATCGAGTACAGATAGGTGATCTGCGTCTGCAATTCGGGTTTGCTGTACCGAATGGACGGCGTGATCATCTGCGCTGCGAGCGCATCAATCTGACGCAGCGTGTCCGCGGCTGCGCCGGTCGCGCCCCGCAAACGGGCCTGCGTGGCACGAATCCGGGCGACGGTCCGATTGGCGTCACTCACCATGTCACGCACCTGCATGTTGTGGGCAAACAAGGCCCGCAGGTTCGCGAGCGTGACCCCGTCCTTCACGACGCGCTCGTCGGAGACGACGCGAAGAGGCTGGGTCTGCACGGCGTTGCCGGCGGTGAGTCGCACCTGATATCGGCCGGGAGGCGCCAGCGGCCCGTTCGGGCCTTCCGTGCGCGCCGCGCTTTGCCACGGTCCCGGGTATCGCAGGTCCCAGATGAACCGGTTCAGGCCAGCCGCTTTCGGGATGCGCGGCGCCGCGCCGCCGCCGCGCCCGCCACCGCCGCCCCCCTCATCGTCGTCCGGCACCGCTTCGGCCACCGGGCGTTCGGCGGCCGCGGCGCCACTCGAGATCGTGCGGACCACGCGTCCGGCCGAGTCGAGCACGTCGAGGCGGATATCACCCTGCGGAGCGGTGGCCAGGTAGTAGTCGATCATCGCGCCGCCCGGCAGGTACTGGGCACCCCGCCCGCCGCGACCCCCGCCAGGACCCCGCACCGCATCGCGCGGCTTGAAAAGCGTCACCGCGGAGGAGGCGACGGTCTCCGACAACTGGTGCAACGGCGTCAGGTTGTCGAGCACCCAGAACGACCGGCCCATCGTGGACATCACCATGTCGGTGTTGCGGTTCGTGAACTTGATGTCGGTGACCGGCGTATTGGGCAGGTTTTGCTGGAACCGCTGCCAGTGGCCGCCGTCGTCGAACGAGATGTACATACCGAACTCGGTACCGGCGTAGAGCAGCTTCGGCCGCGTCGGATCCTCGCGCACGACACGAGTCGGCTCATCGGCCGCGATCCCGTTGGTGCCGGGAGTGAGCTTTGTCCACGTCTTGCCGAAGTCGTCCGTGCGATAGATGTACGGGGCGAAGTCGCCAAGGAGGAAGCGGTACACGGCGTAGTACGCGGTGCCGGCACGGTGCGGGCTGGGCTCGACGGTCTGCACGCGACCGCCGGGCGGGAGGTCCTTCGGCGTGATGTTCGTCCACGTCTTGCCGTCGTCGACCGAGACGTGGAATGGCCCGTCGTTTGCGCCCGTCCAGATGACGCCCTTCTGCACCGGTGACTCGCGGATGGAGTAGAGGGTGCTGTACGTCTCCTCGCCCGTCACGTCGAGCGTGATCGGCGCTCCGCTCGGCAGCTGCGGCTCGCCGGGCGGGAACGCGGTGAGGTCAGGGCTGATCTTCTCCCAGGTGATGCCCTCGTCCACGGAACGATGGACGTGCTGCGACCCGTAGTAGATCACGCGCGGGTTGAATGGCGAGATCTCCATCGGCGACACGCGCTGGAACCGGTAGATGAGCGTCGCGCCGCCTTGGCCGTAGAGCGACTCGGCGCCGACCCACGACTGCCACTCCTGGCCCGAACGCATCGACTTGCGGCTGAACTGACCCTTGCACGAGCCATACACGGTGTCCGGATTCGTCGGGTGCGGAATGACCGGGCCCGTTTCGCATCCCGGTCCGCTGCGCCATTCGTCGTTGTAGCCCGCGCCGGTCGGGTTGGTCGGCACGATGAGCGTCGAGTTGTCCTGCTGGGCACCGTACAGTCGCGCCGGGTACTGGTTGTCCACGTACACCTGATACAGCTCGGCCGTCGGCTGGTTGGACTGCACGCTCCAGGTGCGACCGCCGTCGAGCGAGACATTCGCCCCGCCATCGTTGGCCTGCACCATCAGATCCGGATTCTGCGGATTGATCCATACGTCGTGGTTGTCGCCGTGCGGAACCGGCGAGCTGCGGAACGTCTTGCCGCCATCAGTGCTCTTGTACCAGCCCTCGGCGCCGATCCACACGACGTCGGGATTCACGGGATCCACGCCGAGTGTCGTGTAGTAGAACGGGCGGGTCCACAGGTTTGCCTGGCCGTTCACGAACTGCCACGTGGCGCCCGCGTCATCGGAGCGGTACAGGCCTCCACCCGGCTTGGCCTCGATCAGGGCGTAAATGCGGTTCGGTGCGCCGTTCGAGATCGCCACATTGGCGCGTCCGAACAGGCCAGTCGGCAGTCCCCCGCCGAGTTTCGTCCACGAATCGCCGCCGTTGGTGCTCTTGTAGATGCCGCCCTCATTGGCGCCGCTGATGATCGTCCACGGCTTGCGCTGGCCGCGCCACATGGCGGCGAACACCACGTCAGGGTTGCCAGGCTGAAGCTCGACGTCGGCGGCGCCGGTGCTGTCCGTGAGGTAGAGCACCTTGGTCCAGTTGCGGCCACCGTCCGTGGTGCGAAACACGCCGCGCTCCGCATTGGGGGCAAACGGGTTGCCGAGCGCTGCGACGAACACGCGGTCGGCGTTGGACGGATGCACGCGCACCGTGGCGATCTGGCCGACGTCGCGCAGGCCGCTGAACGTCCACCGCCGGCCACCGTCGACCGACTTGTACATGCCCCGGCCGATCGAGACGTTGCTGCGGATCTTCGACGATCCGGTGCCGACGTACACGACGTCCGGGTTCGAGAGCGACACGTCGATCGCGCCCATCGAGCCGAGCGGGATCTGTCCGTCGGAGATGTTCGTCCACGTGGCGCCGGCGTCGAGCGTCTTCCAGACGCCGCCGCCGGTGGACCCCATATAGAAGGTGCGGGGCTGCGAAGGCACGCCGGTGACGGCCGTAACGCGACCGCCGCGCGACGGGCCGACCATGCGATATCGCATGCCCGACCACAGGGCCGCGTCGTAGGTGGCGCGCTGCTGGAGGCGCGCCGCGATGGGAGTGGCGCCGATGGCGAGGAAGCCGAGCGCGCCGGCCGCGGCGAGGATGCGAGTCGTTCGTGTCATAGTGGGGTTTCTCCTGCCCATAAGTATATTTCGCGTTCCACGGGAGGGTCGAGCTGCATGCTGGTCGTGATGGCGCACGGCGCCACAAAGGAACAGATCGAGCAGGTCTGCGAAACCATACGCGCGATGGGGTACTCGCCGCTGCCGTTGCCGGGGGCGCAGCGTACCACCGTGGGATTGATTGGCAACGACCGGCGCGTGGACGATTCGCTGGTGGCCGAGCTGCCGGGCGTGGCGCAGATCATTCACGTCTCGAACCAGTACAAGCAGGTGTCGCGCGAGTGGAAGCCGGAATCGACCGTGGTGAGCGTGGCGCCAGGCGTGGCGTTCGGCGGCGACGAGGTGCCGGTGATCGCGGGGCCGTGCTCGGTCGAGTCCGAGGAGCAGATCCTCGAGTCCGCCCTCGCCGTGAAAGCCGCCGGTGCCGTGGCGCTCCGCGGTGGCGCCTTCAAGCCGCGCAGCTCGCCCTACTCCTTTCAGGGACTCGGCAAGAAGGGGCTGGAGCTGCTCGCACTTGCGAAGCGCGAAACCGGGCTGGCCATCGTCACGGAGGCCATGGACGATGAAGGCGCGCACCTGGTGGCCGAGGTGGCCGACCTGATCCAGATCGGGGCGCGCAACATGCAGAACTACTCGCTGCTCAAGACCGTGGGGCGGATTGGGAAGCCCGTGCTGCTCAAGCGTGGGATGGCCGCCACGATCGAGGACCTGCTGCTTTCGGCCGAGTACGTGCTGAGCGAGGGCAATTCGCGAGTGATCCTGTGCGAACGCGGACTTCGCAGCTTCGACACGACGTCGCGCAACCTGTTCGACCTGACCGCCATCCCGGTGGTGCATGGGCTGTCGCACCTGCCGATCGTCGCCGACCCGAGCCACGGCACTGGTCGGCGCGACAAGGTGACCCCGATGGCGCGCGCTGCACTCGCTGCCGGCGCCGACGGCCTGATCATCGAGGTGCATCCTCGCCCGGAGCGGGCCCTCAGCGACGGCGCACAGTCGCTCACGCCAGACGGGTTCGCCGACCTGATGCGGCAGCTCCGGCGGGTGGCGGAGGCCGTCGACCGAAGCATCGCCGGCATACCGGCCAGCGTCGGGTGAGCACGCCACCGGCTCGCCGCGCGGCGCTGCGCGGCGCCCGGGGCATCGTGAGCAGCGTGACCGCAGGAACCTGGTTCGGCCTCTCGGCTGCATTGCTACTTTCAGCGCCATCGGCGCGGGCGCAGGGCAGCGGCCGGCAGGCAGCGCCGCCGACGGCGGCACAGGCGGCGGCCGACTCACTCCTCGAGCGCGCGGCCGCGCTCGTGGCGGCCGGTCGCACGATTCGCGCGTCGTTCGAGCAAACCCTCACCAACCCTGACATCCGGCAGACGCGCACGTCGCGCGGGAACTTTGCGCAGCAGGGACCGTCGCGTTTTTCCTTCAGGTTCACCGACCCGGCCGGCGACGCCATCGTGGCCGACGGCGCCGCGCTCTGGATCTACCTGCCGAGCAGCGCCCGCGGTCAGGCGCTCAAGTTGCCAATCGCGCAGGGTGCGCAACTCGACTTGCTCACGCAAATGCTCACCGCACCGCGGGCTACGTACACCGTGCAACTGCGGGCGTCCGAGTCGATCGACGGTCGCCGGACGACGGTGCTTCAGCTCACTCCCCGGCAGGCCGACGCGCCGTTTGCCCGGGCCACGCTGTGGATCGATCCGGACGACGCGCTGGTCAGGCAGCTCGAGGCCGTCGAGCACAGCGGACTCGTCCGACGCGTGCGCTTTCGCGAGATCCGTACCGACGTCGAGTTGCCCCGCGACGCCCTCCAGTTCGCCGTCCCGGCCGGCGTCAAGGTGATCGACGCCTCGGGACTCCTCGGCCTCCGGCCACCGTCCGGCAGCGCGACACGGCCGTGACGCCGCGGCCGGGCCGACCGCCGTTCAGTGCGCGCTGGCGGTCGTCTGCTTCGGGATCCGCTTGATCAGCGCCTCCGCCGTCTCAACACCTTCGAGCAGCGACACCGCCTGCGCGACGATGCGATCGGTGCGGACGGCACGCTGCTGGGCGCCCGGAATCCCGAATCCGATGCGCGCAATTTCCTGTCCGAGCACGCGGTCGACCGACTCGCGCACATCGTCGTAGACGCCGCGGGGGACGTCGACGCCACGGGCCACCATCGCGGTGTACAGGCCGTCGCGCATTTGCTGGTCGATCGCGAACAACGGATCGCGGACGCGTCCGCTCCGCACCACGCGGTCAGCGTATGACGTGAGCGCCTCGCGGAACGCGGTCACCCTGGTGCCAATGGACCTGACCCAAAGCTGCTCCGCGACAGAAAGCGCGCTGTCGCCGGCCACGATGTCGGGGCGTATGCCCCCGCCGCCGGCCATGGTGCGCCCGCCGCGCGTGCGGTACATCGGCGTCGTGGTGTCTGCGTCGGCGGCGCCGCGTGCCGACGGATGGGGTCGCTCGATGCTCCGTCCGAGCGGCGTGTACCACTTGGCCGCCGTGAGTTTGAGGCCGCCGCCGTCGTCGAGCTGGAGCACCGTCTGCGCGCTGCCCTTGCCGTAGGTCTGCCGGCCGAGGAGCAGTGCGCGATCGTGGTCCTGAAGGGCGCCCGCGACCACCTCGGCCGCGCTCGCCGTGTTTCCGTTCACGAGAACGATCAGTGGCTGTCCGGCCCACCGCTGCGGGGCCTTGTCCACGAACTCGACGTTCGCGGCCGCCTGCCGCCCGTGTGTGGACGCGATGCGCTGCCCCTTGTCGAGGAACAGGTCGGCCACCTCGACGCCCTGCGAAAGCAGCCCGCCGGGATTGCCGCGCAAGTCGATCACGAACGCGCGCGCGCCGACGGTCGACAGCGAGTCCATCGTGCGTTCGACGTCGCGCGCGGTCGAGTCATTGAACGACGCAATCACGAAGTACCCCACGCGGCCGGCGAGCAGGGTCGCACGCGAGACGGCGCTGACGTGGATCTCCTCGCGGTCGAGCCTGAGCGGCACGCGGGTCGCGCCACGCTGGATCACGAGCGACAGTCGTGTACCCGCCGCCCCGCGGATCGCTGCCCGCGCCTCCGACGGCGACATGTCCCGCATCGTCGTCCCGTCCACCTCGAGCAGTCGGTCGCCGATCGCGATGCCGGCCCGCTCGGCTGGCGTGCCGACGCGCACATACGTCACCACGAGCCAGCCATCGCGCGAGTCGAGCGACATGCCGACGCCCGTGTACATCCCCGCCGTGGTTTCACGCAGGCGGCTGAGCCGCGACGGCGGGAGGTACTGCGAGTTCGGATCCCCGAGCTCGGACACAAGGCCGAGCGCCGCGCGGCGGTAGAGTTCGTCGGCGCTGAGCGAGTCCACCCACGAGCGCTCGACGCGCCGAAGGACCGTCTCGAAGAGTCGACGGCCCTCGGTGGCACTGAGCGGCGGCGGTTCGTCGCCACGCCGAATGCCGCGCCACATCAACAGGGCGCCGGCCGCCAGCCCCGCCCCAAGGGCGAAACCCGCCAGCACGTAACGCCACGTCTTCACGCGACGCGCTCCAGTCGAGCGCCGTAATCCGGCAGCTGCTGCGCCAGGACGGCAACGACCCGGCGCTCCACGTCGTCGGCAGTCCCCGTGGCGTCCACGGCGACGATCGGGCCGGCTTCCGGGTGTGCCGCCTGCCACCCCGCGGTGGCAAACCCCGCGAACGCCGCCTCCACACGGGCGTGGAACGCGTGCCCCGACTGCTCCATCCGGTCTGTCGGGCCACGGTTGGTCGCCCGCGCGAACCCCTCGGACACGGGAAGCGTGAGGAGCAGGGTAAGATCGGGAACCAGGCCACCAGTAGCCGCGCGATTGGCCGCAATCACGTCCGCCTCCGGCAGCCCTCGGCCCGCGACCTGATAGGCGTACGTCGAAAGAAAGAACCGGTCGAGCAGCACAAGACGGCCTGCGGCCAGCGCCGGGCGGACAGCCGTCGCCACGAGCTCGGCTCGGGACGCCATGAACAGCAGCGCCTCGGTCCGCGAGTCAAGCGACACCGCCGGGTCAAGCAGCACGTGCCGGATGCGGTCGCCTGCCGGCGTTCCTCCCGGCTCCCGGAACGACTCGCAGCCGACGCCGGCACGGGCCATGCGCGCCTCGAGGCGGCGGAGCTGGGTGGACTTCCCCGCTCCTTCCACGCCCTCGAACACGACGATCCGGCCCGTCAACCCGTTCACTGCCCGTTCACCCCAGCGTGATGATGGAACTCGAGGCCCCCTTCTTGATACCCTCGAGAATCCACTGGTTCACTTGCACCATGACCTTGTCGAAGTTCTCGTTGGCCACCATCACCCGCTGGTACGTGGCGTTCACCTGCACCTGCCCCAGCAGGCGATCGAGCTCCTGCTCCATCTCCGCCGTCGGTTGCACGCCGCGCGCCATCGCCTGCTGGGCCTCGTGGCGCAGGCGTTCCATCTTCTCGAGCAGCGCAACGGCCTCCTTGTCGTCATTGAGCGCGTCGCTGGCCCGCTTCACCGCCTGATATTCCGGCGTCTGGCCGATCAGCCGGCCCAGCTCGATTGCACGTTCATTCAGCATCGTTGCGAATTACCGGGTGGATCGACGGGCCACGAGAAAGCGGTCGCGCCCCGTCAGGTCTGGCCGCACTTGGACATCGCTCCACCGGCCGTTGGTTTCTGCGCGGCTCCGCGCCACGTCGGCGCGCCTCGCATCGATCTCGAGCAACAAGAACCCGCCGGGTTCGAGCACATCGGCGGCGTCCGTGACAAGTCGGTCAATCGCGGCCATGCCGTCGCCTCCAGAGAACAGGGCGGCGGCCGGCTCCCACTCCCGTACAGATGCGGGAAGCCCATCGCTCTCCGCCGTCGCAATATACGGCGGATTCGAAACCACGGCCGTCAATCGCTCGCCGGCCAGCGGCGCGACCAGGTCGCCAAGCCGGAAGTCGATCGCGCCCCGCCGATCCGCCGCGATCGCCTCGAGGTTTTCCGTCGCGACTGCGAGTGCGTCGGCGGACACGTCGGTGGCGATCACACGGTCGAACTGGCCTTCCGAGGCCAGCGAGAGCGCGATCGCGCCCGATCCGGTGCCAATGTCGGCGACGGTGCCCCGGCCCCCGGTCACGCCGATGGCCAGGTCCACCAGGATCTCGGTCTCCGGCCTCGGGATCAGCACGCGACGGTCCACGCGGAGCGTCAGGTGCCGAAACGCGGCCTTGCCGACGGCGTACGCGAAAGGCATCCCCCCCTGAATGTTGCCGGCGGCACGTCGCATTGCCGCTGCGGCCTCGTCCCCGATCGGCTCGTCGCGGTGGGCACTCGGCCAGAACCGCGGCCGGTCGAGCACTGCCGCCACGAGGTCGCGCGCGCCCCCGCGGTCGGGCGGTACGGCGTCTCCAGCCAGCGTCTGCGCGAGTTCGTCGAGCATCGTGCCGACCAGCATCACGGTCACGCTCCCCCGCCCAGCTTTTCCTCGATGTCGGCCATCTTGAGCGCGTCGATGAACGTTCCCACGTCGCCGTTCATCACGCCGGTCAGGTTGTGCGTCGTGAAGTTGATGCGGTGGTCGGTGACGCGGCTCTGCGGGTAGTTGTACGTGCGAATCTTGGCCGAGCGGTCACCCGTGCTCACCTGCGAACGCCGCAGCCGGGAGCGCTCCGCTTCCTGTTCGGCGACCCGCGCGTCGAGCAGGCGCGCCCTGAGCACTTCCATCGCCTTCAGCTTGTTCTGGAGCTGACTTTTCTGGTCCTGCTGGGAGACGACGATCCCGGTGGGAATGTGCGTGATGCGAACGGCACTGTCCGTCGTGTTCACGCTCTGCCCTCCGGGCCCACTCGACCGGAACACGTCGATCCGCAGGTCCTTGTCCTCGATCTTGACGTCGATCTCCTCGGCTTCCGGCAGCACGGCGACGGTCGCGGCCGACGTGTGGATCCGGCCCTGCGCCTCAGTTTCCGGAACGCGCTGCACGCGATGGACGCCGCTCTCCCAGCGCATGCTCCCGAATGCGCTCGCACCGATGACCTTGAAGATGACTTCCTTGATCCCGCCCAGCGTCCCGTCGGACATGGAGATCACCTCGACCTTCCAGCCGAGGCGCTCGATGTAGCGGCTGTACATGCGCCAGAGGTCCGCGGCAAAGAGCGCCGCTTCGTCTCCCCCCGTCCCGGCGCGCAATTCGACGATGCAATTGCGGTCGTCGAGCGGGTCGCGTGGGATCAGGAGCGGTTTGAGCCCCTCCTCGAGCGCCTGTATGGCGAGCTCAAGGCGCTCGACTTCCGCCTCGGCCTCGGCGGCCATTTCGCCGTCCTCGGACGCAACGAGCTCGCGCGTGGAGGCGAGCTCGTCGTCCAGTTTCTTCAGCGTATTTGCACGCTCGACGACCTGCGCCAGCCGCTGGTGCTCCCGGCCCAGGGACGCCAGCAACCGGGCGTCGCGCACCGTCTTTGGATCGAGGAGCTCCCGCTCGACGGCCGCCGCGCGGTTGACGGCGTCGGCGAGGAGATCGCGGAGCGCCAAGCGGAAACGGTCCTACGCGGTCGTCTTCTGTGGCTTCGCGTACTTCTGGCGAAAGCGCTCGACGCGACCGGCAGTGTCCACGAGCCGCAGCTTGCCAGTGAAGAACGGATGGCACGCCGCGCAGATGTCGGTGTGAATCTCCGCCTGCGTCGAGCGTGTCATGAAACTGTTCCCGCAGGCGCAGTTGACCTTGGCGGTCGCGTACACGGGATGGATGTCGGCTTTCATCGGTGCCTCGAATGGACTGATTTGGAGCGAGCCGATGAATATAGCTGGCCGGAACCCGCGCTTCAAGTGTCCAACGGATTGCAGCGCAACGGCTTACGGGAGCGCCTCAACGCCCCGTGGCGAGGGGCAGCCAATAGCTGATCTTCAGCGCCAGGAAGTTGTCGCCATTGGCATGGGTGGTCCGGAGCAGATCGCCGACCCGAACCCGCTCACCGAGCGCTTCCGAGGCGCGGCGGTTCTGCTGCCAGACGAGATAGAGCGTGCTCCCCGGCGCCCATTCCCAGCGCAGCACGGCGTTCGAACGGAACGACAGCACGTTGAAGTCGCGGTTCGAGATGGTAAAAGTCGAGCCGTCCACCTGCACTGCCGTGGAGCCATCGGCGAGGCGCGTGGCGGTGGTCCCGTCGGTGCCGTACACCCGGAGGTCGCTCGTGCGCGGGGCGCGGAGTTCGCCAAGCCCGCCGTAGCGCCCGCTCGCCGCGAAGGGTTCGGCATAGCCCTCGAGCGTGAGCGCGGGCGAAAAGGCGTAGTTCAGCCGGGTCTTGAGCGATGTCGTCACCCGATCGACCCGGGCAAAGAGGTACCGCGCACCGTAGGTGGCACTGGCCGACGCGTCGGCAATCGTCGTCACAAACTGCCGCGCATCGGTGCTGACCTGGAAGTTGGGGTCGAGCGAGAGCTGCCAGCGCGGTGCCGGGCGAAGCGTGAGTCCGCCGCCGACGCTGTTGCGCCAGCCGCCGAGCGCGTTCTTGTTCCAGTTGACGTTGACACGCCAGTTGGTGCGCGCCCCCATCGGGCTGTTCAGGCGGTAGTCCTGGCCCCACCCAAGTGGCGTGGCCATCAGCGGTCCGCCGCGCGTCAGCGCATCGTCGAGCGTCGGGAGGTCGAACCGAGAGTTGATGTTGAACGACCAGAAGTTGAGGAACGTCACCGACGTGTTCTGGTTCCACTCCTCGTTGGTGCGGTCGCCGCCGTAGTTGAACGCGCCGCGCGTGACGAACCCCATCCGCCAACTGCGGAGGTATGGGCCCGGCTGCGTCTCGCGAATCTGGATGTCGGCGTTGTACTCGATGTCGTCCGTGGACTGCACGCGACCGACGTCGTTCACCTCGTACCCCGCCGTCTCGGTGGACACCTGCGCACCCCAGAGGATGCGGCGCCCGGCATCCTTGTCGGCGCGGAGCGACGCGGTGTATCCCGTGAGCGCCGTGAGCGCGCTCGCATAGTCCAGATGGTCGGCGTCGGGCCGCTGGAAGTAGTGCGCACTCGAGCGCTGGATGCGCGCGATGGCGAGCGAATCACCGGCGACGTGGCTGAAGCCCGCATACCCGCTGACCGCGTAGCGGCCCTGCTGCCAGCGAATGCGCCAGTCGATGCCACCTGAGATCGCGTTGTCGGTGAGCCGCGCGGCGAGCGCGGTGTCGCCGCCGATTTCGCGGCGCATCGCCGTGAACATGCCACCGATGGTGGAGGCCTGACTGCCAACTTCCTGCTGGAGCCGCACGACGCCGTACTGCGTCCGCGGCTCGACGAGCACGCCGGTCGTGCTGTCGCCGTCCACGTGGAACGCCCGCGCGTGCGCCCGATCGGTCACCGCGAGCAAGGCTCCGACGGAAAGCCGGCTGGCGGTGCGTCCGGTGAGTTTCGCCGCACCGAGAATTGTGCTCGACCGCGGCTGGTCCACGTAGTCGCCGCTCGCGGAAAGCCGTGGCGGAGCCCCGACCCGTCGCGAATAGAAGTAGTTCGGCCCTTCCACGCGCAGCAGCTGCTGGCCCTCGGTGAAGAACGGCCGGCGTTCGTCCACGATTGTCTCGAACGCCGACAGGTTCACTTCGGCCGGATCGGCCTCGACTTGCCCGAAGTCAGGATTGAAGCTCGCGTCGAGCGTCAGGTTAGAGCCGATGCCGAATTTGGCGTCCAGCCCGCCGCGAAACCGCGTGGGGTCACGGAACGGGTTGGCGGCATCCGACACGGCCGCGCGCGTGGCGTCGGTGGCAACGTACGGCATGACCTCGGTCGGGCGCACGGACTGGACGCCCTCGATTCCCGTGAGCGTGCCGAAGCGCGAGATGTATCCCGTCTCCTTCGCCGGGATCGAGACCCACTGCAGGTCTTCGTTCTTGTCGGGCATCCAGCGGTCGAGCTGGAAGCCCCATTCCTGCCGGTCGGCCTTGGGGAAACGCATCTGCGAAAAAGGGATTCGCAATTCGGCAACCCAGCCAAGCGAATCGATGGTCGTGGCCGCGTCCCAGATCGGGTCGTACTGCATCTCGCGGCCTTCATTTTCCGCATCACGCGAGTGGGTGAAGTCGCCGCGGGCGCCGGCGGCAGTGATCTTGAACGCGTACCCCGTGCGCCGGTCGCGCTGCGTGTCGAACGTGATCTGGAGATGCTCGGCGGCGCCGAATCCGTCGCGACGCGTCACGCTCCGGAGGATGTCGCGGGGGCGGGTGCGGAACATGCGGGCACCGATGTACAGCGCGTCGTCGTCGTATCGCACCATCACGCGCGTGCGCTCCGACGGCTCGGCGCCCTCTATCGGCCGCTGCTGCTCAAAATCCTCGATGACCGGCCCGTTCAGCCACGCAGAATCGTCAAGCCGACCGTCGATCTTCGGGGCGGCGCCCGTGAGGCGAACGGCTTCGGTACGCTTGCTTGATACCTGGCCGCCGGCGGTTCCCGGAAGCCCGACGAGGGCGACGGGCAGCGCGGCAAGAATGAGGGTTCGGAGTTGCACTCGATATGGGCCGAGAGGTGAACGGCACCGGTGCAACTGATGCCAAAACACGTTCGCGCCCCGCTGCGTACACGACCGGGGGCGCGTCCGGGGATGCATACTGCATCACACCCTAATAAACGCGCGTGTCGTGCAATTCGCTGAACGCGGGCGGGTGGATGCCAGACCCGACCCGTACGCGAGGCCTGAGCAGAACTCGGTGCGGCGCAACGGGTTGCGGGTGAGCGTGTTCGTTTGACAGCGCACCGCGGGGGTCATAGCTTCGCAGGAGCATTGTTCGGTGCTCGGCCGCACCCGCCGACGGACCGCGCTCCCCCAACCGTCAATATGTCCACCACCGTCGAATTCCTTGCGACAGTCCCGTTGTTCAAGGGGCTTGATGCCGTGGAGCTGGGCAAGTTCGCCGAGCTGCTGCGCGAGAAGAGTTACCCCAAGGGAAGCGTCATCCTGTTCGAGGACGATCCCGGTGACGCGCTGTTCGTCGTGCGCGAGGGGCGGGTGAAGGTTGTCCTGGTGGCCGAAGACGGCCGTGAGGTGATCCTCGGGCTGCTCGGGGTCGGCGACCATTTTGGCGAACTGTCGCTCATTGACGACCAGCCGCGTTCGGCACACGTAATCGCGATGGAGGAGAGCGCGCTGCTCGTGCTGCGGCGCGAGGACTTTCGCCGGAGGGTTGAGCAGAGCCCTTCCGTGGCGTGGTCCCTGCTCACGGAACTCTCGCGCCGACTCCGCCGCGCCGACGGAAAAATCGGTTCGCTCGTACTGCTGGACGTGCCGGGCCGGATCGCCCGACTGCTGCTCGACGCCGCAGACGAAGGCGGCAGCGACGTAATCGACAAGCCGCTGACGCACCAGACGATTGCCCACCTCATTGGCGCAAGCCGCGAGACCGTTTCGCGGGCGATGCGCGCGTTCCACGAATCCGGCTGGGTCAGCACGGACCGGCGCCGGATCCGCGTCGCCGACCGCGCGGCGCTGCAAAAGCGCGCCCAGCAGCGGATCTGACCCCTATATAGTTGCGTGACATGCGTCACAGGCTGGTCGTGACCGCTCGCCTTTCACCAATCGGCCGGCTCGTGCTATCGTGCACTGTGTCGAGGCCGCGCCGATGACCCTTCGCGTACAGTTCTGGGGAACGCGGGGGTCGGTGCCGAGCCCCGGCCCGCGAACGGTGCGGTATGGTGGCAACACGCCGTGTGTGGAGTTGCGCACGTCCGGCGGATGGCTGGTGATTCTGGACGCGGGGACCGGGATCCGCGAACTCGGGCGCTCGTTGATCGAGCACTCGAACGGCAGCCCGGTGGCTGGTGACATTTTCCTGACGCATGCACATTGGGATCACATTCAGGGGATCCCGTTCTTTGCGCCGATTTTCCAGCGCGGCAATCATTTCACGATCTGGGGGTCGAAGTCGCTGGAAACGAGCATCGACCGGGTGGTGCGGGACCAGATGTCGCCGGTGGTCTTTCCGGTGACGTTCGAACAGCTGGATGCGACGATCGATTTTCGTGAGCTCGCCGAAGGCGAGCGCTGCACGGGGAATGGATACGAGGTGACGGCGATGGAAGTGCGGCATCCGGGCGGCGCGCTCGCGTACCGGTTCACGGAGCCACGAACGAAGCCGAATGCGCTGGTGTATGTATCAGACAACGAGTTGGGGCCGGCGGAGGGATACAAGACGCCGACCGGATGGCGGGAGCGGTTCGCCGAGTTCGTGCGCGGCGCACGGGTGCTGGTGCACGACACGACGTATACGACCGAAGAGTACGATTTTCATCGTGGGTGGGGGCATTCGACCTACCGTGAAGTGACGGAGCTGGCGCTGGAGACGGAGGTGGAGACGCTGGTGCTGTTCCACCACGAACCGCGGCGCACGGATGACGAGCTGGACCAGCGTGTGGCGGAGTGCCGCGCGCTCGTGAAGGAACGCGGCGGATCGTTGCACGTGATTGCGGCCGCGGAAGGCCTGACACTTTCAGTTTGAACACCCCTCGGAGGTTGCAGATGCGCACCAAGACGTTGCTCGCCACCCTCGCCGGCCTCGCCCTGTGCCTGCCCGCGGCCACCGCGTCCGCGCAGTCCAACCCGACGGTCGCCGTCCTCTACCTCACCAACTCGGCGCTGGGGGCGCAGAACGCGGAACTCGCTCCCCTGTCGAAGGGCATCGCCGACCTGCTGATCAACAGCCTGTCGGCCAACCCGGGCGTGCGGGTCGTCGAACGCGACCGGATCCAGGCCGTGCTTGATGAGCAGAAGCTCGCGACCGACGGCAAGCTCGATCCGGCCACGGTCGTGCGCGTGGGCAAGATCGTCGGCGCCCACCACATGATCACGGGCGTGTTCATCACCGAACGGGCGAGCGGCACGATGAAGATCTCGCTGCGCGTGTTCGACACCGAAACGAGCCAGATCGTGCCGGGCGCCGGCGTCGAGGAAACGGGCAAGACCGACGCCATCATGGCGCTGATCGACAAGGTGGGCGCCAAGCTGAACTCGTCGCTCAAGCTGCCGATGATTCCCGCGCAGGCGCGCGAGGAGCACCAGGCGTCGATGAAGAAGCAGGAGAAGGTGCCGTTCCAGGCCGTGATGCTCTACTCGCGCGCGCTCGACGAGAAGGACCACGGCAACAAGGAGAAGGCGGTGACGTTGTTCCGGCAGGCGATCGCGGCATTCCCGGCGTACGAAGCGCCGCAGAAGGAACTCGCGAAGCTCGAGAAGTCCGGCGAATAGGCTGGCCGGCACCGCAACTCGCGCAGTAGCTTGAACCCGCCGGGACTCAACGGAGTCCCGGCGGGTTCGTGTTCTTCCTTCGGCCGAACACCCATACCGCCGTGAACCCACTCGTCATCGTTCCGCAGGGCCGCGCCATCCCGGCGCTCGACGGGCTTGCTGTCGAGGTCCGGCGGGTGCCGTTGATGCCGGACGCGGCGTCCCTCGAGCCGGACCGTCCAACGGTGATCGTCGTGGACCGGGCGCTCGCCCAAAGCGCCGGCGACGACGGCGCGGCGCTGGAAACCGCGGCCGCGATGGCGGCGCTCGTTGCTGTCGGCGACGCGGGCATGGAGGGCCCGGACGACGCCCTGGGCGCAGATTCGCTCACGGGCTTCATTCCGGCCGACGCAACCGTGGCGGCGGCACGCGTCACGATTCGTGGTGCCCTGCGGCACGCCGTGGCGCTCGTGGCTGCGCGGCGCGCGGTCCGGCGCGAGGCACGAAGCGCCGACGACCTGCACGAACTCACGCGGATCGGCGTTGCGCTCTCGACCGAGCGCGACCTGCTCACCCTCCTCGAGATGATCCTCAACCAGGCCCGGGGACTGTCGCAGGCCGACGCCGGGTCGCTCTACCTCGTGGAGCGCAACGAAAACTCGAAGCCGGAGCAGCTGCGCTTCAAGCTCGCCCAGAACCACACGCTGCCAAACCTGCCGTTCAAGGAAACCGTCATCCCGATCAGCCACACGAGCATCGCCGGATACGTTGCCGCCACCGGTGAGCCGCTGATCATCCCGGACGTGTACCTGCTGCCCGACGACGTCACCTACAAGCAGAACCGCACCTTCGACGAGAAGGTCGGATACCGGACGAAGTCGATGCTCGTGCTGCCGATGCGCTCGCACCGCGACGACATCATCGGCGTGGTGCAACTCATCAACCGCAAGCGGGACCCTGATGCGATGCTCACCTCGCCCGCCGTGGTGGACCGCGAGGTCCTGGCGTTCGACGCCCGATCCGTCGACCTGGTGACCGCGCTCGCCTCGCAGGCGGCCGTGGCGATCGAGAACGCCCGCCTCTACGAGGACATCGAACGGCTGTTCGAAGGGTTCGTGACCGCCGCCGTCACGGCCATCGAATCACGCGACCCGACGACGAGCGGCCATTCCTTTCGCGTGGCGACGTTCACCTGTGGACTGGCCGAGGCGGTGGACCGCGTGTCGGACGGGCCGTACGGCGCACTGAAATTCTCGCGGGAGCAGATGCGCGAGATCCGCTATGCCGGGCTGCTGCACGACTTCGGGAAGGTCGGCGTGCGCGAACAGGTCCTGGTCAAGCAGAAGAAGCTGTATCCGAGCGACCTCGCGATCATCAAGCACCGGTTCCAGTTCCTGCTGCAGCGCGCCGACCTGCAGTACGAGCGCGAACGTGCCGAGTATCTCTTCACCCACGGGCAGGACCGGTACCCGCACGTGCTGGCCGACCTTGATGCCGTGCGGCGCGAGAAGCGCGAGGAACTCCAGCGGTACCTGGACGCCATCGTCCACGCCAACGAGCCGACGATCCTGCCCGAGGGCACGTTCGAGGAGCTGGAGCAGATCAATGCGCGCACGTTCATCGACTTCGACGGCGTCGAGAAGCCGCTGTTGTCCGACGACGAACTCCGCTACCTGATGATCAACAAGGGGAATCTCGACCCGCGCGAACGGCGCGAAATCGAGTCGCACGTGACGCACACGTTCCGGTTCCTCGAGCAGATTCCCTGGACACGGGAGTTGCGCCACATCCCGGCGATTGCGTACGGCCACCACGAAAAGCTCAATGCCAAGGGCTACCCGCGGCAGATCGCCGCGACGGACATCCCGCCGCAGACGCGGATGATGACCATCAGCGACATCTACGATGCGCTCACGGCCACCGATCGCCCCTACAAGCGCGCCGTGCCGGTCGAGCGGGCGCTCGACATCCTCGGCGCAGAGGCAAAGGATGGGGCGATCGACCCGGTGCTGCTGGAGGCGTTCATCCAGGCGAAGGTGTTCGATTTGGTGAAACCCGAGGCGTCGAAGCGGCGTTCCCAGGCGTCGACGGCGGTGTAGGCGGGCCGGCGCCGCAGAGCGCGCTACGCCCCTGCGTCGCCCCAGCCACCACCGCCAGGCGTCTCGATGGTCACTTCGTCACCCGGGAGCAGCTCGACGCGGCACTTGGCGGGCAGTGGCTTGCCGTTGAGCCGGTTTGCGCCCGGCAATCCGTCACCGCCACCCATCGCACCGCGTGGACGGCGCGCGCGTCGCTCGGTCAGGAGCGTGACGGTGCATCGCTCCAGCACTCGGTAGCGGCGAATCACGCCGTCTCCGCCGACGTGCCTGCCGCGCCCGCCGGACCCGCGGCGGACGGCATACTCCGCGATCTCCATCGGATACGATCGCTCGAGCGACTCGATCGGCGTGTTGCGCGTGTTGCTCATTCCGACGTGCACGGCACTGGGCCCGGGGCCGCGGTGCGACGCCCCCTGCCCTCCGCCGAGCGTCTCGTAGAAGGTCCACCCGTCACCACCGAACGTCACGTTGTTCATCGTGCCCTGCCCCTGGGCCGGCACCGGTACTCCGGCGTCGGCGAGCGCCGCAAAAAGCAGGTCGGTCACACGCTGCGACGTTTCGACGTTGCCCGCCGCCACCGCGGACGGCCAGCGGGCGTCGAGCACGCAGTTGTCCGGCGTGACGATCCGCACCGGCCGCGACATTCCTTCGTTGGTCGGCACGTCGTCGTCGAGCAGCGAGCGGAGCACGAAAACGGCCGCCGCGCGCACGACCGCCTTCACCGTATTGACGTTCCCGCGCACGCGCGGCGACGTGCCCGTGAAGTCGAGGTCGAGCGTGCCGCGGGCGATGCGCGCCCGCACGACGAACGGCACGGGCGTGTCGCTCACGCCGTCGCCCTCCAGCCAGTCCTCGGCGCGCCCGGTCACGTCGCCGATCTCACGCAGCCGCGCACGCGCCCGACGCTCGGTGTAGTCGAGCAGCGCATCACAGGCGGCGCGCATGCGGCCCGGGCCCTCGCGGGTCAGCAGCGCGCGCCAGCCGGCGGCGCCGGCGGCGCACGCCCCCCGCTGCGCCTCGAGGTCTCCCCGCCGCTCCGCGGGCGTCCGAACGTTGGCGAGCACGAGCTCGAGGAGCGCGGCGTCGAGCGCGCCTCGCGCGACCAACCGGATGGGCGGCAGGTGCAGCCCTTCCTGGACAAGCTCGGTCGCCCCCTGCGGCATCGAGCCGGGGCTCATCCCGCCGACATCGGCGTGGTGCGCCCGGACGGCGGCGTACCCGATGACCTTCCCGCGGTCGGCGACCGCCTCCACCATCGTCAGGTCGGGCAGATGCGACCCGCCGTCGAACGGACTGTTGAGCAGGAATACGTCGCCGGGCGTCGGCTCGCGCGCCATCACGGCGCGCACCGATTCCGGCATCGCACCGAGATGCACCGGGATGTGCGCGGCCTGCGCCACCATGCGACCGCGCGCGTCGAAGATCGCGGACGAGGCGTCGCGTCGTTCGCGGATGTTCGGCGAGAGCGAACCGCGCTCGAGCACGGTGCCCATCTCCTCGGCGATCATCGCAACGGCGTTGGACATCACCGAGAGCGACAACGGGTCGAACCGGGCGGCGCGGCTCACGATCGCTCCATCAGCCACCCGCCGATCGCGAGCTGCCGTGCCGTCCAGCCCCGCGCGACGACCATCGTGGCGTCGGCCAGCGTCACGACCGCGTGGCCTCGTACCGGAGGTGCCTTCACGAACGCCGGCGTGCCGCGAACCGGCGCGGCTCCGCGTCGGGCACGCGTCGCGCCGAGCTTCAGCGCGACCGCCTTGCCGCTCGCCGTGACGCGCGCCGCCACCACCTCGATGGGTCGTTCGAGCGTGAAGCCATACCGCGCGCGGTGCAAACCTGCGAACCGCCGGGCGACGGCCTGCCCATCGTCATTCGGTGCGAACGGGACATCAAGTTCGTAGCCTTGGCCGGCGTACCTGACGCGGGCGTGCGCCGCGTACCGCGGGCGTCCTCCCATCGCGCCTCCGGCACGCCGCGCGAGATCCGCGTGGATGCGCGCGATGTCGCGCCGGCGAAGCGTACCGGCATCGCGCATCACGCTGGCGGCCGCTTCGCGCCGTTCCGGAGCGATGGCGAGCCCAAGCGCGCTCAGGACCCCGGCGTGCGGCGGCACGACGACCCGGCGCATGTCCAGCGCCTCGGCGAGCGCGCAGGCGTGGAGTGGACCGCCCCCACCGAACGCCACGAGGACGCAGTCGCGGGGGTCGATGCCGCGTTCGACGCTCACGCGCCGCAGGGCGCGCGCGACCGCCGCGTCGGCGATGGCGATGATCGCCTCAGCGGTCCGCCGCGGCGTTGCCTTGAGTGAACGCGCCAGCGCAGCGACCGCCGATTTGGCGGCGGCGCGGTCGAGCGCGACGCCTCCCGACAGCTCGGCGGCATCGAGCCGGCCAAGCGCAATGTGCGCGTCCGTGACGGTGGGCTCGGTGCCTCCCCGCCCAAACGCCACGGGCCCCGGGACTGCGCCTGCGCTCGCCGGCCCCACGCGAAGCGCGCCACCATCGTCGACCCAGGCGATGCTCCCACCGCCGGCGCTGACGGTCTCGACCAGCACGCGCGGCAGTGCAATCGGCACGCCCGCCACGCTGCCTCCCGGCTCGACGAGCGGCTCGCCGCCGAGGATCAGCCCGGCGTCGGCACTTGTTCCGCCGATGTCGATCGTGAGCGCGTCGCCAAACCCGGCGGCACGCAGCACGGCTGCCGCCCCCACGACCCCGCCGGCCGGCCCGGAGAGCGCCAGCGACGCGGCGCGCGACGCTGCTTCCGCCGCCGGCAGCATCCCGCCGCCGCTCGTCATCACATCCGGCGCCGGCAACCCTTGTGCGTGGAGCCGCCCCGCCAGCCGCTCGAGATATCCGCGGACACGGGGGCGGGCGTAGCCCTCCGCGACCGCGGTGGCCGTGCGTTCGTACTCGCGTATCTCGGGCAGCACCTCGGACGCGATCACGACGTCCACGTTCGGCAGCCGCGTGGCAATCGCCGCGGCCAGCTGTCGCTCGTGCGACGGCTCTGCGTAGGCGTGGAGCAGCGAAACCACGACGATCTCGGGCTTGAGCGCCGCCACGGCATCGGCGGTGCTCGCCGCCGAAGTGGCGGTGAGCGGGATGCGGACACCAGCGGCCGCAACGCGCTCGGCAACGGCACATACGCGATCGGCCGGGACCAGCGGCGCCGGATGGTGCAAGGCGAGGTCGTAGAGCCCGGCGCGCTCCTGGCGGCGCAGTTCGAGGAGATCCGTGGCGTGCTCCGTTGCGCAGAGCACCACGCGCGCGCCCTTTCGCTCGAGCAGCAGGTTGGTGACCACGGTGGTGCCGTGCGCCACACGAGACACCGACGTAGCCGGTGCGCCGAGTTCGAGGAGGGCCGTGCCCACGCCTTCGCTCTGGTCAGCCGGCGTACTGAGCACCTTCCTCGTGGTCACATCACCGCCCGGCGACACGGCGGCGAGATCGGTGTACGTGCCGCCCACATCAACACCGACGGACAGGCTCACGCCGTCGCTCCGTCAGGCTGCCCGTGACGCGTGTTCACCGCGCGACCAAGCGTGTACGCAAGCGCGGCGTGTACGGGCAGGACCAGCAGGACTGGCGCCAGGTCGCGCGGACCAACAGCGGGCATCGCGTACGCGAGCACGGCGGCAGACGCGGCGGCAACCGTGAACACGGACAGCACGTGCGCGCTCCGGCGAAGCTTGATGCCGGCCGACGGTGACCAGCCACGTGCGTACACGATCGCGAGGGCAAGCGACACCGGCGTCCCGAGCAGGACGCTGGTGTTGGCGGCCATGAACTCGTGGCGGGTGAACAGGCCGGCCATCAGCACGAGGGATCCGGCCACGCCTGCCAGGAGATGCCACACGGTGCCGATCGACTGCACGGCCGCGCGTGCCGCGCGCGAGGTGCGCGCGGCCCTCCCCAGCAGGCCGATCACCACGGCCAGCAACGTCCCCACGACCACGGCCGGCGCAACGTACGAAGGCGGCGCCGCGGCGTCGACGAAGTGACCGGGCGGCTCCAGCTGAAGCTCAGAGCGAACGAGGGGCGCTTCCGAACCGGTCGCGTCGGCAATCCGGACCGTTCGGAGAGCATCACGAAGCCGCATCGGGATGAATGCCTCGTCCCACGGCGTCAACGTTTCATCGGCGCGCCGCCCGAGCGCGAATGTCATGCCGAATGCGATCGCGGGAAAATCGCCCGACAGTCGCAGGGTCTCGCCCCGCCACGTGACGCCCGCCCCTCCCGTGGCCAGCGCGCGCTTGATGGCGCCTCCCGTGACGGCGTCGAGGGCGTCGCGGATCCGCGTCGAACAGTTGTCGAGATAGTAGTCGTATCGGTAGAACTTGTTCTCGTCACGAGCGTTCCAGCGGAGGAACGCGAGGAGCGAATCGGCCGCCGCCGGTGCGAACGCGAGCTCCTGCTCCCACATCGTGCGACCGGCGGCCCGGTAGCTCGCGAATATCCACTCGGTCGGGTATCCCGCCATCCAGTACTGCGTGTCACCGGTGAGGAACCGCGTGATGAAGTTCGGCGCGTTGAAGTCGTACATGCCCCAGTTCCACGCCGAGTCGAGGCCGGTGGCGGCATTCTGCACGCGGATCGCCGAATGACCGAACCGGTCGAACAACTGCCCGCCCGGTCCGACGGTAATGAGGGACACGACCAGCGAGTCGGGCCGCGCCGTGATGCGTCCCGTGATGAGACCGACGGTCCCCTGCGCGCCGGACGGCAGCGGGGCAAGCGCCAGCGCGATGGCCGCGGCAGCGGTCGACAGCACACGAGGCATGCGGGTCATCGCGGTGAAGGTGAGGCGGGGCCCACGGAGGTGCCGGGGTAATATGCCGCGAGGATGCTCCGGGCCGTCTGCCCCGCGCGTGCCCGTCCGATCGCCCCCCACTGGCACATGCCGACGCCGTGCCCGTACCCGTTGCCCCGCACCACCAGCCGGCTGAGCGCCCCGTCGCGTCCCACCTCGGTATTCGCGGAAAAGTAGGTGCTGTTGAGGATTTCTCCGCCCGTCGAGCGCAGCACGTATCGCACGTCGTTGCCGCGCACGGGGAACGATCCGCGTTCGGTGAGGAAGACGGCGTTGCCGACGCGACCGCTCGGGGTCCGGGACTCGATCGAGAAGCCGCGCACGCGACCGGGGCCGCCGGCCGGCGCGTTGGAATAGCTCCGGAGGTAGGCGCGAACGGCGGCGTCCAGCTCGCTTGACGTGAACTCCCGCGTCCACGAGAACCGCGGCGCGATGTCGCAGTAGTAACGGTCCGGCGAACCGGGAATCCGGTCGCTCACCCGGCGGAGGTACGATGACGGGCCTGATCGCCATACCTCCTCGGGTGCAGCCGTTTCACCACCGCAGCTCGACGAGTAGGGGGCGTCCACGACCCGGCCGGCAAACTTCAGCACGAGTCCGGCCGTGGCGCGCACCGCGCGGTCGGTGCCTTCACGCTCGGCGTCCACACCGCCGTACACCTGATCACTGACGGTGGCCACGAGGTCGTGGGTGCCGGCGCGGGAACTTCCCCGCACGGCCTCGAGACGAACCCACGTATAGCTCCGGGCGGCAATGGCCTGCACTTCGACGGCCGCCTGTTCGGGGCCGTTGCGCACGCCGATCTCGAGGGGCACGACGCCGCGCAGGTAGTCCTCGACGCCGAGCACGTTCACGACGACGATCGCGGTATCCGTCGGGACGGTCCGGATCGAGCCGCGGTAGCGCCGTCCGGCGAACTGGGCAAACTCCGATTCCGCGTCCGGCCGGATGACGATGTCGCCGTCCACCCAGGGCGTGGCCTGTCCGGCGCGGCTGCGCGCACGCAACTGGAGGCCGCGTCGCTGGATCGTCCACTGTTCGCCAGCTCGGCCACGCACCAGCACGCCGTCGGAGCCGTCGTAGAGCCGCCACGGTCCCGTAGCCGTCAGCGGCACCTCCTGTGCCGACGTGGCGAGCGCGACCCGGACGTCGTGGAGGGCGTCCAGCGGCACGTCAGGCGTCGGATCGGGTGGCAGGGTGGGCGGCGCGGCGACCCGCTCCGCCGTGTCCGCCTGCGTCCCAGCGGGCGGCAACACGATCACCGGCGGCCCGGGGTCGCGCACGCGCCTGGTCACGCACGCGCCGAGCGTGGTGAGGCCAACCGCCAGCAGTGAGGCGACCACGAGGCGCCTGCGGATCGGGTTGGTCACCTGCCGAAGGCGCCCATCGAGGCGAGTGGCAAGGGATGGCGGCGCCCGGAGTCCCGGGAGGCCGGCACCGGCGGCGCCATCCGTGTCGTGATCACGCGCGCCCCGAAGTCGTAGTCGTCCGCGGACGTCACTTCGACCTCGAGGATGGTCCCCGCCGCCGCCTCGACATCGAGCGTCGTCACGCCGTCGATGTCATCGGCCTGCCACGGCAACCGACCGCGCAGTCCGCCATCCGCCAGCAGCTCGGCACGCACGCCAACCCGTTCACCGTACCGCTCGTCGGTGACCCCCCGTTGGAGTTCGGTGAGCAGTTCCAGGCGTTCCCGCTTGATCGACTCCGGTACGTCGTCAGCCAGTGTCGCGGCGCGTGTCCCTTCCTGCGGCGAGTAGGTGAACGCCCCCACCCGCTCGAAGCGCATTTCCTCCAGGAAGTCCAGGAGTTCACGGAAGTCTGCGTCGGTCTCGCCCGGGAACCCGACGATGCAAGTCGTTCGAATCGCCACGCCGGGCACCGCATCTCGATAGCGGGCCACCTTGTCGCGAATGGTCTTCTTGCGCTCGGGCCGTCGCATCCGTTCGAGCACGGCATCCGAGGCGTGCTGGATCGGCATGTCGAGGTAGCGCAGGATGCGCGGTTCGCGGGCGATCACGTCGAGTAGCCGCGGCGTGATGCCGGCCGAGTACAGGTACATGAGTCGGATCCACGGGATGGACGTTTCGCGCACGAGCGCCTCGAGGGCCTCGGGCAGCCCCACCCCGTCGCGGCGGTCGCGCCCGTAGTGCGCGAGGTCCTGCGCCACGAGGTTGACCTCACGCGCCCCCTGCAGTTCGAGCAGCTGTGCCTCGCGCACGATGTCGTCGAGGGCAAATGACCGGTGCCGGCCACGCATCAACGGAATTGCGCAGAAGGCGCAGCCGTGGTCGCAGCCCTCGCTGAGCTTCAAGTACCGGATGTGCGGCGCGTTCCCCGAGTAGGTTCGGACGCCGGGATGCAGCGCCTCTGCCGGTCCGAGCAGCCCACGCTCCCGCAGGCGCGGCACCAGCTGGTCGGTTTCGGCGGCGCCAATGAAGAGATCCACCTCCGGAATTGCCTCACGGAGTTCGGCCTCGTGCCGCTGCACCATGCACCCCACCGCGACGACCGCCTGTACGCCGCCGGTTTCCTTGAGCCGGGCGGCCTGCACGATCGCATCGATCGACTCGCGCTTTGCGGCGTCGATGAAGCCGCACGTGTTCACGATGACCACGTCGGCGTTGGCCGCGCTTGCGACGGGCGTTGCCCCGTGTTCGATGAGGGTGCCGAGGTACCGCTCCGAGTCCACGGTATTCTTGTCGCACCCAAGCGTGATGAAGGCGACGTTCACGCGCGCCCCGCTGACGCTGAAGGCGTGCGGAGCGACGGCGCGCCCACTGCTGACGCGCCGCCCTGCCCGCCGGCCGCGAGCCGCGACTCGAGCGCGGCCTCCACGGACGGCCACTCGGCATCGATGATCGAGTACCAGGCCGTGTCGCGCATCGACCCGTCGGGCATCAGCATGTGGTTGCGGTGGATGCCCTCGAACCGGGCGCCGATGCGTTCGATGGCGCGGCGCGACTGTTCGTTCCGCGCGTGTGTCTTGAGCTCGACCCGCCTCGCCCCCAGCACCGCGAACGCGTGGCGCAGCAGGAGCAGCTTGGCCTCGGTGTTCACGGCGGTCCGTTGCAACGACGGCGTGATCCACGTGGACCCGATCTCGAACCGCCCGTCGTGCACCGAGACGTTCATGTACCGCGTCGACCCGATCACCCGCCGTCCGTCGAGCAGCACCGTGGCGAACGGCAACGCCGTGCCGGCGCCGTGGGCCGCGAGCGCATCATCCACCCACCGGCGCATGTCCTCCGGCGTGTCGAGGCGCACAGTCCACCATCGGAAGAGTTCCGGCACCGCCACCGTCGCGAGGTCCGGCGCGTGGTCTCGCGTGAGCGGTTCGAGCGCGATGGTGCGGCCCGTCAGCGTGACGGGGGCAAGCGGTGCGGGCATTCCTGAAACTTAGGGGGCGTCGCCGAAAAACGGCTGCACGCGCTGCGTCCAACCCGTGTCCCGCCGCGATCAGCTCAGCGGTAGTTCCCGAACTGCAGCTCGACGCCGTAGTCGCCGGCGCGGATGAACTGGATGACGGCCTGCAGCTCATCGCGCGACGGGGCGGTGACGCGCACCTGGTCGCCCTGGATGGACGCCTGCACCTTCTTGAACTTCTGCTCCTTGATTGCGGCGACGACCTTCTTGGCCGTGTCGCTGTCCAGCGCCTGCTTGAGCTTCACCTCGCGGCGCAGGATGTCGCCGCCGGCCGGCTTGATCTCACCGACGTCGAGGTTCTTCACCGGCACGCTGCGCTTGATGAGCTTGGCCTGCACCA
>CAZLAU010000005.1:0-43149 GCA_964557615.1 uncultured Gemmatimonas sp.
CGGCGCCGGCCGACCCGCCGGGCGCCGTGGCGCCGCCCGCGGCACCGGCGCGCGGCGCAGCAAGCCGCGTCGCGCGAAACATCACCGTCGCGGTGTCGTCGGCACCGAGCTCGATTGCCGTGTCGGGCGGCGCGAACTCGGTTGCGCCGCGCACCTGGATGGTGTGCCGCCCGGGCTCGAGCTGCAGCAGCGCCGGCGTGGCCGTCTTTTGCGTGACTCCGTCCACGAACACCTGCGGCGTACCGCCCTGCGCCAGAACGTAGACATAGGCGCGCGCGGGGGTTGGCGCGGCGGTCACGGGCGTCGTGGTCCTGGCCGCCTGATTCGCGGCGGCCAGCGAGTCCGCGCGCAACTTCGCCGCGAGCGCGACGCGTCGCGCCTCGTCGATCTGCTCCTGCATGCGCTTCTCACGATCCGTGAGCGTGTCGGACGGGGCGGCGGCCGTCGCACCGGCTGGCTGGGAGGGTCCGGCGTTGGCGGCGGCGTCGCCTTTCGGTGCGAGCTTCCAGATGACGGCCGCTCCGGCGCCGGCGATGAGCACCAGCGCCAGCCACGGCACCAGCGACCGGCGTTCCGCGGACGCTGTCGCCACGCCCGCGGGCTCGGCGGACGCATCTGGAATGCGCACGGAAGGTGTTCCGCGCGGTGCCGCGGAATGGCCCGCAGGAGGTTGCGCAGCCGGCCGCCCATCGGGTGTCCGCACCGGAACCCCAGGCCGGGGAGTTCGCACCGTTTCCGCTGCCGGCGAGTAGGGCGCCACCGGCGCACCGGCCGCCGGCACGCCGGCGGCGGGCGCTCCGCTCAGCGCCGCGACGAACTCGCCCGCCGACCCGAACCGGTCTGCCGGCTGCTTCGACAGAGCCCGTCGAATCGGGTCCGAAAGACCGGGCGGAAGGTCGTGACGTACCGAGATGATGTCCGGCACGTCGTCCTGCAGGTGCATCCGCAGCAGTTCCTGCATCGAATCGCCCGAAAACGGTCGCGTGCCGGTGAGCAATTCGAACGCGAGCACGCCGAGCGCATACTGGTCCGCACGACCGTCCACCTTTTCCCCGCGCCATTGCTCGGGACTCATGTACGCCGGTGATCCGACGACGCCCGTACCGGTCGCCGACGTGCCGCCTGACGCGGGGCCGCTGAACGCGCGCGCAATGCCGAAGTCGGCCACCATCGCGTGGCCCGACTCGCCGAGGAGGACGTTGGCCGGCTTGATGTCGCGGTGCACGACGCCCTGCGCGTGCGCATAGTCGAGCGCCTGCGCGACGTCGCGAAGGATCGCGAGCGCCCGCGGGAGTTCCAGCGCCCGACCGCCCGTCACGAGCGACTCGACGCTCCCGCCGCGTACCATCCGCATCGTATAGAAGGCGAGGCCGTTCCCCTGCCCGACGGCGAAGATCGGCACGATGTTCGGATGGTCGAGCCGGGCCGCGAGTTTCGCTTCACGCTCGAAGCGCTCGAACGCGTCGGGATTCAGGATGGGGTCGAACGCGAGCACCTTGAGCGCCACGTCGCGGTCGAGCGAGAGTTCCCGTGCCTGGAACACGATCCCCATCCCGCCGCGGCCGAGCATGTCGCCGAGGCGGTACCCGGGGCCAATGCCCTCCTGGAGCCGCGCCTTCACACGCTCCATGCGCGCCGGGTCCATCGCCCCGCCCGTGACCACCGCACCGCACGCCGCGCACGTGGTGGTGAAGGCGTCCAGCTGCACGCCGCACTGGGGACAGGTCGTGCGCGATCCGATCGGCGTGGTTTGCGCGTCGCTTCGCGACCGGGCGTCGTCGCTCATTGCGTGCGTGGCCGGGCGCTCACGGCGGTGAGAGCTTCCGGATCGCCGCGCGCGCCAGTTCGCGTTGCCCCCACGTTGGCGTGAGTTCGCGCGTCGCCGACACGCACTTGCTGGCGGGATCGGTCGTCGCAGGCGGCCCCATCGGCACCCACGCGGTGATGCACTTGAGCACCGCCTCACCTTCCTCGCGGGTCCACCCGGCGCTGGCACCAGCGGGAACGGGAGCGGCCACCGACGGGCGCGGCGATGCCGACGTCGGCGCCGCGACCGGCGCGGGATCGGCCACGGCGCGCAACGCTGATGCCGCGTCGCGGACGAACCCATCGGTGCGCGCCCGCGCGGTCGCCTGCCGCACGTCGCCGCGATACAGGGCGTGCACGGCGGCCTCCACGTCCTTCGCGAGCTTCGCGAGAATCCGTTCTGTTTCGGAACCGGACATCCCCGACTCCTGCTGTCTGGCGGTTCGACAAAGTTGCGTTCTGCGACGGCGGATGCAAACTTGTCCTACCGTTGCCCTCCGTGGAGGTTCGAAGGCATGCGTTCCCTGAATGTGATCTTGCTCACGTCGGCGCTGGCGACCGCCGGCGTCGTCCAGGCCCAGACGCCGGCTCCGGCGGACCTCGGACCCAAGGTCGGCGACACCGCACCCGACTTCACCCTTCCCGCGAGCACGAAGGACGGCAAGCTCGCCAAACCGGTCCATCTCGCCGACCTCAAGGGTCAGGTGGTGGTTCTCGCTTTCTTTCCGAGAGCGAGAACCTCTGGCTGAACGGCTCAAATGAACGCGTACCGTGATCAGTACGCGCAGCTCTTCAACGGTGGAAAGGGAGTTTCCGTGTTCGCCATCAGCGTGGACGCCGACACGGCGCACGCCAGCTGGGCGCGCGAGACCGGCTACCCCGTGACGTTCCTCAGCGACACGGTCAAGGATGTCGGCCGGGCCTACAACGTGCTCCCGGCCGGTCGGCCAAGCTTTCAGCGCGTGCTGTTCGTCGTTGGCAAGGACGGCAAGGTCGCGCACGTGATGCGGCCGTTCCGCGAACTCGTCCAGGACTCATACGACGAGCTCGGGCGCGCGGTGGCTGCAGCCGTCAAGGCACCCTAGGTTCACATCCGCTAGCGAAGGCGGGCGGCGGCCGAAGGGCCGCCGCCCTTTTTTTCTGCGGCACGGCGTTCCGCCAGCGACCGTCGGCCCTTCACACGCTGTCCGCACCCGACGAACTTTCAGCGCATCATGGCCACTTCATCCGTCGTGGTTGGACTCATTCAGGATGGCATCGGCGCCGACCCGACCCGGACGCTGACGGCCACGATTGCCCGCGTGCGGGAAGCGGCCGCGCGCGGTGCGCAGATTGTCTGCCTGAAGGAACTCTTCAACGCGCCGTATTTCTGCAAGGCGCTGAAGCAGGAGTACTTCAACTTCGCCGAGCCGGTGCCGGGCCCGACGACCGAGGCCCTGCGCGCGCTCGCCGCGGAACTCGGCATCGTGCTCGTCATTCCCATCTACGAGCGCGAGGCCGCCGGCGTCTATCGCAACTCGGCGGTGGTCATCGACGCCGATGGCACAATGCTCGGCACGTACCGCAAGATGCACATTCCGCACGACCCGCTGTACGAGGAGAAGTACTACTTCGCCCCGGGCGACGCGACGACTTCGGGCCACGGGACGGCCAGCGGATTCAAGGTCTGGAAGACGCGGTTCGCGACCATCGGCGTGCTCATCTGCTGGGACCAGTGGTACCCGGAGGCGGCCCGGATCACGGCGCTGCTCGGCGCCGACATCCTGTTTTATCCGACGGCGATCGGCTGGCACCCTGCGGAGAAGGCCGAGTGGGGGACCGCACAGGTGGATGCGTGGCGTACAGCGCAGCGCGCACACGCCATCGCCAACGGCGTCTTCGTCGCGGCCGTGAATCGGGTGGGCTTTGAGCCTGAGCCGGGAACCGATGGACTCGAGTTCTTTGGTCACTCCTTCATCGCCGATCCGTACGGGCGGATGATCGCCGACGCCGGCACCGAGCCGGAACTCGCCATTGCCACCTGCGATCTGGGGCTCGTCGAAGGGGCCAGGCGGAATTGGCCGTTTCTCCGGGACCGGCGTGTGGATGCGTACGGCCCGATACTGAATCGCTGGATCGGCTGATGGCCTCAGTGCGGGCGCGGCGCGCCAACCCCGGCGTCCGCTGGCCGGCGGAGTGGGAGCCCCACACAGCGACCTGGATTTCGTGGCCACACCACGAGCCCGACTGGCCGGGCAAGTTCGGCCCCATCCCCTGGGTGTATGCGGAGATCGTGCGCGTCCTCGCCGCGCATGAACGCGTCGAGATCCTCTGCCACTCCGCCGCCGTCCGTGCGTCCGCGCTTCGCGCGCTTCGGGCGCACGGCGTGCCGTCCCGGCGCGTGCGCACCCACCTCTGCGCCACGGACCGCGTCTGGCTCCGCGACTCGGCGCCGACGGGCGTCCACAACGCGACCGGCAACGTCGAATGGGTGAACTGGGCGTTCAACGGCTGGGCCAAGTACCGGAACCACCGGCGCGACGCCAAGGTCGGGGCGTTCGTCGCACGCGTGTCGAAGCTGCCGCGCCGCGATCCCGTCAGGCACGACAACGGCCGCCGCGTGGTCCTCGAAGGCGGCGGTATCGAGACGGACGGGCGCGGCACGATGCTCGTGACGGAGGAGTGGCTGCTCTCGCGGGTCCAGGTCCGGAATCCGGGACTCCGGCGCGACGACTACGAGCGGCTGTTCGCCGAACAATTGGGCATCCGCAAGACGATCTGGCTCGGCGAAGGGTGCGTCGGCGACGACACCCACGGGCACGTGGACGACATCGCGCGGTTCGCATCGCCCGGCGTGGTGCTGCTCGCGCACGAACCCGACATCGCCGACGAGAATCACCGGCGCTCGCTGGACAACCTCAGGCGCCTGAGGCGAGCCCGGGATGCCCACGGGCGACGTCTGACGGTGCTGACACTCCCGTATCCGCGCGCCGTCGTGATGGACGGTCAGCGACTCCCGGCCAGTTACGCGAACTTCTACGTCGCCAATGGCGTGGTGATCGTCCCGACGTTCAACGACCCGGCCGACCGGGTCGCTCTCGAGACGATCGCGCGGGCGTTTCCGGGCCGCACCGTGACCGGGATTCACGCCGTCGACCTGGTCTGGGGGCTGGGGACACTCCACTGCCTGACCCAGCAGCAGCCGGCGCCGCGCCGCTGACGGGCCGCCTGCCGACGCCTCGTCGCGGTTCCGCTCGGGCGGCGCCGATGGCACATTCCCCGCGTGCCGATGCGTGAGTTCATGAACTCGATCCGGGGGCGGATGCTCCTCGGCTTCGTCGCGATGATCCTGCTGCTGATGCTGGCGGGCATCACCGCGCGCGGGTCGCTCACCTCGGTGACCAGCCAGATTGCCACGACCCTGGCCGCGTCGAGGATCGAAGCGCAGGCCACGGCACGCATGACCGCCAGCGTCGCGCAGGGCCTTGCCGCCGGATCGCGCTACCTGACCGTCCGCGACACGGCAACGCGGCTCGCGTTCGAGCGGCATCTTGCCACGGCCCACGCGGCGCAGCGCGACCTCGCCGCCGCCGACGGGATGACGGCCGACCACCTCAAGCTGCTCGTTGCGATCGACCGCCGGATGACCGCCGTCGAGACGCTTCTCACGGAAGCGCATGCACTGGCCGACCAGCGGCGGACGGACCTCGCGATCGCACGCGCCGATTCTGCGGCCGTCCTGCAAACGGGGCTGCTTGCCGACATCCAGACCTTCGGGCAGGCCCGGGCAATCCAGATGGAGACCGTGTCGCGCACCTTGCGCGATCATACCGACGAACGCGCGAATCTCGTCGTGATGGTCATCCTTGCGGCAATCGTCCTGGGGTCCGTGGCCGTCGTCAGCACGGTTCGGTCCATCGGCGGTCCGCTCGAGCACCTGGTCGTGCACGCGCGCGCCCTGTCGGAGGGCCGGCTCGGGTCCCGCACCAGCGAGGAACTCCCTGGGGAGTACCAGGAACTGGCCGCCGCGATGAACACGACGGCCGATTCGCTGTCCCGGGTCGCGACGGTGGCGCGTGAGACCGCCGAAGGCGTGTCGGAGTCGGCGCACCAGCTGTCGTCGGCGGCGGAGCAGATCTCGGTCGCGGCCGGCCAGACCGCCTCGGCAATGACCGACGTCACCGACGGCGCCGAGAAGCAGGTGGCCGCACTGCAGGACGTGGATGAGTCGCTCGCGCGGATGCGCGTGCGCGCGGGCGGCATGCGCACCGGCGCCGCCGAGGTGCGCGCGCTGGCGGAGGAGATCGAGCGCTCGGCACAGGCGAAGCGTGAGGAAGTGAGTCGCGGCGTCGCGCTGCTCAGCGACATTCGCGGATCGGTGGACCGCGCCGCGGCCGAGGTGCGCGAGCTGAACGCCACGCTCGACAGCATCAACCGGTTTGTCACCGTCGTGAGCCGCATCGCCGAACAGACGAACCTGCTCGCGCTCAACGCGGCCATCGAGGCCGCGCGTGCCGGAACCGCCGGCCGCGGATTTGCCGTGGTGGCGGACGAGGTGCGCAAGCTGGCCGAACAGACGCGGGAGGCCGCCGACGACGTCGTGCAGCTCACGGCGGTGGTGAGCACGCGCGTGACGAGCACCACCGACGCGATGCGCGCGGGCAGCGCGCGCGTCAGTGACATCGAGCAGATCACGGGCGGCATCGACGCGGCGCTCACGACGATTACCAAGGCCGCCGAGCGGACGCGGTCGGCCGCTGCCGCCGTGACCGTTGCCGCCACGGACAACGCGACGGCCGTCGAGAGCGCGTCGGCGCTGATCTCCGAAGCCGCGCGGACCGCCGAAGGCCACGCTGCCGCGGCGGAGCAGGTCAGCGCATCCACCGAGCAGCAAAGCGCGGCGTGCGAGGAAATGAGCGCCGCGTCCACGGCGCTGCTCCAGGGCGCCGGGCGGCTCAAGGAAATCGTCGCCGGGCTCAGCACCGAGTCGTGACCGCTCCGCCCACGCCGGGCGACCGGGGGTCGGGGACGCGGGCGTCGGGCGGCGGCCGCGGCGCCGTGCTCCTGCTGAGCGGCGGGCTCGACTCCGCCACGCTGCTGGCGCTGGCCACGCGTGATGGATGGTCGGTGCACGCCCTCACATTCCGCTACGGCCAGCGGCACGCAATCGAGGTCGAGCGGGCGCGTGCCCTGGGCGCTCGGTTCGGGGTCCGGCAGCATGCGGTCGTGGAGATCGACCTGCGGGCCTTCGGCGGCTCGGCCCTCACGAGCGACGACCTGCCCGTGCCGAAGGACCGCGACGCGACCGCGATGGCGACCGGCGTGCCCGACACGTACGTCCCGGCGCGCAACACGATCTTCCTTTCGTACGCGCTCGCGTGGGCCGAAGTGCTCGGCGCGCACGACATCTTCATCGGCGTGAACGCGATCGACTACAGCGGGTATCCCGACTGCCGACCCGAGTTCATCACGGCATTTGAAACCCTCGCGGATCGCGCCACGCGCGCTGGCACCGAACGCGGCGTCCGGCATCGGGTGCACGCGCCCCTTATCGGGATGCGCAAGCACGAGATCATCTCGCTCGGCACGGTCCTGGGCGTGGACTACGCCGGCACGTCGAGCTGCTACGATCCCGACCGCGATGGACGGGCGTGCGGCCGATGCGATTCGTGCCAGATCCGGCGCGCCGGCTTCGACGCGGCCGGCATCGCCGACCCCACCGTGTACCACGATGGCCGCAGCGGGACGGCGCCGCCGTGACGACGTACACGCTGCGCGAGATCTTCCATACCCTGCAGGGCGAGGGGTTTCACACGGGGCGTCCCGCGGTCTTCGCGCGGTTCGCCGGCTGCAACCTGTGGACGGGGCGGGAGGCCGACCGCGCGTCGGCCGTCTGCAACTTCTGCGACACGGATTTCGTCGGCGTCGGCGCGGACGGCGGCAAGTTCCCGACCGCCGACGCCTTCGCCGACGCCGTCGCCGCGCGCTGGCCCGGCAAGGCGGTCGGCGAGCGATTCGTGGTGTGCACGGGTGGTGAGCCGTTGCTCCAGCTCGACGGCGCGGCGGTTGACGCGCTTCACCGGCGCGGGTTCGCCGTGGCCGTGGAGACCAACGGCACGCAACCGGCGCCCCGCGGGCTCGACTGGATCACGGTGAGCCCCAAGGCCGACGCCCCGCTCGTGCTGACGCGCGGCGACGAACTCAAGCTCGTGTTTCCACAGCCGCTCGCCCCGCCGGAACGGTTTTCGCAGCTCGATTTTTCCCACTTCTATCTCCAGCCGATGGACGGCCCCGTGCGCGACGCCAACGCGGCCGCCGCGGCGGCCTACTGCCTCGCGAACCCGCGCTGGCGGCTGTCCCTCCAGGTCCACAAGCTGCTCGGAATCCGGTAGGCGCTCCGCGATATTTCCCCGCGGCAGCGGGTTCCGGGGACTCCGCCGGCTGGATAGTTTTGTGGGTCGCCCCGGATCCCATTATGACACCAGCCGCACGACTCGCCACCGCCATCGCGTGCTCCGCACTCTGCGTTTCGCAGGCGCGGGCGCAAGCGGCCGTGCGCGCGCCGGCGCGCGGCCCGGTCGCGGCCATCGGCGCGCGCGGCGCGAACCCCGCGGGACCCTTCGCCCGGCTCAACGAACTGCAGCGCGACTCGATCGTCGAGAACACGCGCGCGCTCCTCGGCATCCGGTATCGCTGGGCCGGCGCGTCGCCCGAGCGGGGTGTCGACTGCAGCGGACTGGTGCGGTACGTCTTTGCCAAGCTCGGAATTGACGTGCCGCACAGCTCGGCGCTCCTGGCTCGACTCGGCGCGCCGGTCGCCAAGGACACCGCCGAGATGCGCCCCGGCGACCTGCTCGTCTTCAGCAAGCTGCAGAGCCGCACCATTTCGCACGTGGGGATCTACGTCGGCGACGGCATGATGGTACACGCGTCGTCCACGTCGAAACAGGTCGTCGAGACGCCGATCCTCGAGTACAAGGGCCTGATGCTGCGGAGCGTCCGCCGCGTGTTCACCGTGGATTCCGCGCGCGTTGCGGTCGGCGGCGCCGGGTAGGGCGGATTGTCGCAGTGACGCTCCGGGCGCGCCTGCCCGGCTTTTTTTTTGCCGTTCGTTGGGACCGGCGTGCGCCGCCGCCCGAAGTAACCGGCGCCCGAGTCTTGCCATTAATCCCGACAGCACCAAAGATTCAGCCCATCTGCACGGGGCCGCGATTCGGCGGGCCCGGGCGATGACTCGAGCGGACGAGCGTGTTTGCATCCGCTGACACTTGCCTTCACGAGGTGCACATGGTCCGGAGGATCGTTGGCAGACTGCTGGCGGTGGCGCTGTTGCTGGCCACCAGTCAGGCGGCGCTCGCACAGGGTGGCTCGCTCGCCGGCAAGGTGACGGACGGCGAGAAGGGAACGCCGGTGGCTGGCGCAAACGTGCAGGTCGTGTCGGGCCTTTCGACCGTGGGCCGCGCCGTGGCCGGCGACGACGGCGCGTACCGTATCACGGGCCTCACCGACGGCACCTACTCCGTCGTGCTGACCCGCATCGGGTTCTCGGCACGCCGCGTGGAAGGCGTCACGGTGAGCGGCGCCACGACCATGGACTTCACGATGGTGGAGTTCGCATCGAAACTGAACGCCGTCGTGATGACCGCAAACCGCGGCGCGGCGCCGCAGAAGGAACTCGACATCCCGGCCTCGCTCGCGGTGATCTCGTCCGAATCGTTCGAGTCGAAGCCGGCGCCGACCCTCGCGTCCTACCTCAAGGGCGTGCCCGGCGTCAGCATCTCGACCGGCGGCATCCTCCAGAGCAACATCGTCTCGCGGGGATTCAATAACGCGTTCTCGGGAGCGATGCTCAACCTGCAGGACTACCGCTTCGCCGGCGTCCCGTCGCTCCGCGTCAACATCCCGGCGCTGTTCACCGGCACCAAGGACGACATCGCGCGCATCGAGGTCCTGAACGGTCCGGCCTCGTCGCTCTACGGGCCGAACTCGGCCAACGGCGTGCTGCACGTGATCACGAAGTCGCCATTCGAGTCCGAAGGCACGTCGCTCTCGGTGGACGGTGGAACGCAGGACCTCATGCGCCTCAGCGCGCGCCACGCCGGCGTCCTCGGTGACGGACGCAAGATCGGGTACAAGCTTTCCGCCGAGCGGTTCACGGCCACCGATTTCGAGTACCACGACCCGAACGAGCCGGCGACGTGGCCGGCCTCGGCCCCGGCGGGACGCGCCGGAAAGCCCCTCACGCGTGACTTCAAGCTCGAGCGCACCAGCGGCGAGGCGCGCATCGATTTCCGCCCGACCGACGACATCGAGAACATCCTGACTGGCGGCTTCAGCCAGTTCGGGAGCGGCATCGAACTCACCACGGCGTTCGGCGCCGCGCAGGCCAAGAACTGGACCTACACGAACCTGCAGAACCGGTTCAAGTACAAGGATTTCTTCGCCCAGGTCTTCTGGAACGGCAACAACTCGGGCAATGATTCGCCCACCGACCTCGACGGCTCGTTCTACCTGCGCACCGGCATTCCGGTCGTGGACAAGTCCACCGTCCTCGTCGGCCAGATGCAGCAGTCGTTCAACCTGGCCGACTGGAAGTTCGTCAGCGGCATCGACTACATATCGACGAAGCCCCGCTCCGAAGGGACGATCTTCGGCCGCAACGAAGGCAACACCGACATCGTCGAGACCGGCGGATACCTCCAGGGCGCGTACCCGCTCGCGAAGGCCGTCGAGATGACGATCGCGCTGCGCGGCGACCAGAACGATCGCATGAACGGCGTGCAGTTCTCGCCCCGCGTCGCGTTCACGTACAAGCAGAACGAGACGTCCAACTGGCGCGCGAGCTTCAGCCGGGCGTTCAACTCGCCGGCGAGCTTCTCGTTCTTCCTCGATCAGGTCTCCAACCCGAACCAGGCGCCGGGCTTTGCGCTCCGCGCCATCGGCAATCCACCGAAGGAAGGGTGGAAGTTCAATCGCTCGTGCGACGCGACGATCAACTCGGGGCTCTGCATGCGCTCGCCGTGGGCCGGTGGCGGCACGACGGCCATGTCGTCCACGTCGGTGAACGCGTTCCCGGGCTTCATCAACCAGCTGGCGACCGTCGTGGCGGGCCTGCCCGACGCCGCGGTTGGTGGCGCAGCCGCGAAGGCCCAGACCATCGCGCTGGTCAACGGCGTCATCAAGCCGACGCTGCTGGCGGGCGCGGCGCCAACACCGGCGCAGATCGGCACGGTGCTCCGCATCGGATCGACCGCCGTCACGACCGCGAGTGTCGTTGACGCCGGCGCCCTCTCGCCGTCGTTCGACAACACGTGGGAAGTCGGCTACAAGGCGATCCTCAACGACCGGATTCGCGTCGCCGTGGACGCGTGGTACCAGATCAAGGGCGCCGGCCAGCCGATCGGCCAGCTCAACCCGCTCGTGTTCTACGATCCCGCGACGCTCGGGGCGTTCCTCACCACCCGCCTCGGACCGACGCTCACCGGCTTCTTTGCCTCACCGCAGGGTGGTGGGCTCTCGGGCGCCGCGCTCTCGGCGACGGTCGCCGGCACCATCACGCAGATGACGACACTGATGGCACAGCTGCCGCAGGGCTCGCTGGCCCTCAACAACGCCAAGCTCGCGCCGGATCAGTCCATCGTCGCGACCTACACGTCGGGCGTCGGCACGGTCGACGTGCACGGCTTCGACCTCGCCGTGGACTTCCAGATCAGCGACCGGTGGCTCGCCGCGATGTCGTACTCCAACCAGGATCGCATCGTCTTCAACGAGTTCGGCACGGTCAACCCGCTGATGTCGAACTCGCCGAAGAACCGCGGCACGCTGAGCATCAAGTACACGAACGACGGCAACGGCTTCGCGTGGGACGCGGGCGCACGGTACTCGGATGCGTTCCCCGTGAACTCGGGCCTGCTGAACTCGCTCGGAAGCCCGCCGAACACGGCCGGCATCGCGCTCTATTCGGGCGTCCCCACGCAGACGCTGTTCGACGTCGGCGCCAGCTGGCGGCTGCCGGTGCAGCAGAACGTCACGTGGTCGGTCAACATCCAGAACGCGGCGAACACCCCGGTGCCGACGTTTGTCGGTACGCCGAACATCGGCCGGCTGATGATGACGCGGCTGCAGTGGAACTTCTAGGCCGACATACGCGGGCGGACTGAACGGACGGGCCGGCGGAGACTTTCCGCCGGCCCGTCGTGCGTTGGGGGGGGCCGTACCGCACGCCGGCGCGGCGCCCGGAGGGCGCCCGGCTCCGGTGCATCCGATAGTTTTCGGGCGTGACTGCACCCCCGCCCGCGAAGAAGAAGGTCAATTACGCCAACGCTTGGGCCGAAACCCGCGAGTTGCTGGCCAAGCACCGCGGGAAGCTCGCGATCGGGCTCGGCCTCATGCTCGTGAACCGCGTCGTCGGGTTCGTGCTGCCGTACACGTCGAAGGTCCTGATTGACGACGTGATCGGGAACAGCCGCGCCGACCTGCTCACCCCGCTCGCCCTCGCGGCGGCAGCGGCGACGGTCGTCCAGGCCGGAACGTCGTTCGCCCTCTCGCAGGTGGTGAGCATCGCCGGCCAGCGTGCCATCACCGACATGCGGCGGCGCGTGCAGGCCCGCGTCCTCCGCCTCCCGGTCAGCTTCTTCGACTCGACCCAGAGCGGCATCCTGATCCAGCGCGTGATGTCCGACGCCGAGGGCGTTCGGAACCTCGTGGGTACGGGCATCGTGCAGCTGATCGGGAGCCTGTTCACGGCGACGATCGCGCTCGGCGTCCTGTTCTGGCTGAACTGGAAGCTCACCACGTCGACGCTGCTGGTGCTCTCGGTGTTCGGCGGCGTGATGGCCTACGCGTTCAAGAAGCTGCGGCCCGTGTTTCGCGAGCGAAGCAAGATCTACGCCGAGGTGTCCGGCCGCCTCGGGCAGGCGCTCGGCGGCGCGCGCGTGGTCAAGGTGTACACCGCCGAGAAGCGCGAGGAAGTGGTGTTCACGAAGGGGGCGCACCGGCTGTTCCGGAACATCGCCAGCACGATCACCGGCACGTCGGCGGTGACGACGTTCGGCACGGTGTTCATCGGCGCTGTCGGCGTCCTGATGATCGTCATCGGCGGCCGCGACGCGCTCGCGGGCCGCATGACGTCCGGCGAGTGGGTGATGTACATCTTCTTCATCGCGCTCGTGACGGTGCCCGTGATGCAGCTCGCGTCCATCGGCACCCAGATCACCGAGGCGTTCGCGGGACTCGACCGGATTCGCGAGATCATGCAGACGCCCACGGAGGACGCCGACGACGAGGAACGCGAACGCCTCGACGACGCCAACGGTGACATCGTGTTCGATGGCGTCTGGTTCGAGTACCGGCCAGGCATTCCGGTGCTGAAGGACGTCAGCTTCACTGCCCCGGCGGGCACCACAACGGCGCTCGTCGGGTCGAGCGGCAGTGGCAAGAGCACGCTGATCTCATTGATCATGGCATTCGCCCGGCCCGGGAGGGGGCGCATCCTCGTCGCCGGCCGCGAGCTCGGCACGATCCGGCTCCGCGACTACCGCCGCCAGCTCGGCGTCGTCCTCCAGGACAACTTCCTCTTTGACGGCACGATCGCCGACAACATCGCGTTCTCGCGGCCTGGCGCCACGGTGGACGAGATTCGAGCCGTGGCGAAGATCGCGCACTGCGAGGAGTTCATCGCCCAGTTCCCGGACGGATACGACACCGTCGTCGGCGAACGCGGCGTCAAGCTCTCCGGCGGCCAGCGCCAGCGCGTGGCGATCGCGCGCGCGATTCTCGCCGACCCGCGCATCCTGATCCTCGACGAGGCGACGTCATCGCTCGACTCGGAGGCCGAGCAGCACATTCGCGAAGGTCTCCGCGCGCTGCGCCGCGGCCGGACGACGTTCGTCATCGCGCACCGGCTGTCGACCATCACGAGCGCCGACCAGATTCTCGTGCTCGAGGGTGGCGAGATCGTCGAGCGCGGCCGGCACGCCGACTTGCTGGCGCGCAACGGCCGCTACCGGCAGCTGTACGACAAGCAGTACCAGGTCGAGCGCGACCAGTTCGTGAACCCCGGCGAGGACTTCACGCCTGAGCCGGCGCCGATCCTGACCCCCTCGACGCCGGGTTCCGCCAGCAACCTGTAGGGCTACGGGATCTTGCGTCCCGACAGCTGCGAGCCGTCGCCGTTCGAGCCGCGCCAGCTGCCCGTCACGTCCGCCCCGTCGATCGTGAAGTCCATCGTGGCCGTCGAGCCGTCGGGCGTCGTGAGCGACGCCAGCACCCGCTTCGCATTGACCGTGATGTTGGCCAGCGGAATGGGTGGCGTCTGCTCGACGTATATCGTACCGGTGTAGGTCCCGTCCGCCTGCCGTGCCAACTCGAGCGTGAAGCTGACGGGCTGCCCGCCGTACGTCAGCGACACCGCATAGCTCCCCGTGGGGTCGATGTCCTTGGGCTTCGGTGGCTCGGGCTGCGCGACCTGCGCGGCCTGAGCGGCCTGCTGCATCACGGCGGTGGTGGCCGACGCCGCGGGTGCCGCCGGAGCGGGTGATCCGCCCGGCGCCGCGCCGGACGAGCCGCCGGCGCACGCGGTGCAGGCGGCGGCGATCAGGAATGAAAGGGATGATTTCATCGGATGGAAAAGTGAAGGGTTCGCCTTGATGATGGCGGGCGGGTGGCGCCTGCGCCAATCTATGGCACCCCGACCCCCGCCCAACGTGCCCTGGCCCCAGATCTACGACCCCCTTGGGTCGCCCGTCCTGTCCACGCTCGTCGCGCTCACGCCCATTGTCGTGTTGCTCGGCGCATTGTCGTCGCACCGCATCCGCGCCCACTGGGCTGCCGTCGCCGGGCTCGCCACCGCCCTGGTCGTTGCGATCGTGGGTGTCGGCATGCCGGCCGACCTCGCCTTTCGCGCCGCCGGGTACGGCGCCGCATACGGGCTCTTCCCGCTTGGCTGGATCATCCTCAACACCATCTTCCTCTACCGCCTCGCCGTGGACAGCGGCACGTTCGAGGTCGTCCAGCGCAGCCTGCAATCGCTGTCCGGCGACCGGCGGATCCAGCTCGTCCTGATTGCGTTTTCGTTCGGCGCCTTTTTCGAGGGAGCGGCGGGATTCGGCACGCCCGTGGCCGTCACCGCGGCGCTCCTCGTCGGGCTCGGGTTCCCTGCCCTCGAGGCCGCCGTGTATTCCTTGATCGCGAACACCGCGCCGGTCGCGTTCGGCGCGCTCGGCACCCCGCTCATCGCGCTCCAGGGCGTCACGGGGCTCGACCTGCGCGAACTGTCGGCGATGGTCGGGACGCAACTCCCCTTCTTCAGCGTGATCGTCCCCTTCTGGCTGATCGCCGCGTACGCCGGGTTCCGCCGCATGTGGGAGGTATGGCCCGCCCTCGCCACGGCAGGTGTCGCCTTCGCGGTGCCCCAGTACCTGATGGCCACGTATCACGGACCCTGGCTCGTGGACATCGTGGCCGCCGTCTGCTCGATGGCCGCGCTGGCCTTGCTGCTGCGCGTGTGGCGCCCGCCCGGCGAGCCGCCCCGCGAGCACGAGCCGGCGCCCCATCGGCCGCCCGGCCACCGCGCGATGGTATGGCGCGCGTGGATGCCGTGGCTGATTCTCAGCGTCCTGGTGTTCGCCTGGGGCACTCCGCAGGTCAAGGCGCTCCTCAACAGCGTGTCGGCACCGGCCATCCCGGTGCCCGGCCTGCACGACATGATCCTGCGAACGCCCCCCGTGGTGATCGCGGACAAGACCGAGTCGGCGGTCTTCCTGTTCAACTGGATCAGCGCCAGTGGATCGGCGATCTGGATCTCGGCCATGATCTCCGGGCTCCTGCTCGGGTTCCGGCCGCTCGCGATTGCCCGAACCTATGTGGCCACGGTTCGGCGTATCGCGTCATCCCTGCTGACCATCTCCGCGATGCTCGCCCTCGGGTTCGTCACGCGCTATTCCGGCACCGACGCGATCCTCGGGCTCGCGTTCGCGCACACCGGAGTGCTGTATCCGTTCTTCGGCACGCTGCTCGGGTGGCTCGGTGTCGCGCTGACCGGGTCGGACACCTCGAGCAACGTGCTCTTCGGCGGGTTGCAGGTCATCACATCCGAGCAGGTCGGCGTGAACCCGACGCTGATGGCCGCCGCAAACAGCTCGGGCGGTGTGATGGGCAAGATGATCGATGCGCAGAGCATCGTCGTCGCCGGCACCGCCACGCAGACGCGCGGCCAGGAGGGCGCGATCCTCCGGCGCGTGTTCTTCCACAGCATCGCGCTGGCCTCGCTCGTCGGACTCCTCGTGCTCGTGCAGTCGCGTATTTTTCCGCCGTGAACCTCACCCTCATTGGCGCCCTGAGGAGCCTCGACGCGCTGCAGCGGCGGTCGGATTTCTACCGGTCGTGGGAAATCGCGCTTCGGGCCGCACAGGACATCCCACTGTCGCTCCGCCAGATGGACGAGCCCAAGGGTGCCGTCCTGCGCGAGGCCCAGGCCTACCTCATCGAGGGGCTGGACAAGGGTCGGCCTGCCAGCGTCGTGGTGAAGCTCCGACCTGATCTGTTCCCTCCCCTCGACCAGCTGCTGATCGGCGCCGGCGAAGGATTCGGCACGCTGCACGAGTCCCTGCGCCTCCTCTCGGAGTACTACATGCGGGATTTCGATCGCCTGGCCCGGATTCGCAGCTGGCTGACCGTCCCGCTCATCGCCGGCATCGTGCTGGCCTTCGTCATCCCCTTCCCGCTGCTCTGGGATCGCGGCGGACCGGCGTACTCCGCCGCCATCATCGGCGGGATTGTCGCGATGTACGCGCTTGGCGGCATCCCCGTGTCGCTCGTGTACTCGCTCGCCGCGCGCTCGCGGCGCATCCGGCGGCCGCGGTTCGCGTGGACACTTGCGATGGGGCTCGAGGGCGGCCTCACCTTTGCCGGCGCGGCGCGGCTGGCCGCCACCACAGGCGACTACGCCGACGTGGGCAGCCACCTCGACCGGATTCCGTCGAAGCAGATCAAGACGATGTCGCTCACGGCGATGCTCGAAGGCAGCGGCATCTGGCCGGCCATGCTCGATCAGGTGCGCAAGGCCGACGAGGCCAGCGAGTACCTCAGCACGCTCCGCGTTTTCGCAGCCAACCTGGAATCGCCGCCCTGAACCGTCCACCCCGCACGGCGCCGCGCTGATGGCCCCGCGACACTACCCGGCCGTCGGGGACCAGCTCCCGCGACGTGGCAATGCCCTGTCCGCGTTCCTCGGCCGCCTCGCGATGCGACTCGCCGGATGGCGCTTTGAAGGGGAGATCCCCAACCTCCCCAAGCTGGTCTTCATCGTCGCGCCGCACACGTCAAACTGGGATTTCCTCGTCGGCGTGAGCGCGATGTTTGCCCTCGGCATCCGCGTGACCTTTCTCGGGAAGGACACGCTCTTCCGCTGGCCCCTGGGCGCACTGATGCGCTGGCTGGGCGGGATTCCCGTGTACCGTCACGCGCCGCGCAACGTGGTGGAGCAGACCGTGGACCACGTCAGGCGGCACGACCGTATCGCGCTCGGGCTCTCCCCCGAAGGAACCCGGCGCAAGCTGCCGGCCTGGCGGACGGGATTCCACTTCGTGGCGCGCGGCGCGGAGATGCCGATCGTCCCGGTGGCCCTCGACTACTCACGCCGCGTTGTCCGCTTCTTCCCCTTGCACCAGCCGGCCGAGTCGGTTGACGACGACCTCGCCGTTCTCGGCGCGCTGTACGACGCCCGGATGGCGTACCGCCCCGAGCAGTACTGACACGCCCCTCTGGCGTGGCCGCGGGCAAACGATGATGATGTAGTCGTGGCGCGTCACTCCACGCACGGACCTCCGGGCCGCCCCGCCGGCGCAATGCCGCATTTTCAGGCACACCGGCCGGACCACAAGCCGCCGTCAACGCTCAGCGACGCAGAACTCGCCCACGCGATCGACTCCCTGACGCGCAAGCTCTACTCGGCGCGCCGCATGCTCGCCGTGGCCACGACAGCGCGCCTGACGCTCTACGCCTTGATCGTGATCTTCGGGATCGCGATCCTCACGCTCATCCCGGTGCCGTTCCGCGAGCTGGCCGAGGGCTACCGGGCGCTCGCCACCACGTGGGACATCTTCGCGTGGTGGTTCGCCCTCGTTGCGATCGCGAGCGTGCTGGGCGCCGTGGCCGTTCAGGCGAGCCGGCGGCGGCGGCGGCGCGCGGCTGGCTGGCGCGCGCGCGTCGAGGAATTGGAACGGCGCCGTGACGAGGCCGTACAGGAGCAGAAGGCGCGGCTGCGCGGCTGAGCGGGGGTCTTGGTGACGTGAGTGGCCGTGTGGCGATTGCCCGGCCGCCTGCTGAGGCACCATGTTTCTCCCGATGTCCACACCCCCGCCCGAGCCCAGCCGACGCCGCGCACTCCGCGCGCGGCCGCTCCCGTCGGCGCTCGCCGCGGCCGGCGTGACGGCCGGGATCTTGCTGACACTCGGGGCGCTCAGCCTGCTGTCCATGCGGCGGATCATGCAGCGGGATGCGGAAGAGGTCGGAATGGCCGGGGCGGCTGCGGTCGCAGCATCGCTTTCTCCGGAGACGTTTGCACCCGGCGCCGACTCGTCCGGCGCCGCAGCCGTCCAGCGTGCGCTGGCCGCACTGCGCACCGCCCTCCCCGACGCGGTCACATTCGAGGTGGCACGCGTGGTCGGCGATTCGATGGTCGTCGTCGGCGACTGGTCAGGTCCCGCGGACTACGACCACACGCCGCCGCCGTCTCGGCTCGGCCGTACGGTGCCGATCAACGGATCGGTGACGGCCGCGTGGCGGCAAGGCCGGTCGGCAATTGCCCTGACCGAGTCGAGCTACTCCTGGGCGACAGGCTTCCGCGTCGTCGCACCAGTGCGCGGCGCCGACCAGTCCGTAGTCGGCGCGGTCGCCGTGACGGCGGAAGCGGCCCACTACGTCCGCTGGGACTCGGAACTGCGCCAGACGGTCTTCGCGGGAATCGCGGTCGTCCTGGCGCTGGCGGCGCTCGCCGGAATCGGCGTGTACCGCGTCGAGGCCGGCCGCCGCGAGAGCAACGCGCAGCTCGTCGCCGCCAAGGAGGCCGCCGAGGCCACGGCCCGGTCGCGCGGCGAGTTCCTCGCCAACATGAGCCACGAAATCCGCACGCCGTTGCACGGCGTGCTCGGCATGACGGAAGCGCTCCTTGCCATGCCGCACACCGAGGCCGACCGCAGGTCCCTTTCGGTCATCAACCGGTCTGCCTCGTCGCTGCTCGGCATCCTCAACGACATCCTCGACTACTCGAAGCTCGAGGCGGGGCGCGTCGACCTGGTCAACGCCCCGTTCGATCCGCGGGCGCTCGTCGACGACGTCACCGACCTCTTCGCCGTGCGGGCCGAGGAGAAGTCGATCGACCTTGCCGCACGCGAGACGACCCGCGCCGACCACTGGCCGGTGGGCGACGCGGCGCGGATTCGCCAGGTGTTGCTCAACCTGACCGGCAACGCGCTCAAGTTCACCGACAAGGGAAGCGTCGAGGTGGAGCTGTCCACGGTCGCCATCGGACGCAAGACGGTCGTGCTGCGCATCGCCGTCCGGGACACCGGCATCGGCATCGCCCAGGAAGTGCAGGACCGCGTGTTCGAGCAGTTCTCGCAGGCCGACACCTCCACCGCGCGCCGCTTCGGCGGCACGGGGCTGGGCCTGACGATTTCACGCCAGCTGATGCTCCTGATGGGGGGCACCATCTCCGTGTCGAGCGTGCCGGGCAAGGGGTCCGAGTTCGTCATCAGCCTGCAACTGCCGTCGGCGCCGGTCGGCACGCCGCCGCAGATGATTCCGCCGTTCCCGGTCGGTCAGAAGGTGCTGATCTGCACGCCGCTCCGCGCGACGCTCGCCTCGCTGACGGAACTGTGCGCGCGCGAGCGGCTGGTCGTCGAGGCGTGTACCGACATCGACGCCGCCGCCCGCGTCCTGAAGCGCGGGGAGCAGGTCGCGGTCGTGTTCTGCGACGGCTTCGACATTGACGACCGCCGCCTGCATCCGCTGAGCAAGTTCAAGCCGCCGCTCGTGCTGCTCACGACGGTGCACCACCCGCTCAACAACTCGACGCTCTCGGCGCTCGGCGCCGTGGCGCAACTCCGGCGGCCCGTTCGGCAGGACCACTTCTCGGCCCTGATGGCCGACCTCGCCGCCGGCCGCCTCGAGGTACCGCAGCCCGACATCGCCGTCGAGCGTCCGGCGCCGACGCCAGCCCAGGCCGCGCCGGTGATCGTCGAGGCCAAGGCGTCGCCGGCGCCGCCCGCACCCGACGCGCCAAGCGTGCTCGTGGTTGACGACGTCGAACTCAACCTGATGGTCGCGCGCGCAATGCTCGGCTCGCTCGGCGCGAAGGTATCAACCGCCGCCGGCGGTGAGCTCGCCCTCGAGATGCTCGGCAAGGACCGCGTCGATCTGGTGCTCATGGACTGCCACATGCCGGGCCTCGACGGCTACGACGTCACGAAATGCGTCCGCGGCGCGCCCGGCCCGAACCGCGACACCCCCATCGTCGCACTCTCGGCCAGCGCATTTGCCGAGGACAAGGAACGCGCCATCGCCAGCGGCATGAACGACTTCGCAACCAAGCCGATCGAACTCGAGTCGCTGCGCAAGGTGCTGACGCGCTGGGTGCCCAAGGCCGTCGCCCCCGACTCCGTGCCGGCGGGCAAGGCGTGAGCAGGCCCGGCGGCTGGAGGAGTTCGCCCTTCGTGACGAACGTGCTGCTGCGCGCGTTCACGTACTACGTGATCGCCGGCGGCATTGCTTGGCTGCTCCGCGCGTATACACCGACGGCGTGGGGCGTCCTCGGCGGCGCCAACGAACTCGGCATCTTTGCCCAGGGTGTGCCGTCGCGCACCTCGGGCGCGGAGGGAGGCCCGACGGCGCTCCCATCGTTCGTCGCGATGCTCACGGCGTTCGTGACCGCGCTACCCGTGGCGTGGATCTACACGCTCACGCGCCACAAGAAGGGATACCAGCAGTCGGTCGTGCAGACGCTGATCATCCTGCCGGTGGTCATCGCGGGCATCGTCGTGCTCGTCAAGCACTCGGTTGCGCTCGCATTCTCGCTCGGTGGCATCGTCGCGGCCGTCCGGTTCCGGACGACGCTCGACGACACCAAGGACGCCGCGAACATCTTCGTCGCCACGGGCATCGGCATGGCCGCCGCGGTCGCGCCGCCCGTGGCCTGGGTGCTCTCGGTCACCTACAACGCGCTGGCCGTCTACCTCTGGTACAGCAACTTCGGCCGGATGCCGGCCGCGCTCGAAGGCAATCGCGCCGAGGAGGCGCTCGACCGCGCACTCGCCGTGGCGAACCGCACCGGGATGTTCGTGGCGAAGCTCGACGAGGAAGTGCTCGCCGAGATGGCGCCCGAGCAGCTCGAGGCACTCGCCCAGCGCGCGTGGCGGCACCGCAAGCGTTCGGGCCAGGACCTGTCCGACGAGGACCGTGCCCTCGCGGAGTACATGCTCCGCATCCGCTGCACCGATTTCGACGCGGCACGCAAGGCGTGTGAGGCGCATTTCGAGGGACTGTTCGCCCGCTGGCGGTACGTCGGCAAGTCGAAGGAACCCGACGGCAGCCGCGTGGTCGAGTATTCCGTCGCCCCCCTCGAATCGGTGACGGTCGGCGTCATCAAGGAGCTCCTGCGCGGCGTCCCGGGGGGCATCGTGCTGGGAGTCGAGCTGAAGCAATAGCACGGCGGCGCGCGTCGCCGCCGTGCAGTCCGTGGCCATCGCTGGAGGAACCGTGCGCCCTGCAATCATTTCCGTCACTGCCTGGAGCCTTGCCATCGCCGCCGCCACGCCGCTCGACGGCGCGGCTCAGCGGCTGTTCCGCGCCACCGACCCGGTCGAGATCACCTTCACCACCTCGCTCCGCCAGATCGTTCGCGAACGGGACTCGACCAAGCTGAACGAGTATGGCGCGACGATGACCTACCGCGACTCCGGCGGGGCGTCGGTGACGATCCCCGTGCAGCTTCGGGCCCGGGGGCACTTCCGGCGTCAGGCGCGCAACTGCCACTTCCCGCCGATTCGCTGGGACGCCAAGCGCAGCGACGTCCAGGGCACGCTGTTCCAGGGCCTCACCCGCATGAAGATCACGACGAACTGCCGCCCGGGAAATGACGACTACGAGCAGTACATCCTGGCCGAGTACGCCGCCTACCGCGCGTATCAGCTGATCAGTCCGCTGCACTTCCGCACGCGCCTGGCCCGGATCACGTACAAGGACTCGGCCAACGCGACGCCCGACGTGACCTCGTGGGCGTTCTTCATCGAGGACGACGAGGAGCTGGCGGCCCAGAACAAGGTGACCGTGCTGGAGCAGAAGGGCGCGCTGTTCGACGACGTGGACCAGAAGCAGCTGATGCTCACCACGCTGTTCGAATACATGATCGGCAACACCGACGTGTCCATCTCGGGGCTGCACAACATTGTCCTCGTGCGTGATACGAGCACGTTCGTGATTCACCCTGTCGCGTACGACTTCGACTTCTCCGGCCTGGTCGGCACGCGCTATGCGACGCCCGACCCGCGCCTCGGCATCAAGAAGGTCACCGAGCGGCTGCATCGCGGACCGTGCAAGCCCCTCGCCGAGTGGAAGCCGGTGTTCGAGATGTTCCAGTCGAAGCGAACCGCGATTGACAGCATCTACGGCTCGATCGCCGCGATGAACCCCGGGCGCGCCCGGGCGGCCCGCGACTATCTCGACGGATTCTGGCGCACGATCGCCGACGACCGGCTCGCCAAGCGCGAGATATCGGACGTCTGCCAGAAGCAAGGCATGTGATGAAGGGGATGCGGCGTCTGCTGGCCGGCGTCGCGTGCTGTGGCGTGGCCGCGCTGCCCGCACGCGCGCAGCAACCGGCCGCGTGGAAGGTCGGAGGCAACGTGGACGCCGGGTTCGTGAGCGCCACGGGCAACACCGACGTCACCACGATCAGCGTGGCCAACAGGCTGGCCGCGTCGCGCGGGCACTGGACGTTCCGCCAGGCGGCCTCGTACGTGTACGGGAAGACGCAGGGCGTCGAGAGCGCAAACCAGCTGCGCGTGGGCGGCCGGGTCGAGTACGCGATCAGCAGCCGGTTCTCGGGATTCGCCTCCGTGGGGTACGAGCGAAACGCGTTCGCGGGGTTCTTCCGGCGCATTGACGAGCAGCTCGGCGCGCAGTGGCGCGCCGTCGCGACGCCCTCCGACAGCCTGCTCCTTGATGCGGGCGCGGTGCTCACGCAGCAGGAGAACACGGACGGCACGAGCAAGCGATCACCGTCCGCTCGCGGCGCGGCCGCGTACAAGCACGTCTTCTCGACCCGCACGTTTGTCACGCAACTGGTCGAGTACGTGCCCAACGTCGAGGAAGGCGGAGCCTACCGGCTCAACGCCGAAACGGCGCTCGTCGCGCCGCTCGCGTCGCGCGTGAGCGTGAAGCTCGGTTACGTCCTCCAGTACAACAGCCGCCCGCCGGCAAGCTTCGGCACGACCGACCGCGTCCTCACGTCCGGGCTGCAAGTCTCGTTCTGAAGCATCGGCCCCGGTCGGTCACCTGGGCGCTCGGCTAGGGCACCACCGACCCGCGCGGCCCCGGCGGGAGGTGCTCGTGGAGGTAGCGCGTCATCAGGTTGTACAGGTGCGTCCTGGTGTTGCGTCCCTCGAAGATGCCGTGCGTCCGGTTCGGATACTCCATCATCTGGAACGGCTTGTTCTCCGCGATGAGCCGGTTGATCAACTGCTGCGTGCCCTGATAGTGCACGTTGTCGTCGCCCGAGCCGTGGACCACGAGCAGGTCGCCCTTGAGCCCGCTCGAGAAGTGGATTGGCGAGGCGTCCACGTACGCCGCACTGTCGGTCTGCGGCAGTCCGACGTACCGCTCCTGGTAGATCGTGTCGTAGTTGCGGACGTCGGGCACCGGCGCCACCGAGATCCCCACCTTGTACAGCTCCGGCGCGCGGAACATCAGGTGCAGCGTGGACGTGCCGCCACCGCTCCAGCCCCAGACACCGATGCGAGTGGAATCCACGTACGGCCGCTGCGCGATGGCCCGCGCCGCCGCGCTCTGCTCGTCCACCCGGAGCCCGCCCATCCGGTTGAGCACCGCCTTGCGCCAGTCGCGCCCCTTGGGGCTCGGCGTGCCACGCTGGTCCACGCTCGCCACCAGGTACCCCTGCTGCGTGAGCATCAGGTGCCACAGCCAGTTCGACCCGCCGTACGCATCGCGCACCGTCAGGTCCCACGGCTCACCGTAGATGTGAAACAGGATCGGGTACTTCTTCGACGGATCGAACCCAGGCGGCTTCATCAGGTAGGCGTCGAGCTTCTGCCCGACGCCGACGTCCACCTGGAAGAACTCCACCTCACCCTGCCGGAGCGCGGCGATCGTGCCCTTGAGCGCCGTGTTGGCGACGAGTGTGCGCGCGACCGTGTGCGACGGCAGCCGGACGAGCTGCGTCACGGCCGGCGTGGCCCACGACGAGTAGGTGTGGATCGCCCAGCGAGCGCCGGGCGCCACATCGTAGGTGTGGTTGCCCCGCGCGCCCGCCGGCGTCAGGCGCTCCGGACTCCCCGTGCCGTCGAGCCGCGTGCGCCAGAGGAACATCTGCGTGCCGTTTTCGGGCGACGCGTCGAAGTACAGCCAGCCCCCCTTCAAGTCCACCTGGACGATCCGCATCACGTCGTAGTCGCCCTTGGTCACGAGCTGCAGCTCGCCCGAGCGATTCACGAGCCACGCGTGCCGCCAGCCGTCGCGCTCCGTCACCCAGATGAAGCGCGAGTTGTCCGAGGTCCAGTGCAGCGACGGCCCGGGGCCCCAGCCCGTGTGATCGTCGTAGATGTCAATCCACGCGCTGTCGCGGTCCACCAGCACTGTGCGCACGGCGCCGTTGGCGGCGTTCGCAAACCAGAGGGTGTTCACCTGCTGCCGGCGGTTCAGCTGCTGAATGGCGAGTTCGGTGCTGTTGGCCGCCCAGTCCATCCGGGCCAGGTAGTTGTTGCGCGGATCGCCCGGCACCTTCATCCACGTCGTCGGTCCGCCCGTGGAACTCACGACGCCGATGCGCGCGGCCGAGTTCGTCGTGCCCGCCTTCGGGTACTGGATCGGGGTGACGAACGAGTAGAGCGAATCGGTGTTGTTGATGAGGAGAAAGTCGCGCACCCCCGTCGCGTCGAGCTGCCAGTAGGCGATGCGTGCGCCGTCCGGGCTCCAGCGGAACCCGTCGCGCATGCCGAGTTCCTCCTCGTACACCCAGTCGAAGGTGCCATTGATCGTGGTCTTGGAGCCATCCCGCGTGAGCGCCGTGATCGCCCCGCCGGCCACCGGCTCGACATAGATGTTGTGCTCACGCAGGTACGCCACGCGCTTGCCGTCCGGCGAGAACTTTGCGAACTGCAGCGTCGACGGCTTGGCCCTGGCCGGCGCGCCGCCCAGTTGCCGCAGCCGCTTCGTGGCCAGGTCGAGCACCCAGAAATCCCCGCGCGTGTTGCCTCGCCACACCCGCGCACTGTTGGTGAACACCAGCAGCTTGGAGCGGTCGCCGCTCCACTCGTACTCCTCGATGTCAATGGAGGTCGTGTCGCCCGCCGGGGTGAGCTGGTCGACGCCCACCAGGACCGACTTGGCGCCCGTCGCTGCGTCCACGCGGACAAGTTGCGTGCCCCGCCCGCGCGGCCCAGGCTCCACCGCCGTGTACGTCGAGTCGTCCAGCCACCGCACCGGTCCGAATCCTTCGCTGCGGAAGTCCCGGGTGTTGTAGATGCGCTCGACCGTGACGAGGCCCGGGTCGGCGGCTTGCGGCGCCTGCGCGGGGCTGGAGGGGGCAGCAAGGAGCACCGTGAGCACGGCGAACGTGGCGTGACGCGCGAGTCGGGTTCTGAGCATCAGGATTTCCACTTGAAGTGTGTGCGAATTGTAGCTCCCTCTTGGACCCGCCGTGCGTGTTCGGCGTTCCCGGGTACAGACGAAATCGCCGCCCCCGGGAACCGGGAGCGGCGATTCGTCAAACTCTCACAGCGCGCGGCGCTGCGTGGCTTGATCGCGCCCGCGAGCGGGCGCGGGAGTTAGCAGACCGGCTCGCCTTCGTTCGTGGCCGTACCGCCAACCGCGATCTTGCACGTCTTGGTCGTGGACGTGTGACCAGCCGTCGCGTCCCAGCCCGTGTTCGAGACCGTGCCGAGCGTGACCGTCACGCCTGACGACGACTTGTAGGTCGTGCCCAGCGCCGTCGTGCTCGACGCGTACGTGCTGTTGTTGTCCGAGAAGTAGGCTTCCTGCGCGGTGATCAGGTTGCGGAGGTCCGACTTCATCGACGCGATGTACGCCTTCTCCTTCGTGTTCGCGAACTTCGGAATCGCGATCGCGGCCAGAATGCCGATGATGACGACGACGATCAGAAGTTCGATCAGCGTGAAGCCCTTCTTGTTGACGACCATGTGGAAACCCCTATGTGGTGAGAGACGCGCGCAAAGGCGTTGTTGCCTGTTCTGATCCTGCTTGAGGGCCAATATGGGCAAGTTCCGGGCTAGATGTGCGACTGCGCTTAGTCCTTTATTCACAACAGGTTAGCGGCTGGTCCGAATCAGGCCTCAGGTTTGGGGGGGCGCATTCCGGCCCAATCGTTGCATTGTGCGCCGACCCGGCGGGCCCGTGTGTCAGCGGCGCCCCGGCGGCGTTTGATGGGCTCGGGAAGCACAAAGCGGGCGCTCTCGCGCCCGCTTCGGTGGTCGAACCGCGGCTTTGAAGTTGCCCCTCCTGGGATCGAACCAGGACTCTCCTGATCCAGAGTCAGGCGTGTTGCCAGTTACACCAAGGGGCAAAAAAACCGACCACACGCACCCACGGCCGGTGACCCAAAGCTACCGGTCCCGTGACCCTCAATCAAGCCATTTGGCGAACGGATTATCTTGCCCGCATGACATCTGATCCCCGCTACCCGGTCGGGAAGTTCAAGCGCCCCGACAACTACACCGATGCATCGCGCACTGCCGCGATCGACACGATCGCCGCCCTGCCGGCGAACCTCCGTACCGCACTCGCCGGGCTCTCCGACGCGCAGCTCGACACGCCGTACCGCGAGGGAGGCTGGACGGTACGGCAGGTCACGCACCATCTCGCCGACTCGCACGTGAACGCGTACATCCGGATGAAGTTCGCGCGCACCGAGGACAAACCCACGGTCAAGCCGTACGACGAGGCGGTGTGGGCGGAGCTGCCCGACGCCAAGGGCGGCGACGCGGCGTGGTCCATCTCCATCCTCGATGGGCTGCACGCCCGCTGGGCAACGCTGCTCCGCTCGTTCACGCCGGCGGATTTCGAGCGCCGGTGGATTCACCCCGAGTACGGCGAGCGCAACCTGGACTGGATGGTGGAGATGTATGCGTGGCACTGCCGGCACCACACGGCCCACGTCACGGAACTGCGAAAGTCGAAGGGCTGGTAACCGCCGGAAACGCGAAACGGCCACCCGATATCGTCAGGTGGCCGCTGGCATCACTGCGTATGCGTGCTGCCACGCTCGCCGGCATTGGAACTCTACGTCCTACCGCGCGGCGGCGGGCACTTCTGTGCGAGTGGAGCTGAGGGGGCTCGAACCCCTGACCTCTCCCGTGCGAGGGGAGCGCTCTCCCAGCTGAGCTACAGCCCCAAACCTTCTGGAACCGGTTCGCGTGCCTGGTCGAGCTTCGGACCGGTCGCACTCCGGACCCCCTAACAACAAACCCCGCCGTAATACGCTCGGGCGGGGCCGACGTCACACATCAAGGAAGCTAGCGGCGCGGTACCGCAAGTCAAGGTGTACATTCGCCCTGAAGACCGATGCCCATCCTCCCCACCGCTGCGGCCGTACGGGCCGCCGCTGCCCGAATTGCGCCCCACGTCGTGCGGACGACCCTCGTTCGCTCGCCGACGCTCAGCGAGTTTCTCGGCGGCGACACCTGGCTCAAGTGCGAGTGCGACCAGCACACGGGCTCGTTCAAGCTCCGCGGCGCAACCAACGTGCTCTCGCTGCTCGACGCAAATGCCCGCGCCCGCGGCGTCGTGGCATCGAGCGCCGGCAACCACGGCGCCGGAATCGCCCACGCCGCCAAGGCGCTTGGCATTCCGTGCACGGTCTACGTCCCGCGCGTATCGCCCGCCGCCAAACGCGACCGCATCACGGCAATGGGCGCAACGCTCGATGCCTCAGCCCCGCACTACGACGCCGCCGAGGAACTCGCAAAGGCCCACGCGACACGCACCGGCGCCACGTTCGTGAACCCCTGCCTCGGGCTCGACCTGCTCGCCGGCCAGGGAACGGTGGCGCTGGAGATCCTCGAGGACCTGCCGACGGTTCGGACCATCATTGCCGGCGTCGGTGGCGGAGGCCTGTGCGGAGGAATGGGCGGGTATCTCCGCGAAGCCGCCCCGCACGTCGCCCTGATCGGGGCGCAGAGCGAACGCACCGATGCGATGGCCCGCGCCCTCGCGGCGAATGCCCCGGCCGACGACCCGCACGAACCGACCGTGTGCGACGGACTCGCCGGTCTCGTGGACGCCGAGATGCTCGCCCAGGGGCGCGCCGCCCTCCGCCGCGTGGCCGTGGCCACGGAGCGCGCCGTGCGCGAGGCGGTGGCCTACCTCTGGATCGAGGAAGGCATCAAGGTCGAGGGCGCGGGCGCAGCCGGCGTCGCGGCACTGCTCGCCGGAGCGGCGGGTGAAATCGAGTTCCCGTGCGCCGTCGTGCTGAGCGGCGGCAACATTGACGACGCCCGGCACGCGGAGATCCTCGGCGACCGCGGCTGACGTGCCGCACCGGATCGAACAGGTTCTGTCCGTGGCACACCGTTCGGCCGCAGTGGTTGGTGTAGTTTTGTGCCGTGTCCCTCTCTGTCACCTTCCTCGGCACGTCCGCGTCTCGCCCAACCGTTGAGCGCGGCGTCAGCGCGCTCGCCATCGCGCGCGAGGGCGAAACGATCATGGTGGATTGCGGCGAGGGCACGCAGCGCCAGATGATGCGCTACGGCGTGTCGTTCGCGCTGGGCGACATCTTTTTCACCCACCTGCATACCGACCATTTCCTCGGCCTGCTCGGCCTGATGCGTACGCTCACCCTGCAGGACCGCACCGACGTGCTGCGCATCTGGGGACCGAAGGGGCTCCTGCAGCTGCTCAAGCGGGCAGACGGACTCGGGATCGAGCGACTCAGCTTCCCGCTGCAGCTGCGGGAGGTCACGCCCGGTGAGCCCATCGAGCGGAAGGACTACGCGATCGTTCCCTTCCCCGTGGACCACGCCGGCGCACCGGCTGTCGGGTATGCGCTCGTCGAGCACGAACGCCGCGGGATCTTCAACCCCGACCTGGCGCGTGAGCTGGGAATTCCCGAGGGCCCGCTCTGGGGACGGATCCACAAGGGCGAGTCCGTCACGCTCGACGATGGTCGGGTGATTGACCCCGCAACGCTCGTCGGGCCGTCACGCCCGGGGCGGCGCGTCGTCGTGACCGGGGACACCCGGCCCTGCCAGGCGACCATAGACGCCTCGCGCGGTGCCGACCTGATCGTCCACGAGGCGACCTTCGGCGACGAGGAAGCGCAGCGCGCGAGGGAAACCGGGCACGCCACGGCGCGCGAAGCCGCCGAAGTCGCAGCGGCTGCCGGTGCCCGCAAGCTCGTGCTCACGCATTTTTCGGCGCGCTACTCGCACGACCCGTCCGAACTGGTGCGTCAGGCCCGCGAGCGATTTCCGGAGACGATCGGCGCGCGCGATGGCCTCGAAGTGGACATCCCGTACGCGGGCACCGTCGCCGGCCAGTCGTAAGTCGGTGCGGCAAGGCCCGGCGCCCAGAACAGCGGCACGATGACGCCATCGCGCTCGCTGCGGAACGCCACGAGCGTGTGCTCGAGGCGCGCCACCCCGACGTCGAGTGCGGTCAGCTCCTGCTGGAGTTCGTCAATCTCCGCCGCCAATCGCTGTGCCGCCGCCGACAGCCGGTCCGCGTCCGCGCTCGGCGCCGCTGTGGTGGTCCCACTCGTCGCGTACTCGAACGCCTCGACAGCCTCGCGCCACGCCACGTACCGCGTGGCGAGGTCCTCGGCGATGCGCCGCACCAGCGGGAGCGCGGCCGTCGCCTCGGCGGGCGACCACGTGCGCCGCCCGCGCCACACGCCGTCGACGGCGATGCTCATCGCGTTCCGTTCTCCGCGTCGCGTTCGTCAAGACGCCGTTGCCGGCGTGCAGCAGCCGCACGGCAGCGCCGCTCCTCCTCCTCGGTCTCGCAGATGAGCGGCGGCACCGCGGTCGGGCGGCCATTGTCGTCGAGCGCGACGAACGTCGTGTAGCACGAGTTGGTGTGGCGCCGCACGCCCGTGAGCAGGTTCTCCGCCTCGACGCGCACGCCGATCTCCATTGACGTCTTGCCGACCCAGTTGACGCTCCCCTTCATGATGATCAGCTCGCCGACCATGATCGGCTCGCGGAAGTCGACGCGGTCAACCGATACGGTGACGCACGGCTTGCGCGCGTGTCGCATCGCGCATACGGCCGCGGTCTTGTCCAGCATCGCCAGGATCGCGCCGCCAAACACGTGACCGCGGGTGTTCTCGTCCTGCGGCATCATCAGGGCCGACGACTCGTGCCGTGACGCGCGTACGGTGTGCTGCGGAGGCGTTTCGTCCATGGCGTGGAAGATGTATGGGAGTCGCTCGCGGAGCGAGCGGCGTGGCCGCCACCTGACGGCCGCCATCGTACTCGCCGGCCTCGGCGAACGCACGACGGAGCGCGAGCCGGTCGTCCGACGTGACCGACCCGTCGAGCCACACGACGCGATCGACGGCCGACGACGCACGGAGCGCGATCTGCGGCCTCGCGCCATCGGTCGCCAGCGTCACGGTCCACCCCGCGGCGCCGTCGTCCGCCCGCACGGTGAGCGTGTCGCCGCCACGCACCCACCGGCCGTCGGCGCCGGCCGTTTCGGGCAACTCCGGCGCAACGACCGCCCACCACTCCGGCGCCGCGATCGTGCGCGGGCGCAGTTCGACGGGCTCGATGTCCGGGTTCACACCCGACGCGGGCACCGCGAACCGCACGGCCGGCGCCTGCCCGTCGGATCCCAGGGAGAAGCTGTGTGGCGAGAACGCGAACGCGGCGAGTGCGGCGCGGGTCCGGGCGGCCTCGGAGCCGGCGGCCGCGAGCAGCGTGTCACGCGCGGCGAGCCACTCGCGCCGGCCGGCAGCGATCAGTGAGTCGGCGACGGGTCGGCCGAACAGCTGCTCCAGCGTGCGGCTTTCGCCGTTCCGCGCGTCCACAACGCCACGGACATACTGGTGGCGATGGTCCGGCGACCGGTCGTCGCGGCTGTCCACGTCCGTGTGGTGCTCGTATGACACATACGGCCCGTGGACGGCAAGGATCTCGAGGTCGGAGGTCGCGCGCACTGGCGCGTCGTCGTTCTCCGGGTCGTCAGGGCCAAGGGGCTGCTCGTCCGGGTGCGCCTTGCCGTACTCGACCGCCAGCCGCTGGATCAGCGTGTCGCGGTGCAGCTCGAGCGAATCGCCGCGAATGAGGTCGCGCGCGAACAGCCGGTGCCCGACGAACACGGCATTGAAGAACGAGCGGTCGTCGTCGGCCACGTACAGCTCGGTGAACCGGCCATCGAGCCGGGCGACCAGCATCGGCACGCCGCGCGCGCGCACCGCCCCCCGATCGGCCGTGACCCAGAACGTCGAATCGGCAGTGACCACCAGGAACTCCGCGCCTGTCGGCGCGCGCTCGCCGCACGCCGCCACGACGGCGGCCGCACACAGGCCGCACAACGTAGCAAGCCGCCGGCGCACGCGGGTCGTGTTCGGCGCGCAGGTCGGGCCGGGCCGTTGGTTCACCGCGCGAGCGCCGTCACGCCGGCCAGCAACCGGTCCACTTCGTCGTCCGACGTGTAGCACGCGCACCCTGCGCGCACGACGCCGTCCACGGCGTGGCCGAGGAGCGCCACGATCGTGCTCGCATAGAAGTCGCCGTGCGACACGAACACGCCGGCCTCGGCGAGCGACCGCGCGACGCTCGTGGAATCCACGCCCCGAACGGTGAACGCCGCCGTCGGCGTGCGCGGACTCGAGTGGGGCGGTCCGTAACGTGTGACACCCGGGATCGCGCCGAGTCCGTCCCAGAGCCTCGTGAAGAGCGCGTGCGCCCGCTGATGCAGCACGGCAAATGCCGATGCCAGACGCTGGCGCCGCTGCATTCCGTCGCCGATGGACGCGAGGAACTCCACCGCCGCCGCCGCACCGATGATCCCCTCGTGGTTCTGGGTGCCGGTCTCGAGGCGCTCGCCGTCGGCGTCGGGCGCGGGATCGAGGCGCGGCACGTTCATCCGGTTCAGCAGGTCGCGGCGCCCGTACAGCACGCCGGTGTGGGGCCCGTAGAACTTGTACGGCGAGCACGCCAGCAGGTCGCAGCCGAGGGCGCGCACGTCCACGAGCGTGTGCGGCGCGTAGTGCACGGCGTCCACGAAGGTCAGTGCACCGCGCGCGCGGGCCAGCGCCGCCGCGCGCGCGACGTCGCTGATCGTCCCCACGGCGTTCGACGCCGCACCGATCGCCACGAGCCGCGTCCGGTCCGTGATGGCGGATTCGAGCGACCTCCAATCGAGTTCCGCCGTGTCGAGGCGCACGGCAACACGCCGCACCGTGATGCCGCGCTCCTGCGCGAGCCGCAGCCACGGCGCGATGTTCGCGTGGTGGTCGAGATCCGTGACGACCACCTCATCACCGGGGCCCCACGCGGCGCCGAGCGCACGCGACACGTGGAAGGTGAGCGTCGTCATGTTGTTCCCGAACGCGATCTCCTCGGGACCGCACGCGAGGAAATCCGCGAACGTGATGCGTGCCGCCGCCAGCATCGCGTCGGTCTCGGCGCTGGTCGGATACTCCCAGTGGGTGTTCGCGTTGTGGCGCAGGAGGTAGTCCGTCATCGCGTCGGCGACCGTCCGGGGCGCCTGCGTGCCGCCGGGCCCGTCGAAGTACGCGACCTGGTGCCCGTTGTGCCGTCGCTCCAGCGCGGGAAACTGCGCGCGGATCTGGTCGAGGGTCGCCGTCAATCGATCACCTCGCCGGCCATCCGCTCGATCACCTTCACCGCCTCGACGTGATCGGCGTCCTCGCCGAGTTCACGATGCGCCATGCTCATCAATTCGGCCGCGAGCTGGATGAGCGGCGCCGGCACCTTCTGCTCGCGCAGCGCACGCGCGGCGATCCCGACGTCCTTGTCGAGCAGCGCCAGCCGGAACGTGCGCGGAAAGGCCCGCGTGAGCACCCGCTGAGGGAAGAGGTTCTGCGAGCTGTTGGACCGCCCGCTCGACGCGTTGATCACGTCCAGCGCCACGCCCGGCTTGACGCCGGCGCGCGCCAGCGCCGTGAGCCCTTCGCCCAGGCTCCAGATGTGCACGGCCAGCATCGCCTGGTTGATCGCCTTGAGCGCGTGCCCCGCGCCGACCGGACCGCAGTGCACGATCTTCTCGCCAAAGGCCTCGATCACCGGCCTGGCGCGTTCGAACGCAGCCGGTTCCCCGCCGACCATCACCGTCAGTGTGCCGATCTCGGCGCCGGCCACGCCGCCCGACACCGGAGCGTCGACAAATGACACTCCCTTCTTCGCGAGTCGCGCGGCGATCCGCCGCGACACGGCAGGGTCACCCGACGTGCAGTCGATCAGCATCGCGCCCTCACCGAAACCCGCCTCGAGCCCAGACGCGCCGTCGAGCAGCCCCTCGACGTCCGCAGACGTCGAAAGGCACGTGATGACGAAGTCGGCACCGGCGGCTGCCTCGCGCGGCGAACCGGCGTGCGTCGCCTTGTATTGCGATGCAAAATCCGCCGCCTTGGCGTCGGAACGATTCCAGACGCGAAGCGAAAACGCGTCTTCCTGAGCGATCTGGCGTGCCATCGGATTCCCGATGGCACCGAGTCCGAGAAATGCGACGACGGGCATGGCTGGCGGGGCGAAGGATCCGGGCCGCGTCGCGGCCCGCGGGCGCCCGGATGTTCCGCGGCGCGCTCCCCGGCAAGATACGAAAACGGGCAGCCGGTAAGGGAGGAGGCCGGCCCCCCACCAGCACCGGCGCTCAACCCCGCCTACCGACTGCCCGTCTCCACTCCTTCGTTCTGCAGATTAGAACCCCGGCCGGGCAAAAAGGTTGCAACGGGTTCCAGCCCTGCAGCCGCTCCGATATCTGTCCTCCCTACGCGGTCCGGCGCCCCACGGTTTCGTCACGGCTCGGCAACGGCACGCGAGGGGTGTTCGCACTGCGCAGGGCCGATTAGCTTCGGCTCAACTACTATAGAGACGGGCCGTCGTTTGGGCCCGTCGAACCGGGCTCAGTGGTGCACGCCCAGGGACGGAAGCCATGGCCTCAGAAAAGCCGCGAAAGGTAAAGCAGTCGCTCGCGGCGTTGCTGGCGCCCGACATTCTCGACTTGCTCGAGACCGAACCTGGGTCCGTGGCCGCCGAAACCGAGGACCTGCACCCGGCCGACCTCGCGGACGTGGTCGAGGCACTGCCTCCCAGTCAGATCCCGGTACTGCTTGCCGCGTTGCCGGCGCCGCGCGCCGCGGCGGTGCTCGAGTACCTGGCCGAGGACCTGCGCACCGACCTGCTCGAGCACATGAGCGCCGAGCAGGCAGCGGGCCTCGTGGCCGCGATGACGCCCGACGACCGCGCCGACACGCTCGAGGACATCGACGAGTCGCACGCCGAGGACATCGTCGAGGCGCTGCCCGCGGAAACGCGCAAGAACACCGAGCAGCTGCTGCTGTATCCGCCCGAGAGCGCGGGCGGCCTGATGACCACGGAGCTGGTGTCCGTTCCGTCGAGCTACACCGTCGAAGAGGCGCTCCGGCGCGTACGTGAGATTGCCCGCGGCGGTCGCCGCGAGGCGATGAACGTGGTGTACACGATCGACGGCGAGGGAACGCTCGCCGGCGTGCTCTCGCTCCGCGAACTGCTCGCCGCGCCCGAAGGGGCGCGCATGGCAGACGTGGCGTGGCCGGAAGTGCGCAAGGTTGCCGTCGCCGCCGACCGCGAGGAGGTCGCGCGTCTCATTTCCGAGTACGACCTCGTGGCCATCCCGGTCGTGGACGAAAAGGACCGCGTGCTCGGCGTGGTCACGTTCGACGACGTCATCGACGTGATCCAGGAAGAGCAGACCGAGGACGTGCAGAAGCTGGGCGGCATGGAGGCACTCGAGGAGCCCTACATGCAAATGGGCATCGGGGGGATGCTGAAGAAACGCGCCGGCTGGCTCGCCATCCTGATCCTCCTGCAGATGTTCACGACGTCGGCGCTCCAGCACTTCGACGCCGCACTCACGCAGCTGCCCGTGCTGATGCTCTTCATCCCGCTGGTGATGAGCGGCGGCGGAAACGCCGGGTCGCAGGCCACCTCGCTGGTCACCCGCGCGATGGCGCTCAAGGAAGTGCAGCTCGGCGACTGGTGGCGCGTCGCCATCCGCGAACTCCCGACCGGCATCGTCCTCGGCGTGATCCTCGGCGCGATCGGCGTCGCGCGGATCGCGATCGCGCAAACGGCGTTCGACCACAACTGGGGCAACGTTGGCGCGCTGATCGGGTACAACTACGAAACCGGCGGCAACCCGTGGGAACTGATGGCGCTGAACGTGTTCCTGTCGCTCACGGCGATCGTCGCGTTCGGCTCGCTCGCCGGGTCGATGCTTCCGTTCGCGCTCCGGCGCCTCGGGTTCGACCCGGCGAGCGCGTCGGCGCCGTTCGTGGCCACGCTGGTGGACGTGTCCGGACTGATCATCTACTTCACGGTCGCGCTGATGGTGCTCGGAAAATTCATGTGACGGTGGCGAAATGACCGAAGGCACCCAGCGCGTCGCCGCGGCGGCCGTCTCCACGCCCGTTCCCGACGACAGCCGCGCCGTCGCCGGCACGACGTTCACGCTCCTGGCCGCGCTCGGCTTTGCCGCCGTCAGCACGCTCACGGCGCTGGCGATCGGCTACGGCGCGTCGTTGCCGAACGTGCTCACCTGGCGCTATGTGCTCGCGTCGGTCGTGCTTGCGACGTTCGTCGGCGCACGCGGATATCCGCGGCTGCCCGCGCGCGAGATGATGAAGTTCGTCGTGATCGGGGGCGGCGGGCAGGCGCTGCTGGTGGGACTCGCGCTGTCGAGCATCGCGTACATCCCCGTCGCCACGCTCGCCTTTCTGTTCTACACCTATCCGGCGTGGGTCACCCTGGTGCAGGCCTTGCGAGGCGCCGAGCGGTTCACGGCACGGCGCGGGCTCGCGCTCGCGATGAGCTTCGGCGGCATCATCGTGATTGTCGGCGTGCCGAGCGGAACCGGCATCGCGGGCGCCGGCGCGGCCGCGCCGGGTGACGGCACGTTCTGGACCGGGGTCGCCCTCGCCCTCAGCGCAGCCCTCGTGTACGGCGCCTACATCCCGACCATGATGCACCTCCAGAAGACGTATCCGGTGCCCGTCACGAGCGCGCTCGCGAAGATCGGCGCCGCCGCGTGCTTCCTGCTCTGGTCCGTCGGGGATCAGTCGTTCGACTGGGCGCTGACCGGCCCTGCGTGGGCGACGATCGCCGCACTCACGATTTTCAGCACGGTGCTGCCGTCGGTCTGGTTCCTGAGCGGCCTCATCCGGCTCGGGCCCGTGAAGACGGCCATCATCAGCACGGTCGAGCCGTTCCTCACGGCGATCATCGGAGCGATCGTGCTGTCGCAGGGGATGACCCCCCGGGTGATCACCGGCGGGGCGTTGATTGTCGCGGCCGTGGTGCTGCTGCAGTTCCGGCGCGAGCGGGTCGCGTAGCCAGCGACCAGGCGGCCGCGCGCCGACCGCGCGCCGGCCGGCCGCCAGCCGTCCGCCAGCCCCGCAACGTGACGCCGCTCACTGGCGGCCCGGGTGTGCAGGCGTAGCTTCTCTCGTTCGAGGAGTCCCGCCGTGCGCCCCGTGATAACGCCATCCGCTGGTAGAGCAAGCCGATCCGTGCCGGGCAGGGTGGCCCTGCTCGTCGGCGGCGCCGTGCTCGTCACCCTGAGCTGTGGGCGCGAGCCGACTGCGCCGGGAAGTGGCCCGGGCGCCAGCCGGTCCGCCGCGTTGTCGTGGCTGGCGGAGTTTCCGCCGGGACTCCCGGTGTTCCAGGCCGCCGGTGGCAGCGGCGTCGCGTTCACGAAAGTGCGCATCGTCCTCAACAACCCCGACGGAACGGTCGCGCTGGATACCGTCGTGAACTTCCCGGCAGGGTCAGACGAGCTCACCCTGACGTTGTCGGTACCGCTTCCGGCGTCTGCGCCGGCAAGCGGCCACCCGCTCGCGTTGAACCTCAAGTATGTGAACGCGGCCGGCGACACGGTGTTCCGGGGCGGCCCGGTCACCGTCAATGCAGTGCCGACGACCCCGGGCGCGGGCCCGCCCCCGCCAGCGCCCGTCACGATCCCGATCACCTATACAGGGCCCGGCGCGAACGCCGTCGCGGTCCGGATCAGTCCGAAGACGCTGACCGTAAACACCGGCGCGACGTTCAACTTCAGTGCGCAGGCCCTGGACGCCGCAGGAAACGTCGTGCCCGGAACCCCGATCGTCTTCAGCTCGCTCAGCCCTGGGCTGGCCTCGGTGAATGCCGCGACGGGCGCAGGTACGGCCGGAGCGGCGCGGGGGACGGTGTCGATTGTCGCCGGGCTGCTCACCGGCCCCACTGACGCGGCCACGCTCACAATCCAGGCGCAGCCAAGTGCAATCGCCGCGCTGTCCGGCAGCGGGCAGTCGGGCCCCGTGAGCACGACGCTGCCGCAGCCGGTGGTTGTGCGCGCGACCGCGACCGACGGACTTCCGGCTCCCGGAGTCACCGTGACCTTCGCGGCGCAGAACGGCGGCGCGGTGGGAGCGGCGTCGGTGATCACCGACGCCAGCGGGCAGGCGCAGACGACCTGGCGGCTCGGCTCGACGGTCGGCGTGCAGACCCTTACGGCAACGGCCAGCGGCCTCGCCGGGTCGCCGGTGACCTTCAGCGCCACGGCTCGTTCGCTTGAACCCGTGCGACTGGTCATCGCCACTCACCCCCCGGCCTCGACGGCCGCCGGTACGGCGCTGGCAACGCCGGTCGTGGTACACGCGGTTGATGCGACCGGCACGTTGGTGACCACGTACACCGGCCCGGTCGCCCTCGCGCTCGGCGCCGGGGCGCCTGCGGCTGCCGTCCTGACCGGAACGACCAGCGTCAACGCCGTCGCCGGAGTGGCCACGTTCAGCGACCTCCGGCTTGGCGTGCCGGGCACGTACACGCTCGTCGCGTCGTCCGGCGTGCTCACTGGCGCGACGACCAACCCGTTCCAGATCGTCGCCGGTGCGGCGAGTCGGCTGGCGTTCCAGGGCTACCCGGTGAACGGCGCGGTCGCGGGGGCCGTGTTCGACCCGGTCACGGTCCAGGTGCGCGACGCGCTGGGCAACCCGGTACCGACATTTGCGGGCCCGATCACGATCGCGGCCAGTGCTCCGGCGCCGGCCTCCCTTGGCGCCCCCATCGACTCCGCGGGGCCACCTGCCGTTCGTGAGGGAGGCGCCGCTGCGATTGGCGGTGCCAGCGAGCCGGCCAACGCGCTCATTGGCACGACCACGGTGAACGCCGTTGCAGGCATCGCAACCTTCACCGGTCTGCGGCTCACCGCGGCCGGCAGCTACACGCTCACCGCCAGCGGATCGGGCGTCACGAGCGTCGTCGGCCCGGCATTCACGATCACGCCGGGACCGGCGTCCACCCTCGTCCTCGTCAGCGGCGGTGGTCAGAGTGCGGCCGGCTCGGCCACGCTCGCCAACCCGGTGGTGGTGCGTGTGACCGACGCGTTCGGCAACGGCGTCGCGGGCGCAACCGTGGCGTTCACGCCCGCTGGCGGGAGCGGAACGGCGAACCCCTCGACCGCGATCGCCGTCGCCGGCGGCGCCGCGCAGACCGTGTGGACGCTGGGTGCTGCGGCCGGCCCGATGACACTCAACGTGTCGAGCTCGGGGCTGCTCCCGAATCCTCTCGTCGTAACAGCCACCTCGACGGCGCCCGTTGGCGCCGGCATCGCCACGCAACTCGCCTTCACGACGCAGCCGACGAACGCGACTGCGGGCGTGGCCATCACGCCGGCCATCGTGGTCACCGCGAAGGATGCCGGTGGCGCCGTGGCGAGCAGCTTCACGGGGAACGTGACCCTCGCGATCGTGGCCAATCCGGGCAGCTCGACGCTGTCGGGTACGGCGACGGTGGCGGCCGTGGCCGGCGTCGCGACCTTCAGCGGGATTTCGCTTAACAAGGCGGGGACGGGCTACACGCTCTCCGCGGGCAGCGGCGCGCTCACGGGCGCGATGTCGGCGGCGTTCAATGTCACCGCGGCCGCCGCGTCCTCGATCGTCGCCGACAGCGGCGGCGCGCAGAGCGCCGCGGCCGGCACGCTCCTGCCGCAGAAATTCGTCGCGCGGGTGACCGACACCTTCGGAAACCCGGTGTCGGGCGCGACCGTGACGTGGAACGTCACCGGTGGCGGTGGCGCGCTGAGCGCGACGACAAACGTCACGGACGCCAACGGCCGGGTCCGCACCGCACTCACGCTCGGCGGCACGCCCGGAGCGAACACGGTCACCGCGACGAGCGGCACGTTGATCGGATCGCCACTCACGTTCACCGCGACCGGGACGTCGGCGTCGGCAAACCTCACGTGGACCGGCGCGACGAGTTCGGCGTGGACCACTGCGGCGAACTGGAGCCCGGCACAGGTGCCCACGGCGGCCGACTCGGTGTCCATCCCCGTCGCAGCGACGCCTCCGGTCATCGCGGCGCCGGTGATGATCCGACACCTGTACCTCGCCCCGACCGCAACCCTGACGAACAACAGCCTCCTCACGGTCCTCGGCAACGTCGCGGCAGGCACGACCATCAACGGATCCGGCACGGTCGCGATCGGGGGCAACGGGGCGCTGAGCGGCACGATCAACAACGCGGTGGTGATCGACAGCGGCGCGGTCGTGCTCGGCGGCGCCACGCAGGTGGCCAGCCTCACGATGAATGGCGGCAGCCTGACCGCAGGCCCGCAATCGCTGACGATCACCGGCTCACTCGCGACAAACAGCGGCGCGACGATTGCGTTGAACGCCGCTGCCGGGAGCATCGCGGTCGGCGGCGCGGCGACCCTGAACAGCGGATTCGGCTCGATCGCGCTCTCCGCCGGCACCCTGTCGTTCGCCGGCAACGTGTCGGGATCCGGCACGGTGATCCAGGGGTCGGGAAGCGGGATGCTGCGATTCGACGGCGCGTCGCCACAGACGATGGCCGCACCGTTCACGGCGCAGAACCTCGATTTCGCCGGCGCCGGCGGCGTGACGTTCGCGGCGGGCGCCGCGAGCGGCAGTTCGATCCTCGGCGACATGACGATCCAGCCGGCCAGCGGACTCGTGAGCGGCAGCGTCCGCCTGTTCCTCTATGGGTCGATGACCGACGCCGCGGCGAAGTGGCGCGTGGACACGCTGCAGTTCGGAGGGTGCGCGTGCGTGGTGACCCTGCCGCCGGTGCTCAATGGCCTGCTGTGGGCCAACGGCAACGTATCGCTCGGGTCGAACTTCACGGTCGATTCACTCCGCGTCAGCAGCGGTACGGTCACCTGGAACGGACATTCGGTCACGGTGCTTGGCGACCTGACCACATCGGGCAACGGCAGCATTTCGATTTCGAGCGCGGCCGACACCCTGACGGTGAACGGCAACGCCACCTTCGGTGGCTGGCAGTCCGACTTCAACGCGGGGGCGTCCACGTTCAAGGGCAACGTCGTCCAGACGGCGACGTTCAACAACCGCTCGTTCCGAAGCCTCCCTGCGCACACCACGACGCTGAGCGGCAGCGGCGCACAAACGCTCTCCTTCGCCACGCCCGATACGACGGGCCCGCCCACCAGCTGCGCCGGCGGGTCGTGTTTCGGCACCCTCGTTGTCAGCAAGCCCAGTGGAACGCTGACGATCGACTCACCGGTCGGCGTGCAGGGATCGCTGACGATCAACTCCGGCGTGACCGCGGTGACCGCGATCGGCACGCCAGGCAATCCGCGGGCCGTCGCAGTGAAGGGCAACACGACGACGGCAGCGGGCACCGGCGTCCATTTCACGCGATTCCGCACCGCCGGCAGTTACACGTTCGATGCCTCCACGGTCGTGGACACCTTCGCCTTTGCCGGAACTGTCGCGCAGACCGTGCCCGCGGGAACGTACGGCACCGTCTTCATCGGCGGCGCGCCGACGCTCGGCGGTAACATCTCCGCGGCGAGCCTCCACGTGAACGGCGCGGCGGGCAACCTCGTGGTCGGCGGGCGCACGATCACCGTGACCGGCAACTTCTCGACCACCGGCGGCGGCAAGCTGACGATGACCAACGCGGCCGACACGCTCATCGTGTCCGGCGACGCGGTATTCGCCGGCGGCTCCACCACAGGCACGCTCACGAACGGACTGCTTCGCGTCGGAGGAAAGTTCATCCAGCAGATCGTGACCAGCGCCACGTCGTTTGCGGCCGTGTCGCCGCACGTCACCGAGTTCACGACGACGAACGCCCGGCTCGTGCTTGCCTCGCCAGGCTACGGTGCTGGCGGATCGCAGTTCGGCGTCCTTGCGCACGCCATTCCCGGTGGAGTGGTGCGCATCGGCACGGACGTGTACGCCGATCGCGTCGAAACGCGACTCGCCGGCGTGCACACCTTCATTCGTGATACGACATTCGCGACGACTCTGTACACGCGCGGAGCCGCGGTCGGGAACACCGTATTCGATGCGATCGCGTTGCAACTCGACGAAGGCCTGCCCGTTGATTCGCTGGTCACGATCGCCTTTACCAATTCCGTGCCCACGGGCACGCCGTTCATCGTCCGCCGATCGGGCACGGCCCCGAATGGGTCCGTTCCACTTCTGCAGGGTTGGACGTTCGCCACGACGCCGAGCGGCGGCGGCACGTACATGGACATCCTCGACACCGACGGTATTGCGCCGGTATTGGCCGTGGACTTCAGTGGCGTGACGCCGACGGCGAACGGGGGCCTCGTGACGGTCGGAGGCGGCGCCACGACGAACTGGGGCGCGGCGTCGCTCGCGAGCAAGACGTGGACCGGCGCGGTCAGCACGGACTGGCATACGGCGGGCAACTGGTCGCCTGCCGGTGTCCCCGCGGCGACCGATTCGGTGCTGATCGTCGCGGGCGGGAACCAACCCATCTTGAGCGGCGGCGCATCCGTGACGCGCTTCACGATGCAGTCCGGCGCGACGATCAACCTCAGCAACTTCGACATCACCGCCAGCGGCAACGTGGACGTTCCCGCGACCGGACTCACGGCGGGCATCGGCAAGATCCGGATGAATGGCGCCAACGCCACCGTCGTCGGCGTATTCCCGGCGCTCGAAATTGTCGGCGGGCTCACCACGGCCAACGGTGCGGTGACCGTGAACGGCGTACTGCACGTGTCGGCCGGTCGCTATGACGTCGGCACCGGCGTGACCACGGTCGGCACGTTCTCGACCGGCGGGACCGGCGGGCTTCGGATGCAGAGCCCATCGGCCGAGCTCATTGCCAACACGCAGGTGACATTTGCCGTGGCCGGTGAGCAGGGCGACTCGCTGCTCACCGCGGGCACGCTGCGGGTAAAAGGCGGTTGGAGCTATGGCGGGTGCGTCGGCGGCCACACGTTCAACGCGAGCGGCACGCACACGGTGAGCTTCGAGGGGACGGCGGCCCAGGCCGTGAGCGGCGGCTGCTATGCCGGCACCGGCGCCGCGCAGGAACACTTCCGCAACCTCGTGATCGCCAACACGGCGGGCGCCGTGACGCTCTCCGGGACGTACGACGTGACCGGGACGACGACGGTGAACGCGGGCGCCACGCTCGCCGGCGGCGGCACCCTCCGGATCATCGCGGGCAGCCTCGTGCGGCCGGGCGCGTACACGCTCACGAACACGACGTTCTGGGGCACGGGCGGCACGACGACGCTCGTCGCGGCGAGCTTCCCGAACCTCACGCTCGACGGCGCGCACACCTATGACCTGCCGGCGAGCGGGTTCACGGTCGCGGGCACACTGCTCGTGACCGACAACGCGCTGCTCAACGTGGGCGCGAGCACCACCACGCTGAACACGCTCACGTTCAACAGCGGCGGGCGGCTGCGCATGCAGCACGCGGCCGGCGACCTCTCCACGACCGGGACCGTGAGCTGGAACACCGCCGGCGGGTACAACGACACGGAACTCACCGCGGGCATCCTGCGGGTGAAGGGCGGCTGGAACTACGGCGGCTGCGTCGGCAGCCACACGTTCAACGCGAGCGGCACGCACACGGTGAGCTTCGAGGGGACGGCGGC